>JAGOPM010000002.1 GCA_017991975.1 Candidatus Parcubacteria bacterium | reverse complement strand
TTAAAGAAAGCCCTTGCATAAAAATGCAGGGGCTTTTTATTTTGACTTAAGACGGATATCCTGTTATAATTTAATTGCCTAAGTAAGCAAGGTAATCGCTCTTCGCCGCAAGGCAGAAGGGAGGAAAGTCCGAACATTCTCCCGTTTACGGGAAAAAGAGTAGCGGTTAACGGCCGCCGTCCGCAAGGATAGAGGTGCGAGCAGAGACGCTTTTCTGTGAAAACAGAAGAGGATCCATTTGGGTCAGCTTTAAGGGAAACCTTGAAGGTGAAACGGCTAAATCCTTACTTGAATGCAAGAGCAAATCTATTTGCCGAAAGGCTTATAGAGAAAAGTAGCTCGCTTGATCTTGCCAAGCAATTGGTAGGGCAGATAAATGATTACCCAAGACAGAATTCGGCTTATTGCTTACTTAGGCTTTTTAAATAGATATGATAAAAAAAATTATTAATGCTAAAACTCAGAGTGTAGCGACAAGCGCAATCATTATTTCCATAGCGGCTTTGGCAAGCAAATTTTTAGGATTGATAAGAGACGGGCTTGTTTCGGGATATTTTGGAACAAGTAGCTTAGCTGATGTTTATTTTACAGCTTTCAAAATACCAGATTTTATTTTTAATTTTTTAATTGCTGGAGGATTATCGATAGTTTTTCTTCCTGTTTTTTCCGAGTATATGCACAAAGAAAAGGAAGAAGCATGGAAGATGGTTAATAATGTTTTGAATGTCTTTTTATTTTTTGTTATTTTGTTATGCCTGATAGCTTTCGTATTTGCTGAAAAGATGATTTCTATCGCTTTTCCTGGATTCTCTGGAGAGAGCTTTAAAATGTTAGTATCGCTTACAAGAATATTGCTTTTGAGTCCGATTTTTTTCTCTTTTTCGAGTATCTTCTCTTCTATTTTGATGTATTTTGAGAAGTTTTTTATTTATTCTTTTGCGCCTCTTATTTACAATTTTTTTATAATTTTAGGAATTATATTCATTGCTCCTAAATATTCGATATATGGTCCGGCTATTGGAGCGGTTTTTGGAGCATTAGCACATTTTTTAATTCAAGTTCCTTCTGCTATTGAATCAGGATATAAATATAAATTTATTTTTAATTTTAAAGAATCAGGTATCAAAAAAATTTTTACCCTGATGATTCCAAGAACAATAGCTTCTGCCGGACAACAGATAAATGAGTTGATTATTACGGGGATAGCTTCCACTTTGGCAGTCGGAAGCATTGCTGTATTTAATTATGCTAATAATATCAGATCTCTGCCCATCGGTTTTTTTTCCATTCCATTATCAATAGCTGTTTTTCCCGCTCTTTCTAAAGCTTGGGCGGCAAATAATGACTCTTTGTTTATAAAAGAATTGTCTTTGAGTCTCCGTCGACTTTTGTTTTTTATTATTCCTGTCAGCGCTTTGATTTTTGTTTTTCGGGCGCAGATTGTCAGATTGATTTTTGGGACTCTGGGACATAAAGGAAGTTTTGATTGGTTGGCTACTCAGCTTACTGCTTCAAGTGTTGGAATTTTTATTTTTGGATCGATAGGATCATGCATGATACCGATTTTGGCTCGCGCTTTTTTTGCATCAAAAGATACTAAGACTCCGACTATCATTTCCTTATTATGCATTGCGCTTAATATAGGATTGCTTATTTATTTTATTTCTGTATTAGGGCAAGGCGCTATTTTTGAACAGGCTTTGCGCAAGATCATGGATTTGGAATCAATAAAAGATATTTCTGTTTTGGCTATTGCATTAGCTACTGCTTTTTCTTCGACTATCCAAGCCATATTGCTTATAATTTTTTTGGATAAAAAAATAAAAGGAATTCTTTGCAAGGATAATTGGATTTTTATTTTTAAAGTTTGCATAGCATTATTTTTTTTGATTTCAAGTTCTTATGCCTTTTTAAGGATTTTTGAACAAGTTTTTGATAATAAAACAGTCGCGGGATTATTTTTCCAAACAGGCTTTTCTAGCCTTGCTGGTATTGGAATTTATTTAATTATCGGGTATATTCTAAAAATCAGAGAAGCTAATGAATTAAGCAATTATTTTTCAAGAAAATTTTTAAGAAAAACTTAAAATGGAAATAAGAAATTTTGTAATTATTGCCCATATAGATCATGGTAAGTCAACATTAGCTGACAGATTTTTAGAATTGACTAAAACAGTAGAGAAAGGGGATATTCAAAATCAATATCTTGATGCGATGTCTTTGGAAAGAGAGAGAGGAATAACTATCAGAATGCATCCTGTAAGTATGAAATATTTTGATGTCCGTTCTGGGAAAGAATATCTTTTAAATTTGATAGATACTCCTGGGCATGTTGATTTTTCATATGAAGTTTCAAGATCCTTGGCTGCTGTTGAAGGAGCTATTCTTTTGGTTGATGTCACAAAAGGAGTTCAGGCGCAGACAATATCTAATTTGGAATTAGCTAAAAAACAAGGATTGGTAATAATTCCTGTGGTAAATAAAATCGATGCTTTGCATGCGCAAGTTGAGGAATCGATAATAGAATTGGCTGATTTATTAGATTGTCAGCCCGAAGATGTTTTAAAAATTTCAGCTAAAACAGGAATTAATATTGAAGATGTTTTGCAAAGAGTTGTTGATAAAATTCCTCCTCCAAAAGATAATTCCAACAATGATTTCCGCGCTTTGATTTTTGATTCTTTATACGATTCTTATAAAGGAGTTGTTGCTTACGTGAGAATAAAAGATGGAAAAATAACGCCCAGAGAAGGGATATATTTAAAGGCAGCTAATGCTATTGGAGAAAGCAAGGAAATAGGAAATTTCAAACCCGAATTTGTCGCGCGCAATATTTTAGAATCAGGGCAAATAGGATATATAGCTACCGGCATAAAAGATTCTGGAAAAGTAAAAATAGGAGACACAATAATAAAATTAAAAGATAAAGATAGAGGTATTGAATTTTTAGAAGGATATCAAGAAGTGAAATCAGTTGTTTTTGCCAGTTTGTATCCGCATAATGCTGATGATTATGATTTATTAAAAGACGCGCTTGGAAAATTAAAATTAAATGATGCAGCTTTGATTTACGAAGAAGAATCAAAGCCAGTTTTGGGAAGAGGTTTTAGATGTGGTTTTTTAGGAATGTTACATATTGAAATAACTACTGAAAGACTCAGACGCGATTTCGGACTTGATTTAATAGTTTCTTATCCTTCTATTGAATACAAGATAAAGACAACCGGCGGAGAAGAATTGACAATATGCTCTCCGATTGATTGGCCTGATGAATCATTTATAGAAGAAACATTTGAACAATTTGCATTATTAGAATTGGTTATGCCAAACGAATATATGGGATCGGTGATTAATTTAATGGCCAATCTTGATAATGAATATATTGATACAAAACATATAGGAACAGCCAAAACAGTTTTGGTTTACGAATTACCTTTAAGAGAAATAATGGTTGGGTTTTTCGATAAACTAAAAAGTACGACTCAAGGATATGCTTCGATGAGTTATAAAATAATCGGATATAAGAAAAGCCCATTGGCAAAACTTGAGATTTTAATAAACGAACAAAAAGAAGAAACCTTATCAAGAATAATCCCGGCTAGCAAAGCAGAATATGAAGCGCGCAAAATAGCTAAGAAATTAAAAGACACATTGCCTAAGCAGCAATATGCCGTTCCGATACAGGGTAAGTATAAAGGTAAAATAATAGCTCGCGAAACAATCTCTGCTTTCCGCAAAGATGTTACAGGATATTTATACGGAGGAGATGTTACGAGAAAAAATAAATTACTCGACAAGCAAAAGAAAGGAAAGAAACTTTTGCAACAAAAAGGCAAGATGAGAATCCCGCCTAATGTTTTTTTTGATCTTTTTAAACAAGATTAAAAAAATACTCCTATCAACATGCTTACGAGCATGATTATCAAGATGACTTTCCAGACTGTATCTTTTGTTTTGCTATTCATATTTAAAATTTTTTTTTATGCCTTATAATAATATTGATGAAAAGGCGGGGGCAAAAATCTAAATCTGGGAGTTTTTCTACGGCATTCTTGGCCGCGCTTCTCTTATTTTGCGTTGTTTATTTGGCAATAACAGATATAAGACTCCAGAAGAGAAAAAATGCTCTTGAATATCAATTTAATGATATTTTGAAAAAAAAGCAAGAATCGGAAAGTGTTAATACCGATTTAAAGGCTAAAGTATCGGAAATAGGGAATAAAGATTATCAGGAAGAAGTCTTGCGTGAGAAAGGGATGTATAAGAAAGCTGGAGAAGGAGTTATCGTAGTAAAGGATTTACAAGGTCAGCTCGATGATTCTAAAAAAAATATCCAGGGAGACGATGACTCTTTAATAACTCAGATATCTCGATTTTTTAAAAGGATATTCTCTGGAACAAAAAAACAATAATACTGTTTGAAAAAATAAAAAAAACGGCTAATATGAATTAGCCGTTTTTTTTATTGGTGCTATGGCGAGTCGATGCCGGTGTAGCTCAGTTGGTAGAGCAATGCTTTCGTAAAGCAGAGATCGGGGGTTCGAGTCCCTTCACCGGCTCATTAGAAACTTAATAACGGACTTTAGATTATTTGTATAACCAGGCTTTTTTGACCAAATAAGGTTTTTTTGCAATAATACATATAATCTTTATGGACAATTTCGACGTTAAAATTAACTCTTTAGAGGAACGGCTAAAACATTTAGCCGACTGTCTTTGACGTTGAAAATAAAGGGAAAAGAATCGTAGATTTAGAAAACCAAAGCCAAAAACCAGAATTTTGGGATAATCCCGGAGAAGCAGGGAGATTGCAAAAAGAATTAGCAGGACTGAAACAAGAAAGGGATAATTTGGAAAGGTTTAAAAGCGAAATAAAAGATTTAAAAGAATTATCAGAATTAGGAGAGGGTGATGAATCTTTGCAACAAGATTTAGCTTTAAAAATTAAAGTCATAGAAGAGCAGATTGGCAAAGAAGAATTCAAAACTTTTTTATCAGGAAAATACGATCAAAGAAATGCCATTTTAACAATTTCTGCCGGAGCTGGCGGAGATGAAGCTCAAGATTGGGCGTCAATGCTTTTGAGAATGTATAGTAGATATGCAGAAAAAAAAGGTTTTGATTATAAGATAATTGATATCAGCTACGGAGAACCAAGTCCTTTAGGAAATGTTGGAGTAAAACAAGCAACATTAGAAATTAATGGAAATTATGCTTATGGTTTTTTGAGGAAAGAGCATGGCGTCCATAGATTAGTTAGAATATCGCCTTTTTCAGCTCAAGCATTAAGGCATACATCTTTTGCAATGATTGAAGTGATGCCTGAAATAAATAATTCAGATGAAAATATAAATATTAGCGATAATGATTTAAGAATCGAAACATCAAGATCAGGCGGGGCAGGAGGACAAAATGTTAATAAAAGAGAAACTGCAATAAGAATTGTGCATATACCGACAGGAATTGCTGTAACTTGCCAAACTGAGAGAACGCAATTATTGAATAAAGAAAAAGCGATGAAAATGCTTTATTCAAAATTATATCAATTAAAAGAGCAAGAGCATTTAAAAGAAATAAGTGATTTGCAAGGAAAAAAGGTAAAAATTGAATGGGGTAATCAAATTAGATCTTATGTTCTGCAACCATATAGAATGGTTAAAGATTTAAGGACAGATTATCAAACATCGGACACAGAAGGTGTTTTAGATGGTGAAATAGAAGATTTCATTGAAGCAGAAATAAAATTAAAAGACATTTAATATGATTTCATTTAAGAATGTCACAAAAATTTATAATCCCAATACTTTAGCGTTAGATAATATTTCCTTTGATATTAAAGAAGGGGAATTTGTATTGATTGTTGGCAAATCCGGAGCCGGAAAAACGACTTTAATGAAATTAATAACAAAGGAAGAAGAGCCTACTCAAGGCGAAGTCGTAGTGAACGGACTTAATCTCAATATTGCCGACGAAAATGCTTTAAATAGTCTTAGGAGAATGACCGGAACTGTTTTTCAGGATTTCAGATTAATAAATCATAAGAATGTTTTTGAGAATATTTCTTATTCGATGGAAGTAGTTGGGGCAGATGATTCAGAAATAAAAAGAGATGTCCCAGACGTTTTAGAAATGGTAGGTCTTAAGGAAAAATTTCACAGTTTCCCTAAACAGCTTTCTGGCGGAGAAAAACAAAGGGTTGCAATCGCGCGAGCTTTGATTCACAGACCAAAGCTTATATTGGCTGATGAACCTACGGGCAATTTAGATGTTTACAGCATAAGAGATATTCTGGACGCGCTCCTTAAGGTAAATCAAATGGGAGCGACCATCATTTTAGCGACTCATAATCAAAGCGTTGTTAATTTTTTGCAAAAAAGGGTTATAACGCTTGAAAACGGAAAGATTATCCGCGATCAAGAAAAAGGAAAATTTATTTTATAATTTTTTATTTTTTATATGCTTAATTTATTCAAAAGAATTTTTAAGTCTGGATTGATCAATTTTAAAAGGCAATTTGCCCTTAATTCTGCTACAATTTTTGTTTTAATGGTTGGGTTGACTCTGCTAACTTCCGCATTTTTTATAGATGGATTATATAATTTTTTGCATGAATCGGTTCAGCAAAAAGTCGGTATTAGTGTTTATTTTAAATTAGAGACAAGCACTGATGATATTTTGAAATTGCAACAAGAACTTAAACAAAGAGGAGATATAAAAGATGTTATTTATATTTCTAAAGAAGAAGCTTTGCAAAAATTTAAAGACAAACATTCTTATGATGATTCAATATTAAAAACTTTGGAAATAATAGAAGGAAATCCTTTACCTTCTTCTATCAGAGTCATCGCAAAACAAGATGATAGCTTAATTCCTGGAACTGCTAATCCTTATGATGAAATAGCTAAATTTTTAAAACAGGATAAATATTCTCCAATCATAGATCAGATGAGTTATTATGAAACTGAAAGTATAATAAAGTCACTGATAAATTTGACAAGAGACATCAAGTTTATGGGCTTGATTGTCGCTATATTTTTTGTTCTAATAGTTATCTTGATGGTATTTTCCACTGTGAGGCTTACTGTTAGAAGTTTTAAAGAAGAAATAGGAGTCATGAAATTAGTAGGTGCTTCAAATTGGTTTGTTAGAGGGCCTTTTATGGTTGTTGGTTTTGTCTGCGGGATTTTGGCAGTTTTATTTTCTTTAATTCTGATAGGCTGTGTTACTTATTTCTCAACTCCAAAGATTATGGCAATAAGCTCTGGTTTCAATCCTTTCATGTATTTTGGAAATAATTTTTGGAAAATATTTTTTATGCAATTATTTGCAGGGGTCGGGATAGCTATTTTTGCAAATGCTTTGGCAGTTAAAAGATATTTGAAAGTTTGATCATTTTTTGCGGGTTATGTATTATATTTATACTCTGAAGAGTGATAAAGATAATAATTTATATATTGGGTGTACATGTAATCTTTTGAAAAGATTTAAAGAACATTGTAGCGGTAAAGTTAAATCTACTAAATACCGCCTGCCAGTTCGAATGATCTATAGCGAAAAATATTGTAATAGATATATAGCTTTTCAAAAGGAGAGATATTATAAAACATCTAAAGGCAAAAAAGAATTAAAAAATAAAATTTTGATTTCTGCGCAAAGTTGCGGGATCGTCTAATGGTAGGACATCGCCCTCTGGAGGCGATTATCTAGGTTCGAATCCTAGTCCCGCAACTTTGCGCAGAAGGATCGTCCCTCGGCCGTAGCTAGGCTACTTCCTACGGGCGAGGCCCTCGGCCGTAGCCCGGCCACGGGCGAGGCTAATGGTAGGACATCGCCCTCTGGAGGCGATTATCTAGGTTCGAATCTCTCAGCCGTAGCTCGGCTTACGAGCGAGGCCTAGTCCCGCAACAAAGGATTAAAAATAATAAAAAATAATAAAAAATATGGATAAAAAAAATTTAATAATTTTTGGCGTAATAGTTTTATTAGCAGGATATTTTTGGTCATTTTATAATAAATTTGTTTCTTTAGATGAGGGAATCAATGCTCAATGGGCGCAAGTTGAATCACAATATCAAAGAAGGCTTGATTTGATACCTAATTTAGTAGAAACAGTTAAAGGAGCGATGGCCCAAGAACAGACAATATTTAAAGATTTAGCAGACGCGCGTGCTAAATATTCAGGGGCAAAAACAATAGACCAAAAAGCTGAAGCAGCCACTCAAGTTGAAGGCGCTTTATCTAGGCTTTTAGTTGTGATGGAAAATTATCCGCAACTTACTTCAATGCAAACAGTTAATACATTAATGGTCCAACTAGAAGGAACGGAAAATAGAATTGCTGTGGAAAGACAGAGATATAATGAAAAAGTTCAAGAATTCAATGCTTCTATTAAGAAAGTTCCGAATAATTTGATAGCTTCATTATTTGGATTTTCTGAAAAAACATATTTTGAATCTCAAGAAGAGGCTCAGAATGCTCCGAAAGTTGATTTGTCTAAATGATGAATTACCAAAAAATATTTTTATCATTGATTATATTTTTAAGCTTTCCTTTCTTAGGGAAAGCTTATTATGATTTAGGGCAGCCTTTAGGTTCTGTGAGCGATTATGCAGATATTCTTAGTAAAAACCAAAAAGAGCAATTAGAAGAAAAAATAGGCAATTTCGAAAAAGAAACAAGCAATGAGATTGCTATTGTTCTAATTAAGGATTTGCAAAAAGATACTATAGAAAATTTTGCCGTAAAGCTTTTTGGGGACTGGGGGGTGGGTAAGAAAGAGAAAGATAATGGAGTTTTGATATTAATCTCCATAAATGACAGGAAAATGAGAATTGAGGTTGGATATGGACTGGAAGGCGCGCTTACCGATGCTCAAGCAAGCCAAATAATAAATCAAGAAATGGTGCCGGAATTCAAGAAAGGGAATTATTTCCAAGGGATAGATTTGGCATTAGATGGAATAATCAGCGCGACAAAAGGCGAATACCAGCCATCAAAAGATTATTTTAACGATATTTCGCAGAAACTTCCTTCTTCTTTATATCCTCTTCTATCTATAGCTATTGTTCTTATTTTTTGTCTGGGGGCTACTGCTTATAAGACGAAATCTTGTCGACAAGGAGGAATAGTAGGAGGTATAGTCGGGTTTATTTTATTTGTATTTTTAAAAACATTGATGATTGTCACTTTTTTTCCTGATGCTATATTTTTTATTTTTATTGGTATTCTTATAGGAGTTATTTTTGATTTTTTTCTTTCAAGAACGCGATTAGGGCAGAAAACCGGTGGCTTTTTTTCTGAAATAGTGAGAAATATGGCTGGAAAATTTAAAGGACCTGGTTCAGGATCATGGGGATCTGGGTCGGGAGGTGGAGGATTTGGCGGAGGGAGTTCTGGTGGAGGAGGATCAAGTGGGAGTTGGTAAAAGTTTTAAAGAAACGGCTAAGCCGTTTCTTTTTTTATTCTATTTGTTATAATTTAACAAGAAAAGTTTTTAAATTAAAAACAAAAATATGGCAAAAGAACCAAGCCTTTCAAGGCAAATTATATTTTCAGTAATAATAGGGTTATCTTTGATAGCTATGTTTTTCATAGCCAGCAACTATGATAAATTGGATAAGATAACGATGCCTAAATTTAATGAACCAAAATCTGAACAAAAGAAAGAAGAACAAAAAACAGAGGTAAATAACAATATAGCGATGAAGAAATTTTCTTCAGATTCAGAATTTAGGGAATTTGTAGAGAATAATCAAATTTCTTCTGGAGGAATTGGCGGAGGCGCGCGATCATTTAATGTAGAAGAAACAATGGCAGTTAATGATTCTGCTGCACCTGTTCCCATGCTTAAAAAAGAAGCAGATTCTCAGGCGGTGAGATACTCTCAAACAAATACCCAAGTTCTTTCTATTGATGAGCCCGATATAGTAAAGACAGATGGAAGCAATATTTATCTTTCCGAACAAGGATGGGGTGGGTGGATAATGCCAATGGAGGATTCAGCAGCATCTGATGTAATGACTTTAAAGGTAGTTCCTGGATTTGCTCCTGATTATCAAAATTATTCAAAAACAAGAATCATTTCAGCGTTTCCTGTTCAAGGACTCGGAAAAATATCAGAATTGAAAAAAGCGGGGAATATTTTATTGTCAAAAGACAGATTGATAATTTTTTCACAAGATGGAATTTATGGATATGATATAAAAGACAAGAAAAATCCTGTACAGGCATGGAAGATAGAATACAAATCAAGCAATTATTTGGCAGGAGCAAGATTATATAATGGAAAGATTTATCTGATAACCAGAAGTGGAATCAATATTTCTAATCCTTGCCCAATAAAACCATTGGCTTATAATGGACAAGATTTGCTTATAAAATGCACAGATATTTATTATCCGATAGAACCTTCATATACTGATTCTACTTTCACGGGAATGATTGTTAATCCTGAAACTGGGTCGGTTGAAAAGACTATATCTTTTGTAGGAAGTTCGAACGATTCCATTATTTATATGTCGGAAAATAGTCTTTATGCGACATATCAAATTAATGTAAATAATTTAAAATTTTTTGCAAAATTTTTCTCTGAAAAATGCGGAGATTTAATTCCTGGAGATTTGATAGTTAAGCTAAATAAGGTTGATGGATATGATATCAGCCAGAAGGCAAAAAATGTTGAATTCGAGACTATTTGGAGTAATTATATTCAGAATCTTGATCCTGACCAGCGATTAAAAATGGAAAATGAGCTCACTAACAGATTTTCTGATTATAGAAAAGATCATTTGAGAGAAATGGAACAAACAGCAATTGTAAAAATCGATTTGAAAGATTTTGATATTAAGGCTCAAGGGAAAATTTCCGGCTCTCCATTAAATCAGTTTTCTTTAGATGAGTATCAGGGAAATTTAAGAGTTGCCACAACTATAGGACAAAGATGGTTTGATATCTATTTGCAAGGATTAAATTTCTCGAATAATTATACCGCAAATGATGTCTATGTTTTGGATTCTAATTTAGCAGTTTCTGGAGTTATAAAAGATTTAGGATTGGAAGAAAGAATATATTCAGCAAGATTTATTGGAGATAAAGGATATCTTGTGACATTTAAGCAAGTTGATCCATTTTTCGTTCTGGATTTAAAAGATCCAAAGAATCCAAAAATGGCAGGTCAATTGAAAATTCCAGGATATTCAGGATATTTGCATCCTTTAAGAGATAATATTATTTTAGGGGTAGGAAAAGAAGATCAAAATGTGAAATTATCGTTATTTGATGTTTCTGATCCTTCCAATCCACAAGAAAAAGATAAATATACTCTAAAAGAATATTACACAAATATTTTAAATGATCATCATGGATTTTTAGCCGATAAAGAGAAGGAAGTTTTTTTCCTTCCTGGAAGCCAAGGAGCCTATTTATTTTCTTATAAAGGAGATAAGCTTGAATTGAAAAAAGCTGTTGATAAGATATATGCTCAGAGAGCAGTTTATATAGATAAATATTTCTATATAATCGGCAATGATAAAATTATTATTATAAATCAGGATTCCTGGACAAGAGTTACAGAATTAGAATTGAAAGATTGATTGTTTCATTCAGGGTTTAAGCCTCTTAGTTTTTCTAAGAGGCTTTTTTATTGCAAGGAATCATTTAATTCTATAAAATTAGATTATGGACCAAGCCCAGGAGAGTAAAAATTTTTTTGCGATAATAATTGCTGGAACGATAATAGGCATTTTTATTTTCTTATCAGGGTTAAACAATTCTCCTAAAGCGATTGTTGGAGATATTAGCGAAAAAGAAACATCGCAAGAAAAAATCGTTTTTGATTCAAAATGTATCAATTTTTTGGATGCCGCAAAACATATTGGAGAAAAAGGATGCGTTGTTGGGAGGATAGTTAGTGTTTTTGTGAGCAATTCAGGAACTACTTTCTTTGATTATTGCAAAGATTATAAGACTTGCCAGTTTACAGCAGTTATTTTTAAAAGCGATTCAAAGAAATTTGGAGATGTTTCCATTTATAATGGAAAAAATTTAGAAATTTCTGGTCTTATAAAAAGTTATCAAGGAAAAGCAGAAATCATATTAAATGATCCCAGTCAAATCAAAATTATTGATTAATATATTTATAGTTTTTTTGATTATAGGAGCTGTTATGCTCGTAGTTTTTGAATTGCAGAAAAGCAGAAAAAGTGATATTGCTCTAAATATTATTGATGATAATATTCCTGATATATATGTAAAAGTTCAGGAAGTCATAGATGGCGATACCATCAAAGTATTGATTGCTGGAAAAACAGAAACTGTGAGGTTGATAGGGATAGATACCCCCGAAGTTTACAAAAATCCTGAATGTTATGGAAAAGAAGCGAGCGATTATGTCAAAAAAATATTAACGGACAAATATGTATATTTGTCGTCAGATACCAAGGTTGGAGATAGAGATGAATATGGAAGAATTTTGCGTTATGTCTTTTTGCCAGATTACAGTTTATTGAATGCTAAATTAGTAGGTCAGGGTTATGCTTTTAATTTTATTTACAGCGAATTTTCTTTGATGAAATATTTTTCAGATTTAGAACAGCAAGCAAAGAAAAATAAAATCGGATTATGGGGAGTATGTGATTTTTAAAAAAATAAAAATAGAGATAATATTTTATGGAATTCAATATACCAACGGAACAAAATAGCAAACTTGAATTATTGATTAAAAAAATCAAGAACGATTTAGAATTACAGAATCTTTGGAGAATGTGCAATGCTAATGCTATTGGAAGAATGAAAATAAATGACCATGGGCCGACTCATATTAAGATAGTCGCCAATTCGGCTTTGAGGATTTTGAGAATTTTGATGGAGAGGGGAATAAAACCAAATATTGTTTCTGAATATGAGATGAGCAAAGATGACGCAGAATTAGTTGTTGTTTTAGGCGCGATTTTGCATGATATAGGTCATGTTATTCATCGTACAAAGCATGAACAAACAGGTTTGATTGTGGCCAAGCCGATTATTCAAAGATTAATCAAAGAAATTTATCCAAACGAGATAGAATCTCAAATTATTGAAAATGAGACAATGCATATAATTTTTTCTCACGAACCCAATGTAACACCTTTTACAATTGAGGCTGGAGTGGTAAAAGTTGCCGATGCCCTTGATATGGAAAAGGGAAGGGGGAGAATACCTTATGAAATTGGAAGCGTAAGTATTCATTCTGTTTCAGTTATGGCAGTGCAAGAAGTCGAAATAAATAAAGGACAGGAAGGAGAAAGACCTTTAAGAATTGCTATTAAAATGAGCGATAATGCTGGGATATTTCAGATAGACGATTTGCTCAGAGATAAAGTTGAGACATCGGGAATTGAAGGGTTGCTGGTCGTTGATGCAATTATGGTAAAAGATGGTAAAGAATCTCTAATAAAAGAATTTCAATTATAATTGTTTTGCACAAAAAAATCCCTGTTTCTTTCAGGGATTTTTTTGTGCATTATATTTTATTAAACTCTTTCGCTATATTTACCTAATTCAGTGTTTATTCTGATTATGTCCCCTTCATTTATAAAATCTGGAACTACTATTTCTAAACCAGTTTCTACTGTTACTGTTTTCGTAGCTGATCCGGCAGTATTTCCTTTCATTGATGGCGGAGCCATAACAACTTTGAGATTGACTTTTTTAGGAAGCATTATTGTTAAACATTGACCTTCGGCAAACATCATTTCTAATTCAGTGTTTTCTTTTAGGTAGGGCATTTTGTCCGATAGAGTTTCTAAAGGCAGACTGATTCTTTCTTTTTTTTCTCCTACTGAAAAAACGGCATTTTTCCTGTCTTTGTATAAAAATACGGCATCTCTTTTGTCATACTCTACATCTTGGAATTCTTCTCCTGATTTATAAGTTTGTTCCATTGTGCGGCCGTCTTTAAGGTTTTTTAACCTTGTCCTTGTAAATGCCGATCCTTTTCCAGGATTAACAAATTGGCATTCAGTTATTTCCCAATAATTGCCTTCGATTTTTATAATTGTTCCTTTGGTGAAATCTGCTGTTGTTATCATATTAATTTTAATATTATTTAATCAAAAAAATGTTATAAAATCAAGGGGACTGTTTGCTTGACAAAATAAGGATAGTATGATATAATTAATATATAACAATATCTGTCAAAACTTGTTCAAATACCCCGCAATCAGCGGCTGGGACAAGACAAAATAGATAGCAGCACGTTATAAATCAAGGAGGATGACAATGGAAACATTGATCACCACCGTCACAGACGGACAGAAGAAGCAGGTCAAGCGGTTCGCGGAAGACGCCGTGGATCGCGCAATCGCCGAGGGTCTCCTCGACAAGGACGGCATCCAGAAGCTCATCGAGAACGGTGACAAGTTTCAAGCTCGCATCATCATCGGCATCAAGGAGCTCTCGCTGTACAACCAGTTCGCCCACGAGGAAGTCGAGTCGAGCTACGCGTATCCGAAGGAGTACAAGGGCCCCAAGCCGATCGCGGATCAGATCAAGGTAATCACCAAGATCTTCGATCTCGACCCGGCGAGCGCGCTCGAGTACGCCAAGAACCTGCCGCAGTTGCCCGACGGCGCCGAAGGATGGTTCGCCATTCCGAGGTGGGAGAAGATCGCCCCGACCTACGGCGAGGCGCTCCAGAAGGTGCTCGCGATGATCGCGTCGAAGCGGGAGTTCTACGACTACCGTGACGGCCGGCTCGGAGCGGAGTACCTGCGCCAGCACGCGAAGACGGCGAAGATGTTCCAGAAGCTCGGCGACGAGCAGAAGGATCACGACATCCTCGTCGTTCCGGCCCAGTTCGGTCTCAGGTATCGCGGTCGCTCGGTTCGCCGGGCACGCGAGGTCTTCCAGGCCAACGAGTTCGGTCTCGGTGCCTTCGCTGTCGGCATCATGCTGCTGACCCACCCGGAACGCGAAGTTCGGTGGGAACAGTTGCACGTCGACTGCGCGGGTGACGAGTTCGCTCCGGGCGGCTTTGGCAGCTTCTCGAGCGCGCCGCTCTTCGGCTGCTTCGCCGTCGACAGGGTCTGTTTCGACGCCTACTGGTTCGGCAGCGTCTACGAGCACTACGGCTCCGCTTCGGCCTTCCTTTCTTCAGATCTTTTGTAATAAACACTAAATCCTAAAGCAGGAGAGAATTCTCTCCTGCTTTTTTTATAAATTAAACAAATCTTTGTCTGGAAATGGCAATAAGTCGTTGATGTCTTTGACATCAAGCAAAAGCATTTGCAAACGGTCCACGCCCACAGCAATGCCCGAAGAGTCAGGCACGCCCATTTTAAGAGCTTTAATAAATTCCATATCAATGGGCAAGATTTCTTTACCCAAAATTCCGCGGAGTTTTTGCTCTTCTTGCAATCTTTTTAATTGTTCATCTCCGTCAACTAATTCCGAAAAGCAATTTCCAATTTCAATTCCTCCGATATAATATTCAAATCTTTCAGCATACCAAGGATCATGCTGGCAAGGTTTTGACAAAGCAGCTTGGGGTAGGGGGTATTCGCACAAAATTAAAGGTTTATCTTTGGGGAAATTTGGTTCCACCTCATTGAGGAATATCAGATAAAATAAATCGTCCCAGGTGGCATTGTCTGCCACTTTGTAACCCTTGTCTAGCGCGGTTTTTTTAATTTGTTCTAATTCTTTATTTTCGCTTAAATCAAAATTGGCGTATTTCTGGCAGGCTTCTCTGACTGTCATTCTTTGCCAAGGTTTGGCTAATTCAATTTCTTGCCCCTGATATTTTATTAAAGTTTTTCCATGCAATTTCTGGGCCAAATAAATTGCCAAATCTTCCACATCTTCCATAATGGCAGTATAGTCAGTATTGGCGCGATACCATTCCAAAATTGTAAATTCAATATTATGTGTGCCGCCAAAACTTTCTCCACCTCGAAAGGCCGAGGCCATATTATAAATTTTTTCAAAGCCGGCAGAGAGCATTTTTTTCATTGAGTATTCCGGAGAAGTGGAAAGATAGCCACGGTATTTGTTGCGCTTTTCATCATAAAGATCTAAGCCGATTTGTTCCAAATAGGGTTCCATGCCCGGGCAGGCTAAAAGCAAAGGGCATTGGATCTCATAAAAACCTTGCTTATCAAAAAATTCCCGAATATAGCGGAATATTAGCGAGCGTTTAATCTCGCGTTCTTTTAAGGCTGGATTGTTGCGTATTTTTTGCCAGTTTTTCATAATGTTATATCAAAATCATAACATTTTAATTTAATATGTAAACTGGATTAATTACATACAAAAAAACCGCTTTATAATTCAAGCGGTTTTTTTATTGCATTATTTTACGAAGAATCTTATTTCGTTTTTTTCTTCGTTTAGTCGAGCATAACCAATTTCATTATCATAATCTTGATCATATTTAAACCAAGCGTTTTCGGCACGAAGGTAAATTTTGATGCGATCTCTGTAAAAAGTAAAATTATCTTCTCTGATTTTTTTGAAAGGAATAAAAAATTCATCTGCTCTATGACTATTAATATGCAGGGATCCGAGCTTTTTTCCAGAGTTATTTAAAGTTGATATAATGACTCCTTTTTCTGATATTGTTGTATGAGGGTTTTCGTAAGAACCAAGATTTATTTTTTTGCCAGTTAAGGTTAATATTTCGATATTTGATTCAATATCATCTGTATTATTGTAAAGCAATCCTATTGGTGTCATAGAAAAAGAGAAATTACTTTTTGTCGTAAAAGAAGTTTCTTGAACAATCCTATTTTGGCTATGAATTATGCCTTTTCCATCTTTATCAAATAAAAATAATTTTTCATCATTGTAACTGGGTGTTATGTTGGTCGTATAATATTTTTCTTCTATGCAAGAATGAGGCTTATTCCATAGGATGAGAATTTTGCGAGAATTCTCGATTAGAATAATATCATCTTTTTCTGGAATAATTATTCCTTGATCGCAGACAGACATATTGCAAATTCTTGTTTTCCCTTGCCAAATAATTTCTTTTCTTTTTTTCTTGAAAGAATAGAAATATAGATCAGCGTCTTTTTTAAAATATATTCCTGTTTTTGCGATTATAGGATTATCATCATAATCTTTTGTTATTGATATATGTTTTTGAATGCTATTAGATGATTGGGGAATATTGATAAATGATATCCCGTCTTGATTACTGATACAGACAAAATATTTATCAAAAGCATAAATATTATCTTCATAAGTGATTTTAGGGAAGTCTATTTTATTATCGTTGTAAAAAAGCTCTCCTTGATCATCAACAATAAAAGCTCCATTTTTCACCAATTTCCACCATTGTATTTTTTGCCTATTTTCATCTCGATATTCCTTGAAATTAGCAATGATAATTTGGTCTCCAGATTTTGTATGCTTTAAAATAGTTTCCAGTCTATTGCTCTTTTTTTTAATGATCTCCATTTAAACCTCCTTATAGGTTTTTTGTTTGCTTTAATATAGGCTAAAAGTTATTGGTAGGCAATAGCTATTGACATTTTTAGATAAGTATGCTATAATTAATATAGCACATAAAAGATCCTGTTTTAGGTTTGAAACTAAAAACCCAAAAATGAAAACAGGGAAAAGAAAGGAAGTTGATAATGTCAGAAAAGAATACAGAAAAGAAAGTCCGTATCGGGAACAATGTTTTTTCCCTTGAAATCGTTGATAGGAATCCTTTGGAAAAAGAAATGAATCGCAGTGTCATAGAAGTTAAAGCTCGGAGTTCGAAAAATAGAGCTGTTATCACCGGGGCGGATTTTAAAAGAGAGATTCAATGGCTTTTAGGCAAGGAAGGAGACAATATCCCTATCGTAGGAAAGAAGGGGAAGATTGTTCTAATCATCTCAAAAATATCCTTTGATTCAGCAACCATTGAATTTGATAATTCATCGGAAGCATGCGGATATGAGCCGATATCGTTCCATGGCAGTAGAGATGATTGCTCTAGAATAATAGATAATATTGCCGAGATGATGTTTGATACTGCTGATGATCATTTTTCTTTTTTAAACAAAAGAATCAGCCACTTGAATTCAGACATCGAGAAATTAGAAGAAGAAAGCAGACACTATCAGGAAATGCGTATCAAGACAGGAAACTCCAATTATCTGGATATGGAAAAGGAAAAGAAAGCAGAGATAGTGAAAAAGATTAGGGAAAAAAAGAGGATGGAAGATCTTGTAATCAGCTTCCAATATTATATTTGCCCATAATTAGGGCATTGGCAAAAGCCCCTTTCAAAGGAAAGGGGCTTTTATTGTTTATTTTTAATAAAAATCATGATTTTGATACTAATATATCCCTTTTTGATTTTAGATTAGGTGCTATTGACAAATATTAAATAGTATGATATATATAAAATAATGCTATGCCTATGTCCAGGCTAACCTGGCGGGAAAAAAGTTAGCATTGCTTCCTACCTTTATTAAAAATAAAGGAACCATGGAAGAAAAGGAGAAAAAATGGCAAAGGCCGCGCTCATTATCAATGAAAAATTTGATGAAAAAGAACTTTTAGAAAAAGGAATTTCAGTGAGAAAAGATGAAAACGGGAATCCAATCCATTCTGGTTATCGCGGAGCATTGATTTTTGGAGAAGCGAGTTTTGCATATGAAAATTTTGAATATGTTGATAAGAACGGCAAAATTTTTCATGCAGTGACTACAAAAAATGAAATAAACGGACCAGACGATGAGATAAACCTTACCGTGGAATTAGTCCCTGATGAAGAATTCCAATCTTTGAAAAAAGATCCAAAATTCGGGAAATTCTTCTTCGTAACAGCCACAGAAAAAACAGAAGAAATGATAAAGAAATGTGAAGAAGAAACAGAAGAAGAAGTAGGGGAAAATTTCATAGTTGGAGAAAATGATCATGGTCAAATTTCCTCTGGAACAAACGAATCGGTATACGTTACCAAAAATGGCACGTTCATCGTTTCTGTTGTAAGAGTCTTCAATGATACGAAATCTGGAGTGGCGGTGGCAATGGTCGGCCTTAGAAATAAAGACAGAGAAGAAATTCCAGAAACAATTCCCACTGTTCAAGACATAAATAATTTCTTGAAAAGAGCCAAGGAATTGAGAAAAAAATGGCTTTTTGAAGAAGGCATAAATTGATCAACTGAGAAATCTGATCTGAAAGGAGAAAAAATGCCAGTTTCCATTTACGCCCAAGGAGATTATAAAGAATTAGTTCCATTAAATGAACTGCCTTCAGAAATCTCTGAGAGCTGGCGTATAATGGAGCTGATAGTAATGGCTTTGAAGGTATCTTACTATAATCCTTTCACTCAAAAGATAGAAAATGATGCAAAGATAGAATATAAAATTGTTTTGGAACCATATTATTCATCTAAACAAGTAACTATTCTATCTAAAACAGCTGGTCGGGAATGGCAGGAAATAATTTATACTATTCCCAAGAAGAACAGTCAGAAGAAGAATTTTTTTGCAACGCTTCATACTCCTTTTATCTCTGAGGAGATAATCTCAGAAACAAAGGAACTGGAAGTGTTGGCAAGGATATTCTCCAAGCAAGACAAAATTGTCTTTATTGATTATGGTGAAGTCCAATTCAATACAGCAAGGATGGATTCTGTTAACACTTTTCATACCGAGTTGGGAGTATCTTCTAACTATTCGTCCTTAAAAGAGAGTTCTTGGAAATAAACATCAAAAAGCCCCTTTCAAAAGAAAGGGGCTTTTATTATATATATTTTGAAAAAGGGTAGTATTGACAAAATAGAGATAGTATGATATAATTAATATATAACAATATCTGTCAAAACTTGTTCAAATACCCCACAATCAGCGGCTGGGACAAGGCAAAACAGATAGCAGTACGTTATAAATTAAGGAGGATGATAGAGATGATAGATATGTTGCCCCGGGAAATTGAAGAACCTTTTGTTTTTGATAGAATAAAGATGTTACCCAATAAATTAAGGAGGATGATAGAGATGATAGATATGTTGCCCCATATGTTGCCCCGGGAAATTGAAGAACCTTTTGTTTTTGATAGAATAAAGATGTTACCCAGAGAACTTACCGTTACTGCAGACGACAAAAAGTAATAGCAATAGGGTTTATTATAGATATTAATAAACACTAAATCCTAAAGCAGGAGAGAATTCTCTCCTGCTTTTTTTGTTTGACAAAAATAAAGAATCGGCTATGATAATATCAGACTAAAATAGTCTGATATTATATTAAAGAAGATGAATATACAGAATGAAACTTTCAACTAAAACAACATACGGAATTAGGGCTATGATATTTCTGGCAAAAAAAGGCAATAAGCCTACAGCCTTAAAAGAGATTTCTAAAAACGAGAAAATACCTTTCGCATATTTGGAGAAAATAATAGGAATACTTGAAAAGAAAGGGCTTTTAAGGGCAAAAAAGGGTCCTAATGGAGGTTATTGTTTAGCAAAGCCTAATATTACCTTATCAGACATAATAGCTCCTTTAGAGGGAGATATTATGAAATGCATTTCTAAGAATTGTGCTATGAGATGTCAGTGTCAGACTTATGATATTGGTTTAAGAATTCAGAAAGCTGTATATAAGGAATTAAAATCAATAAAACTTTCTCAATTAGTGAAATGATTTTGTAAAATATGAAAACAATAAAAAATAAACAAAGAATATATTTAGATTATGCTGCAACAACTCCGGTCGACCCCAGAGTAATTAAAACAATGTTGCCATATTTTAATGAATATTTTGGCAATCCAGCTTCAATGCATTATTTAGGCAGAAAGTCTTTTGATATTTTGGAAAAAGCAAGATTGGAAATATCTAAAGCTATAAATGCGCTTCCTCAGGAAATATATTTCACGGGATCGGCGACAGAAAGCAATAACTGGGCATTAAAAGGGATAGTTGAATCTTTTATTAAATCTGGAAAAAAACAAATCCATATTATTGTGTCATCAATAGAACATGATTGTGTTTTAAATACTGCCAAATATTTGGAAAATAAAGGCATTGGCGTCATATATTTAGAATCTGATAGCAAAGGGTTTATTAATTTAGATCAATTGAAAAAATCTATCACTGCGGACACAGTTTTAGTTTCTATAATTCATGGGAATAATGAAATAGGAACAGTTCAGGATTTAAAAGCTATTTCAGAAATTTGTCATAGTAAAGGAGTATTGTTTCATACAGATGCCGCTCAAAGTTTCACTAAAATTCCTATAGATGTCAGAAAAATGGGGATAGATATGCTGACAGCTTCAGCTCATAAGATTTATGGATTCAAGGGCGCGGCATTTTTGTATTTGCGTCAAGGTATTAAAATTGAGCCATTATTGCATGGAGGTGGGCAGGAAAAAGGCATGAGATCATCGACTGTTAATATGCCAGCGATAATAGGATTTGCCAAAGCAACAGAAATAGGAATAAAAAACATGGCAAAAGAGAGCGCTAAGCTTTCAAAAATGCGTGATTGGACGATTAAAAAAATTATCAAAGAAATTCCAAAATCTTTTTTGAATGGAGATTCGATAAAGCGTTTGCCTAACAATATTAATATGGGATTTTTGGGAATTGAAGGTGAATCGCTTTTGATGGAGCTTGATCAAAGAGGCATAGCGGTTTCGACAGGATCAGCTTGCTCTTCTCCTAAATTGGAGCCAAGTCATGTTTTGCAATCTTGCGGATTGTCTTATGAAAAAATGCATGGATCGATAAGAATAAGTATAGGAAGATGGACAACAAAACAGCAGTTGGAATATTTCGTCGAGGAATTAAAAAAGTCGGTTGAAAAGTTAAGAAAAATAAGCCCGCTTAAATAATTTAATTTTATGTACTCAGAAAAAGTTCTAAAATATTTTAAGAATCCGAAGAATATCGGAGAGATAAAAGATGCCGATGGAATCGGAAAAGTAGGCAATGTTGTCTGTGGCGATATTATGCATCTTTATATCAAAGTAAAAGACGGAATCATCTCTGATGCGAAATTCAAGACTTTTGGTTGTGTTTCCGCTATTGCTAGCTCGAGCGCTGCGACAGAACTTGTAATAGGAAAAAGCATTGATGAAGCTTTAAAAGTAAGCAAAGATGATATCATAGATTCTTTGGATGGTTTACCGCCTCAAAAAATTCATTGTTCTGTTTTAGGAATAGAAGCTTTGCATGAAGCGATTTATGATTATTTATCAAAAAATAGATTAGAAATTCCCGAATGGCTTGAAAAAAAACACCAGCGCATAGAGGTTGAGAAAAAACTCATAGAGGAAAAATATGCAGAATACAACAAAACCCAAGGGAAATAAAAAAATAATTGTCGGAATGTCAGGAGGAGTGGATTCTTCGGTTGCTTTGATGTTGCTTAAGAATCAAGGCTGGGAACCTATTGGAGTATCGCTGAAGCTGCCAGTTTGGCAGAGCAAAAAGAATTGCCTCAAAGAAAATGTTTGTTGCACCCAACAGTCTTTTAGAATTGCCAAGGATATTTGCAAAAAAATGGGAGTTAAACATTTTATCGTTAATGCTTCAAAAGATTTTAAGGAAGAGGTGATAAATTATTTTATTTATGAATATAAAAATAATCGCACTCCTAATCCATGCGTTATTTGCAATAGAGTTTTAAAATTCCAGAAGTTATTCGAGGCAGCTAAAATTTATGGCGCTAATTTTGTGGCAACTGGTCATTATGCGAAAATAAAATTTGACCAAAAAACAGGAGAATACGGATTATGGCAATCAAAAGATGAAAATAAAGATCAGACATATTCTTTATCAAATATTAAGAGAGAGTGGTTAGAAAGGATTATTTTCCCATTAGCGGATTTTAAAAAAGAAGAAGTTTATAAAATCGCCAAAGCTCAGGGTTTTAATTATTTTGAGAAGCAGAAGCAAAGTCAAGATTTCTGTTTTGTCGCAAATAAATCATTTCCTAACTTTTTGGCAAAAGAGATTGGGATACATCCTGGGAATATAATCGATAAAAATGGCAAGATTCTTGGCAGACATAAAGGACTTCATTTTTACACTATTGGCCAGCGTAAGGGAATAGGATTATCAGGTGGTCCTTATTTTGTTGTTGATTTTGATCAATCAAGCAATTCGCTTATAGTTTCCAGCAACACCAAAGACTCATCAAAAAAGGAGATTTTACTCGATAATTGCAATTTTTTAGTCGATATTAAATTTCCGATGAAATGTCAGGTCAAAATCAGAGCTAGATCTGAATTATTTGATGCTAAGATTTTAAAAGTTGATGAACCGGGAATGTTTAAAATAGTTTTTTTAAATATTTCAGATGCTCCCACTCCAGGACAATATTGCGTTTTTTATAAATCAGGCAGATGCTTGGGTGGAGGCAGGATCAGGAGTCTTTAAGAGCGTTGGAACCAATAAAATACTTTGTTATAATAAATAAAATATGGAAAAAGAAAAATATAATAAAGATACAAAATTAGAAGAAGTAATAGGCTTTGGAGAAATATTAAGCCAATTCGGAGTGCCTTGCATAACATGCCCTTTTGCTAAGCAGGAAATGGATAAATTGTCTTTGGGGGATATATCTCATATGTATGGTGTTGATTTAGATGGCTTGTTAAAAGCCTTGAACAAAAAATCTTCTGGAAAATAAAAAAATAAAAATATGAAGATCATTATCAAAGCGACAAATTTTGATTTAACTCCTTCAATAGAAGGAGCTGTCCAAGAAAAACTTGGAGCATTGGAAAAATTCATACCAAAGGGAACTGAGCCTATTGAAATGAGAGTTGAGGTTGGATTACCAAGCTTCAAACATCAGAGCGGGGAAATATTCAGGACAGAAGCGAATTTGAGAATCCATGCTGATATTTTGAGAACTGAAGCTTATGGAGAAGATTTGTTTGCTTCGATAAATCAGGTTAAAGATAATATGCAGCGCTTGATAGAGAGATATAAAGGAAAACATCCAGATAGAACGAAGAAAGTTTCGGAAATTGATAATGATGATTTTAAAAAACCGTTCTGAGAAAGAACGGTTTTTTTAATACATTTGATATTTTTTCCCCTTATAGTCCTTGAATTCTTTTTTATCGAATTCCCAAAAATTTTGCGGTACTGGAATCTTGCCGTATCCGAAAGGAGTGTCTATTACATGTTTAGGCAGAGCTATACCCGAGAGTTTAGCTTGCAATTTTGTCATAATCTCTATTTCTTTTTCTATTGGGACTATAAAATTTTCTAATCCTTTGACTTTATCGCATCTGTGTATGTAATAAGGAATAGCTCCAAGCTCCGATAAGCTGCAAAAGAGCTTTTCTAAGATTTGCGCAGAATCATTTATTCCTTTCAAAAAAACAGTTTGCGCAAGAACGATTATATGATTTTCTCTGCATTCATTTATTATTTTTTTTGCTATCGGAGTCAATTCGTCAGGATGATTTATATGGAAGGAAATGTAGATTGTTTTTTGTGATTTTTTTAATGATTCAAAAAAATTTTCATTAAAGGCATCTGGAGCTGAGAGTATTGCTCTGGTATGTATTCTGATTATTTTTATTTGCGGAATTTTTGAAAACGTTTTTATGGCATAATCAAGATTGTCCGAAAGCAATGGATCGCCGCCAGAGAGTATTATTTCATTCATATCGGGAGCAGTTCTTATATATTCTGCCATTTTAGATATATCTTCTCTTGAAGTAGAATAATTTTCTATTTCATTTTGGAATCGTTTGCGCGAGCAGAAAGAGCAGTAAGCTCCGCATTTTTTTGAAAGCATTATTAAGGCTCTTTTAGGATATTTATGAATTAATCCTTTTGTTTTGAGATATTTGCTGTCTTCTTGCAATGGATCATTTGAATCATTGCATACAGGGTTTAAACCGCAAAAAAACTGCTTTTTGACAGCAGGGCTTTTTTTAATCAGCTCAGCAAGGTTTTTCGATATTTTTTTCATTATATTTTTATAATATTTTTTCTATAAAAAATCAATATTTAACAATGATTGACAAAATGTAATTTTGAAGTTATAAATAATAATGTTTGGAATAGAACATTTTCAATTTAAATAATTTTGAATAAATATTAAAAGAAGGGGGTTGGTTCTCAAGCATTAAATATCTGATTTTAAACAAAAAAGGAGGATTAATGGCGACGAGTCAAATGTTTGTTGATCTTTCAAGTATAGGAAAAAACAGTGGAGTTTTTTTTCCGAAAATCGAAGGTATTGTGGAAAATTCTATCCAAGTAGAAGTAAAAAATTGCGAAATAATTTTTAATAGTTCGGGGAAAATTCCTATTACTAGGATAATCGCGGATTTTAATAAATTCGGGGGAAAAGAGAAAGAAGGCAAATTCCTTGGAGTCAATATACACCATGAGAAACGAGTTCCCATTCCAAACAATATTAGAAACAAAAAATTGGATATTTCTTTTAAAGTGATCAATAAAAAGGAAATAGAAATTTTCATTTGTTGTCAGAGACTGGATATTTAGAGTTTATAATGGAGCTTGCAAAAGCTCCATTTTTTTAATTCAAAAAATTGCTATAATTCAATTGATGCTTATCAAAATAAAAGTTTTCCCAAATTCGAAAAAACGCGAGATTGTGAAAAAATCAGAAGATTCTTTTTTAGTATTCGTAAAATCAAAAGCAAAAGAGAATCAGGCAAATTGTGAAATGCTTGAATTCATTTCTGATTATCTTAAAATTCCGATTTCGAAAATAAGGATAATAAAAGGAGCAAAAGAGCCTAATAAAATAATTCAAATCCCATGATGAAATTCATTCTTTTTTCATTGGCGTTGTTGTTTTCAAATAATCATGGGCAAGATCCGGCAAATTTTTTTAAGGCGTCATTTAAAGATAATTCCATTATAACTCAAATGGTTCAAGATTTCTCCATACCCGAAATTTTGGAAGCCGACATAGGAAATAAACATTTTAATCTTTTGCAGGCAAAGACTTTAAACCAAAAGAAAATAGGTCTTTCCGGAAGAGAATCTTTGCCCAAGGATTTTGGAATGATTTTTCTTTATGATAAAAAAAGTGTCAGGCAATTCTGGATGCAGGGAATGAATTTTCCTCTTGATTTTGTTTGGATCGATGGAGATAAAATAATTCAGATAAATGAAAATATAAGCATTCAAAATCTTCCTCCTCCAGAAACAATAGAATCTCAATATCCTGCCGATAAAGTTTTGGAACTTAATGCTGGAACTTGCAAAGAAAGCAATATTAAGGTAGGTGATAGTATAAGGTTTATCTATGATTGAATTTAAGATTTTAAAGAAGTCTAAAAAAAGCAAGGCCAGATTAGGGATTATAAAAACTCCTCATGGGGAAATTCAAACTCCTTGCTTGGTAGGAGTGGCCACTCAAGCAGCTGTAAAGGGTCTTACATCTAAACAAGCCAAAGAAGCAAAAAGTCAGCTTCTGATTTGTAATACTTATCATCTTCATATAAGACCTGGAGAGGATTATGTTAAAAAAGCTCAAGGATTGCATAAATTTATGGATTGGCAAGGAGGGCTTATGACTGATTCTGGCGGATTTCAAGTTTTCTCTCTCGGGTTCGGAATGGATTATGGAGTAGGAAAAACTTTCAGAGAAGATATTGATTCTGCTAAAAAGGAGATAATTTTAGGACAACAACCTAAAAATATTAAGATAAGCAAAGATGGAGTATGGTTTAAATCTTATTTAGACGGAAGAGAAATTTTTTTAGGCCCTAAAGAATCTATGAAAATTCAGGAAAAGCTTGGAGCGGATATTATTTTTGCTTTTGATGAATGCACTCCGACTCTTTCTAATTTCGAGTATGCTAAAAAATCGATGCAAACAACTCATGAATGGGCAAAACAATGTTTGAAATACAAGAAATCAAACCAAGCTCTTTACGGAATAGTCCAAGGATCCAAATTTAAAGAATTGCGGGAAGAATCTGCGAAATTTATTGGATCATTGCCATTTGATGGATATGGCATAGGCGGAGATTTAGGTGAAAGCAAAACAGGTACTGATCAAGTTTTGAAATGGGTTATTCCTTATTTAGATGAAAAAAAGCCTAGGCATTTGTTAGGAATAGGAAAGATTGAAGATATGGAATTGATAATAAAGAATGGCGTTGATACTTTTGATTGTACTGTTCCAACTCATTATGCAAGAAGAGGTGTTGTTTTTACCAGCCAGGGGAGAATTGATATAGAAAAGACCAAATATTTGAGCGATAAAAATCCTTTAGATAAGAAATGTAAATGTCCTGTATGTCAGACTTATAAAAGAAATTATTTATGCCATTTATTCCGAGCTAAAGAATTAATTGCTTTCCAGCTTTTGACTATGCATAATCTTTATTATTTTAATTCCTATGTTGAAAATCTCAGGGAAAAAATAAAAAAGGGATTGCTTTAATCCTGCTATGGAAAAAAAACGTGACGAAAAGAATATATTCTCATTAATACAGAATAGAGCTGTGGGGATTATGCCTACAGATACTGTTTATGGATTAGTAGCTAGTGCTTTGGATGAAAAAGCTGTATCTAAAATATATAAAATAAAAAAACGTGACGAAAAGAAGCCTTTTATCATATTGATTTCTTCTTTTAAAGATCTCGAACTTTTCGATATAAGATTGGAAAGAAAGATTTTGAATATTATAAAAAAGATTTGGCCTAATAAAGTGAGTGTTATACTCCCGTGTAAAAAGAAAAAATTTTTTTATTTGCACAGAGGTAAGGGGAGTTTGGCTTTCAGAATGCCAAAACAAAAAAAGCTATTAAATATTTTGAATAAAACAGGGCCTTTAGCAAGCACTAGCGCTAATCTTTCAGGTCAGCTTCCAGCAAAAAATATTAAGGAGGCGGAAAAATATTTTGGAAGAAAAGTTGATTTCTATATTGATGGAGGAGAATTGAACAATACTCCATCGACTATAATTTCAATCAAAAGGAATAGATTTTTGATTATTCGAGATGGGAGCGTAAATATAGATAAATTTTTTAAAACTTCGATTGAAAAATGAATTATGCTATCATAAGGCATGATTCAAAAAGGCTTGGCAGAATTTACTCTTGATTATGGCAAATGCCCGCCATGGCTTTTTGAGCGGATGACTAAATTGGGAAGTGAAATGACTAAGGCTATCATCAGCCAATACGGTCCGGAGGAATTTATAAAAAGAATCTCAGATCCAGTATGGTTTCAATCTTTGGGAACTGTTTTGGCTTTTGATTGGAATGCTTCTGGATTGACTACAATTCTTACAGCGTCTCTCAAAGAAGCTATCAGAGGGCAAGAAAAAGATTTGGGGATTTTTATTTGTGGAGGTAAAGGAAAAACTTCAAAGAAAACTCCAGATGAGATTATGAATTGGGGTGGTAAATTGTCATTGCCAGAGAATTCTGTTAATAAACTTGTTTATAATTCTAAGATGTCGGCAAAAGTCGACAGCGCAATGATTCAGGATGACTATCAGATTTATCATCACGCTTTTTTCTTTTCTGAAAAAGGAGCTTGGTCTGTTGTGCAACAAGGAATGAATATTAAAAGCCAAAGCGCGAGAAGATATCATTGGTATTCTGACAAAATCAGCGATTTAATTTGCGAACCTCATTCTGGAATCAGTAGCCAGGTTATGCATGAAGCTTTGAATTTGACTGCTCAAGAAAGCGGAAAAAATAGACAATTAAGCGCGGAATTTGTTAATGGCAGTTATTTGGAGTTGATGAAAGATATAAGAATAATGCGTAGACATTGCTCTCCTCAAGTTATGACCTTAGGCATTGAAACTTCAAAGAATGGACAAATGTCGTTTTTAAAATTAGGAGATAACAGTACTGATTTTTATAGTCACAACATAGAGAATCAAGATTTTTCCAAGAGCAAATATTTGGAAAAGATTTTATATTATCTTTGCCAAGAGAAGCCAGAGAATTACGAAAAGCTTTTATCAAAACCAGGAGTTGGACCAAAAACTTTGCGGGCATTGAGCTTAGTGGCTGAATTGATATATGGAGCTAAACCTTCTTATAAAGATCCTACGCGTTATTCTTTTGCTCATGGAGGAAAAGATGATATTCCTTTTCCTGTTGATTTAAAGACTTATGACCAGACTATAAATTTTTTTGAGGATATTGTTGGAAAAACAAAGATTCCAATTCTGGAAAAGGATAAGATTTTAAAAAGGATAAAAAATAAAAATTAAAATCCCTTGCAAAAGGGATTTTAATTTTTATTGGCATTGACTGAAAGTTTTTCCGGAATTTATTTTTTCATCTATTAAACTTTGTAATTCAGAATAATTTTGTTTTTGGTAATATTCGGGGAGTCTCGCCCAGAAGGGCATGCTTGAAACGCCTTGCCTTGAATATATTATGATTCCTTTATAACAGCCTCCCAGTGTATAGCATTTTTCTTCTTGGGCTAAAACTTTTTGGCTTCCTTTCATATAGAAAGCTTTTATGCAATATGTTTTTCCCGGATCTCCTAAGTCGTTAGCAGCTATTGTTTTTTGAAAATATCCGTTTGCTTGCGCTTGGTTTGCTTGGATTTCTTTTGCTTGATCTTGTTTACCTTGTTCATAGGTTATGAAACCAACATCTGCTTTTCCATATCCAGAGAAAAGATATCCTCTTGCTAAGAATGATGACAGTGTTTGGTAATATAATCCTATGGTTTGTATTTTATATTGTCTGTAATCATCAGGAATTTGGCAGCTTATATTTTTAGAATTTAGTCTTGTGCATTGTAATTCTGAAAAGCTGCAGCCTGTATAAAAATCTCGATCAGAATTGACGCAAACGCTATAATATCCTTTTTCTCCGCAATATTGGAATTTATCCTTGAAGATATTTTTATAATCTTGGCAGCTCTTTTTTTGAGGTTGTGGATCTGGATTCTGACCAGGATCTTGTTGCTCAGGATCCGGATTAGAAGCAGAGCAAGATATCGGATTTACAAAAACTTTTTCAAAAATTTTTGTAGCTTGTGCTCCTGAGAAATTATAAGTTACTTTTGATTCCGGATAATCATTTGTTAGCTGGTTGGTCGATCCATCTGCAAATTTTATTTTATATTGAATTGTTCTTGTCCCATTATTCATGTTTCCGATACTCCAGACTAATAATCTGGAAGCTTGTCCTTTATGAGGCCAATAATAGGAAACAATAGGGCTTGCTGAATTGCTGATATAATTTGTATTTGCTGCTAATGCATCATAGACGACTACATTTTGGCAATAAGAGCTTTTGCAATTTATTCTTATTTGAATATCTGCTGTTTGGCATTCTGTCCCAGCTGTGGCTGTTTTTGATATTTCGATTGCTTCATTCTGGCTTGGTATTGATCCTTGGTCTGTTGTAAAACATTTATCCTGATATTCCGAAGCATAATATCTTCCAGCCGAGTTTTCTCCATATGCCCTTACACAATATTTAGTATCAGATAATAATCCATTTCTTGGGAAATTATTGTAATAAAAATATCCATTATATCTTCTTGAATATTCAGAAATCAATTCTTGTTCACAGGAAAATCCGCTTTCATATCTATAAAGGCAGAATCCTACCTTAGCTGTCATGTATGATCCTATATAATCTACATATCCCGAAAAATTAGCAATAAGAGTATTAGGATAATAAATTGCATTCATTGTTCTCACTTGAGGGAGGTATGTTGATGGAGTTCCTGGGTTGTATGGAGGCTGATAATAATCATATCTAGTTGTAAAACATTTATCATAATATGCTAAGGAATATTTTTTTCCATATTCATTTTCTCCATATGCTCTTACGCAATATTGCGTATTTCTTTTCAAATTTTGTGTAGAATAGTTTAGATATGAAAAATTTCCTAAAGAAGATTGAAAGGCATTTGCCGTTAATTCGCTGACGCATGAAAATCCATAATTTTTTTCATAAATGCAAAATCCGGTTTTAGCGTATCCATAATTTCCAGCGCTTGCCAGATATCCATAGAGAGAAATTTCATCATTAGTACTGTTGTAATAAATATTTTCTGTTCTTGTTTCTGGGTAAGTATAAACTGTGGTTGGAGGAGTATAAGATGATTTTGTCGTAAAACATTTATCCTGATATTCCGAAGCGAATTGCTTGGCATATGAATTTTGCGCGAAAGCTCTGACGCAATATTGAGTTCCTGATTTCAGAGATGCTGTTGAAAAATTAGAATAAGTAAAACTTCCTGCATAATATTTATTATATTCAGAAATTAATTCTTGCTGACAATAGAATCCATAATTTTTTTCGTATAAGCAGAATCCAGTTTTGGCTGAGTTATCATTGCCAAGGTTTGAAAGATATCCAGAAAAATCAGCGATATTGGAATAACTGTTATAAGATGCATTACTGGTTATTACTTGAGGGTAAGTAATAGTTGGATTTTGAGGATATGTCGGATACACCGGAGGGGTTGGTTGAACATAAATTGGTCTGGTAAAAGTTTGTTCATATCCATATCCTGTTCCAGCGTTAGTTTGAATTCTTGCTCTATATCCGAAAAGCGTAGCATCGGTCTGAGGGTAATTAGTGGTTATAGTGAAATATCCAGGAGAATAAACAGTTTTGTTGGCAGTGATAAGAGAAGCAGCAGAAGAACCAGTTTGTTTTTGCCAAATTTCAAAAGATACTTGGGCGCTTGATGCTCCTCCAAGGCTTGAGACATATCCTTGCAGTGTCACATCAGAATAAGTCGGATTAGCTGAAATAGTGTTTACGCTGGGCGTTTGGTATGATGGCTGGCTTGGATATGAAGGGTATGATGGAGATGTGTAAGAAGAACATTGATTGTATTTATATCCAAGTATTCCTATGTCATCTATATATCCCATGGCATCTTGAAGCGATCTATATCCTTGAATCGAGTTAGGGTCGCTTGAGCCTATGCCCATAGTCCATACGCTTTGCTTTACAGCTTCATTATAACTTTGATAAATTGTTGCTCCTTTGTGGCAGTATGCATGCGTTTGTAACGGCAAAACAATAAAAAAAGCAATAATAAAAATTGCTTTTAAAAGCTCGCCAAAGGAAGTTCTTTGTTTTTTTGCTTCCATAAAAATGTCCCGCTAATAGGGTTTGTTATTTAAAAGGCTTTTTAGCCTTTCTGGCATCCTTGCCTATAGGATAGTGATCGTATACTTTTATGTCAAGCGATTTTTGACATTGCAGTTTTGCAGAATTGTTTTAAAATTATATTAATATGAAATGCCCTAATCATTCCTGTAATAAGGAAGATTTAAAGAAAATAATAATTGCTGGCATAGAAGCTGACTATTGCCCAAAATGTTTTGGCATGTGGTTTGAATCAGGAGAGCTTGATTCGGCTAAAGACAAAAAAGATTTTTCTTTAAGATTTATAGATATTGATTTATGGAAAGACAAAAAAGATTTTCGAGCCAGTCAGGAAAAGCGGATTTGTCCAAAAGACAGGTCTTGGCTTTATCAAGTTGAATATTCTGATTCTGATATTAAAGTTGATGTTTGCAATTTATGTCATGGAATATGGTTAGACAGGGGAGAGTTCGAGAAGATAATCGATTATCTAAAGGCGCATGATAAAGAAGATTTGATGAAAAATTACAGTAAAGTTCTAGCGCAGGAAGCTTGGGAAGTTTTTTCTGGGCCAAAAGAATTAAGGGAGGAATTGATAGATTTAGTTTCTGTCTTAAAAATTTTGCAATATAAATTTATTGCTCAGAATGATTGGGTGAAGAGAATGATAATGGCGCTTCCGAAGTTATAACATCTGAATTCAATAATAAAAAAGCGTTAAGTTTTTTCTTAACGCTTTTATTTTTTAGTTTTCCGGGAAATCAGGAAAATCTGATTCGTCTATCTCTGCATCGATGATTTCTATCGACAAGAGATAAAACGATAAGAACATAGTTTTTGATTTGTTGTTGTCAATTATTATTTCTTTTGTTCCAGAATCTCCGGCTTTCCCTCGGACAGTTTCTTTTTTAGAAACGCCATTGCTTGCGCTCACTATGCATTCAAGACTTGATTGATCCGATGTCAATAAATATGAAAATTTTATTTTCAAATATTTTTTTGATATCTGGATAGTTGAATCATAGGTAGCTGTTTCACTTCCTGAGTTCGGTCTTAAAGAAAAATTGGTAACTCTTTTCGTTAAAGCATCTTGGTTTTCTTTGTCCTGGCGAATATATACAATTTTATTCGCTTGATCCCATTGGATTTCTGTAGAAAAGGCATCAGCTATGAAGCGCAAGGGGACCATAGTCCTGCCATTAATTATCTGGGCAGGCACATCTAATGAAATTGTTTTGCCATTTATTTTCGCTGTTTTACTTCCTATTGGGAGAATTATCTCCAATGAATAAGAAGCAAATACGATATTGGCGAAAAACAAGATAGCAAGTATGGCTGGCATCAGGAACTTAAAGAGATTTTTTTTCATTTTTCTTCTCCTTTCCGGATTCAAAACTCCAGATTTGATTCATAGGCTAATATCTGTAAAGAATTTAATTCTTTAGCTATGATATTGAGATTTATCTTGTCGGATGTTTTTTGGAAAGATATTTCTTTGATCCACAGATATGGAATTTTCAATTGATTTTCAGAGTATCCTCCTTTTGCTATTTGATCATGAGTAGAAGCGTCTTTTATATAATATTCCATTTCTGACTTTTGGTTTTTCCCTTCGCAGACTATAGTTATTTTTATATACTTCTTTGAAGTGGAAATTGACCAATTACTGCTAACTGGGATTTTGGAGATATCAGCTCTTATCTGATTATCGAATATTACTTCTTCTCCAATCTCTGATTGATCTTGCTGATTACTGCTTATAGTTATTTTTCTGGAGTGGTCGTTCCAATCAACTTTTAATCCAAAATTTTCAGCCACGAAGCGCAAGGGGACCATTGTCCTATTGTTTACAATCATAGGAGCAACATCCATTGCGACCTCTTTTCCATTTACATCAGCCATGGGATTCTCAATTTGCATTGTTATGATTAGTCCTTGAGCCATGGCAACATTGCAGAACCCTAAAATTAGGATTGCTGCTACCGCCAATGCTTTTTTAGATTTTCTCATTCTCCCTCCTTATTAAATTTTTACGGATTTGGCTTTTTGCCTTACCGGAGCAAAAGGCTTTTATTGCCTTATATAATAATTATATCACACTTTTTGTCATTTGTCAACTTGATTATTGACCTTTTTTTGCGTTTGCTGGATAATGATTTTGTAAGTATCTGCTAAGTTTTTGTATGGCAAATAACATTTCTTGTTTAATGCCTCATAACTTGCGAGGTCGGCTTACTAAAATATATTTTAAAAAATATGAGCAAGAAATTGTATGTTGGAAATTTGCCATATAATGTTAATGACAACGCTTTAAAGCAGAATTTTGAAGCTGCTGGAGCAGTTGTTTCAGCAACAGTCATTATCGACAAGATTTCAGGAAGATCTAAAGGATTTGGCTTTGTCGAAATGGGGAGCGATGAAGAAGCTCAAAAGGCAATTTCAATGTTTAACGGAAAAGAAATGGATGGAAGAGCTTTAGTTGTTAATGAAGCTCGTCCGATGGAAAAAAGATAATTAGATTTATCAATTTTAAAAAGCAGCCCGCGAGAGTGGGCTGCTTTTTAAAATTATGCCGTCGCATATCCCTTTATGGTTCAATTAAGTGTTTGTTTATAAATGCTCGACCAGAGCAGATTTTAGATATTTTTCAAATTCAAAAGCTCTATATTTATCTTCGATGGCAAAATAAAATTCTAAAGTCACAGGTAACCTATTTGTCGTTGCGGGCACCCGACTCTTTTGATGTCGTTCCAATCTTTCTTGGACATTATCAGTGCAACCGACATAATAACCATCTTTGCATCTTAGTGAATAGACGTAATACATAAAATTTGCAAAGGTTATTTTTCATATACCTACTGGCGGAGAGGGTGGGATTTGAACCCACGATACCTTTCGATATACTCGCTTTCCAAGCGAGCGCACTCGGCCACTATGCGACCTCTCCTTATAAATCCTTTTAATATCATAATTAAATTCATTTCAAAAAGCAATTGCTTTTGTTATAATATATTTATGATTGATAAAAATCACAGCAAAACAGAAAAATTGTTAGCTGATAAATGGTCTGACAGATATTTTTGCAAATTAGCGCTATTGGATCATTTAAGAGAATGTCTCGCCAAGGATAATCATTTAAAAGCTATAGATGCCGCTAAAACAGATAAAGGATATTTGAATTTAGATAAAGAGCTAATGGATCTCAAAATTATTTTAGATTTTTATTTTAATGATTCTAAAGAATTATATGAAAAGCGCCTTGCTAAATTCATTGAAAAAATAAAATAAAATTATGAATTGGATATTAACAGGAATCCTTATTTTAATAGCCTTGATAGTTTCAATTTTTTCTTCTTTGAAAAAGAGAAAGTTTGATTATTACGGTTTGTTTTCTATGGGGATTGTTTACATTCCATTGGGTATAGCAATAAAGAATTATTTTTTTTCATTGTTTGGAGCCATCTTGATGGTTATAGGCGCTTTAAATAAGAAGAAATGGGAGGGGCCTAAGCCTTGGGAACAATTAAGCCCGTTGGAAAAGAAAGGAAAAAGAATTATTTTTTTCATCATAGCAGGATTCTTGCTTTTAGGATTTATTATTTATTTCATTCAATTAGCTAATAATTGATTTATGCCTTCCTTGATAATCGATATAGAAACAATAGGAGAAGATTTTGACCAACTTGATTTAAAAACTCAAGAATCACTTACGAATTGGTTGAAAAAAGAATCTTTCAATAAAGAAGATTACAATATCGCGTTAGAGAATTTGAAAAATGGATTGGGTTTTTCTCCTCTTACAGGGAAAATAGTGGCATTGGGAGCGTTTGATTGTCAGACTAATAAAGGACAAGTTCTTTTCTCTGCTCCTGGAAAAAATATTTCCGAATTTTGCGAGGATAATATCTCTTATATTCCTGCCGATGAAAAAGAAATTCTGGAACGGTTTTGGGAAGGAGTGAAGAAATATGATCAGATAATAACTTTCAACGGAAGAGCCTTTGATATTCCTTTTATAATAATCCGTTCTGCTATAAATAAAGTTAAGATAAGCAAAAATCTCATGAGACAGCGTTTTTTAGCTTATCAACCTCATGATTGCAAACATATAGACTTGATGGATGAATTGAGCTTCTATGGGACAGTACGTAAAAAAGGGAACTTGCATCTTTTTTGTCGCGCTTTTGGAATAAACAGTCCGAAAACAGGAGGAGTGACTGGAGATGATGTCGGGCAATTATTCAAACAGGGAGAATTTTTAGAAATCGCCAAATATAATGCCAGGGATTTAGAAGCGACATTGGAATTATTTGATTATTGGTGCAAATATATAAATGTTTTTTAAAATAAAAAATAAAATCATGGAGAATAAAAAAATTTTTTGGGCAATATTGGGAATAGCAGCGATTATTGCTTTAGTTATCTTTTTCCTTCCTAAAGAAAACAATAAAATAGGGCAAATTTTGGAAATAGGATCTAAATCCGAAAAAGAAAGCAAAATGCAGCTTATTGCAATAAATGAACAGACACCATTATATAAGGCTAATGCACTATATCCTCGTTTTTCTGGAATTGACGAGAGTTTTAATAAAATAATAAAAGACGAAGCAGAGAATGCATGGTTGGATTTTAAAAAAATCACTCAAGAAAATTGGAATGCTTTAAAGGATACTGAATTCGGAAACCAAAAAAATGGCGATAATCCCGCAGAACCTTTTGAATTTGATTTGAGTTGCGATATAATTCAGCAAACAGACGACTATGTAAGTTTGATTATGCGATATGGAGGTTATCCTGGAGGCGGAGCTCATGGATATCAAAATTTGATTACATTCACTTATAATGTGAAGGATAAAAAGATTTCAAAACTTTCTGATTTTTTTTCAGGGAAAGCTGATTACTTGGAAAAAATTTCAAAAGTTGCTAGACAGCAATTGATAGAACATTTCTCAGAAGACATTCAAGATGAACAGGGCTTGGGATATGTTAAAGAAATGATAGATATGGGTACTGAACCAAAAGAGGATAATTTTAAGAATTTCACGATATCTCAAGATAAAATTATTACCATTTATTTCCCGCAATACCAAGTGGCTCCTTATGCCGCAGGGGAACAAAAAATAGAAATTAATTTAAATAATGAAATATGAATAAAAGACAAATAATATTGGATATTGCTAAAATATTAGCCTGTGCTTATGCGATTTTTATTGGCTTGTTCGCTTTGGATTCTTGGGGAGATTGGAGAGGATTTATTATCCATTTGATCCCATCTGCCATAATAATCGTCGCTTGTCTGGTAGCTTGGCGCGATGAAAAAAAGGGAGGTATATTGTTTTTCATATTAGGAGCGCTATCCACGCTTTATTTTAAAACCTATAAAGACATGAATATTTTTCTCATTATTTCTCTCCCTTTGTTTTTTATAGGTTTATTGTTCTTTTTTAATTCTTATGGCAGAGATACAGAAAAAATAAAATAATATAGTATAAAATTATGGATAATATCAAAAAACAGTTTTATGTATTGCTTTTAGGAACAATATTTGCTTGGGGCAATTTTATCTATGAATTTATCAATTGGCAGAAAGAACAAGCTTGTACCACAGGTTGCTCTGCTGGAGCAGCGAATCCTTTCTTGACTCCATGCTTTTTTGGAGCATTATTTTTCTTGGCCGCGTTTTTATTAAATCTAAAAATAGGGAAAGAAAAAAATTAATTATGGACAAAGGAATAATAATTTTTTCTTTGATTCTTATTTTACTTGTTGTTGCTTATAATTTTGGTTTTTTGAAGCAACCCAAGATTGTAAATGGCAATGTTCTTCCGGGTAATATATTCGTAGATGGGAGATTTTATAATTTCAGAAATAATATGAAGATACCTGAAATTTTTGAAATAAATGGAAGCGCGAAAGGCAATTGGTTTTTTGAAGCAAGTTTGCCGATTACAATAGAAGACGAGCAGGGCAATGTTTTGGAAACTTTCACAGCTCAAGCTCAGGAGGATTGGATGACCAAAGATTATGTTGAATTTAATGCTAAGATAAATATCTCAAAACTTAATCTTTCATCTGGTCAGAAAATTTTTTTAGTTTTTAACAAAGACAATCCTTCTGGAGATCCCAAATTAGAAGACTCTGAAAAATTCCAAGTTATAGTTAAATAAATATTTAAAGATAAAGAACGGTTTTCCTTTAAAAGGCTTAGCCGTTTTTTTATTTTTTTGCTATAATTGATAAAAAGCAATATGTATAAATTAGTATTATTAAGGCATGGAGAAAGCCTTTGGAACAAGGAAAACAGGTTCACAGGATGGACCGACATAGATCTTTCTGAGACAGGAATCAAAGAAGCTAAAGAAGCAGGGGAAGTATTAAAGAAAGAAGGATATTCTTTTGACATTATATATACTTCTCTATTGAAAAGAGCTATTAATACTACAAAGATTGTTGTTAAAGAATTAGGCTTAGAAGATATACCAATAGTTTATGATTGGCATCTTAATGAAAAGCATTATGGCGTTCTTCAAGGAATGAATAAAAGAGAAACGGCTGAGAAATACAGTGAAGAACAGGTTTTGCTATGGAGAAGGGATTATAATACTCGTCCGCCGGAAATGCCACAAAAAGATCCTAATCATCCTATCCATGATCCAAAATATAAAGATTTGGAAGAAAAAGATATTCCTTCGACTGAATGTTTGGCTGATGTAGTTGCCAGAGTAATGCCTTATTATAATGATGTGATAGCAAAAGATATAAAATCTGGAAAAAAAGTTCTGATATCGGCTCATGGAAACAGCTTGAGAGCGTTAATTCAATATCTCGATAATATTCCCGAAGAAGAGATTGCGGTTTTGAATATTCCAACAGGAATTCCGTTAGTTTATGAATTAGATGATGATTTGAAACCTATCAAGCATTATTATTTGGGAAATCCTGAAGAAATATCTAAGAAAATAGAAGCAGTAAAGAATCAAGGGAAAGCGAAATAATTAAATGAAAAAGGAAATAAAAATAATTTCTTGGAATGTTAATGGTTTGCGGGCAATATTAAAAAAAGGGTTTTTAGAATGGATACAAAAAGAAAATCCTGATATCTTATGTCTTCAAGAAACAAAAATTAGCGCTAAGGATATTTTTAAGGAATTGGAAAAAATAAAAGGATATCATCATTTTTTTTCTTGCGCTGATAAATCTGGTTATAGCGGTGTAGCGATATTTTCAAAAATCGAGCCTAATCAAGTAATTGATGGATTTGGCATTAAAAAATATGACAAGGAGGGGAGAATGGTTATTGTCAGATATAGTAATTTTACATTAGCCAATGTTTATTTTCCGAACGGAAAATTATCTAACCAGAGATTGAAATATAAGATGGATTTTTACAGTGATTTTAGGAAGTATATAAACACCTTGAAGCTTCAAGGTGAAAAGGTTATTTTTTGTGGAGATGTAAATACAGCTCATAAGGAGATTGATCTTGCCAGGCCTAAGGAGAACTCAGAAATATCGGGTTTCTTGCCAAAGGAGAGGAAATGGATAGATGATATTATCAACGACGGATATCTTGATTCTTTCAGAATTTTTAATAAAAATTCTGGACAATATACTTGGTGGTCGCAAAGAACAGCAGCTCGTAAAAGAAACGTTGGCTGGAGAATAGATTATTTTTTTGTTGATAAAAGAATGAAGAATAAAATAGAGGATTCTTATATATTGAACGATGTGATGGGGTCAGATCATTGCCCAATTGCAATTAAAATCAAGATATGAAAAAATTTCCGAAAATAATTTTGACTGCGGCAATTTTTATATTATTTTTATTCTGGGTTCAAAATACTTCTTTTGATTCTTTTATAAAGAGCAAGGCTAAGATTGATGTAAAAAGAGCTCAAGATATAGCAATAAGCTATATAAAAAATCTTGATCAATACAAAAAATATGGCGGGAAAGATATATCGCAGATGTTTGATCCTATTGCAGAATGTCCTAATTGCTGGAGATTAGGATATGAGTTTGTTTTAGAAGAAAAGAGAGAAAATGATCTTCCTTTTAAAGGGAAAATAATAATCGAGCTTAAAGGGAATCAAATAAGTTCTGTGAAATATGAAGAAGTAAATGA
>JAGOPM010000026.1 GCA_017991975.1 Candidatus Parcubacteria bacterium | reverse complement strand
GCATGATTAATTCTATTAGTATTATTACAAATGTTTTAACGCTATTTTTAGCTTCAGTTGCCTCAATATCATTAATTGTCGGCGGAGTAGGAATTATGAATATAGTTTTGGTTTCTGTGACAGAAAGAACAAAAGAGATCGGTTTAAGAAAAGCATTAGGCGCTACCCAGAAAGATATTCTATATCAATTTTTATTAGAATCAGTGTTTTTAACAGGAGTCGGAGGTATTTCTGGAGTGATAATAGGAACGCTTCTTTCTTTTTTAGTTTCCTATATTTTGACAAATTTTGCAGGGTATGATTGGCCGTTCTCTTTTTCGGTTTCAGCCGCTGTTTTGGGATTTTCCGTTTCCGCTTTGATAGGTTTGGTATTCGGAATCTACCCTGCGAAGAAAGCTGCCCAATTAAGTCCGATAGAAGCGCTCAGACACGAATAATTTCAAAATCAGTTTTTTTATGATATTATTAATCTGATGGAATCAAAAAGTTTTTCAATAATAAAAACTATTTTTTTATTATCGTTTTTAGCGATAAATATTCCTTTTTTTGTTAAGGCTGATTCTTTGAATCAAGTTCAGAATTTTAATATTGATTCATCATATGATCAATTAGATCGTTCTAAAATAAAATCTACATTGGTAGACATATCAAATAAAGCCTATTTTTATATTGAAGATGATTATTGGACAGAATTATCGCAATCAGAAAAAGATGGTTTAGTTCAAAAAATAAATAATTTAAGTCAGGAATTTGATGACAATATTTATCCGAAATTGACTAAAGCCTATGGTTCTGAATGGAATCCTGGCATAGATAATGATTCCAAGGTCACTATACTTTTTCATTTGATGAAGAAAGATTATGCAGGATATTTCAAAGAAAAAGATCAGTATTACAAGCAACAGTTTCCAGAATCTAACGAAAGAGAAATGGTATATGTGAATATCCATTATCTTGATAAAGAAATAGAAAAAAGCTATTTATCTCATGAATTTGCCCATTTGATTACTTTTAACCAAAAAAACAGGATATTGGGAGTTTCAGAAGACACATGGATAACAGAAATGCGCTCTGAATATGCTCCTACAATAGCTGGGTATAACGACCAATATTTAGGAAGTTTTCTTAATATAAGAGTAAAAAGATTCTTAGATGATCCGAGTAATCCTTTGACTAAATGGGAAAATGATTTGAATGATTATGCTTCTATAAATCTTTTTGCTCATTATTTTGCGGATCATTATGGAGCTGATTTTTTTTCTAAAAGTCTTAAATCCAAGACGACGGATTATAAATTATTTGATGAGTTTTTAGAACAGAAGGGATATAATAAAAAATTATCAGATGTTTTTGTCCAGTGGCAGATTGCTAATCTTATAAATGATTGTTCTTCAGGAGGATTCTTTTGCTACAATAATAAGAATCTCTCGAATATCAGAATAACCCCGAGAATAAATTTTTTGCCTTATACAGGAGAGAGTTCTCTAAGCGTTACTGATAAGATTGAAAATTGGGGCGCTCGCTGGTTTAAAATTGTAGGAGGTGATGGAATATTTGAGTTTGAATTCAGAGGGTTGAAGGAATTGAATTTTGTTGTCCCATTCTTGCTTGAAAAAAAAGATGGGGGATTTTTGATTGGATATTTGGATATAGACGAAACGGGAACAGGGAAATATAGAGTTCAGAATTTTTCACAGAATTACAGGGCATTTTATTTTATTCCTATGATTCTTAATGATCCGATGCAGAAAAATGGCGGTTTTCCTTATTCTTGGACAGCTACATCAAAACAATCGCAAGAAAATCCTCCTGTTCCGGAAAATCCTGTTCCAGAAACTTCCAAACAGGAGCAGATAGCTAAATTGCAGGAGCAACTTGAAATACTTCAACAAAAATTGATAGAGTTATTAAAAGCTAAAATCATAGATTTACAAGCTCAATTATTCAGACTACAGTCCCAGAAAAGATGAATAAAACAAGAACAATTCTTATTTTATTGTCAGATTTGGCGGCATTTTATTTGTCGCTATTTTTGACATTATCATTTAAATACGGTTTGGAGGAAAAAGAAGCTTTTAAAGCTCATTTTTTGCTTTTTTTGATTCTTCTTCCAGCCTGGTTTTTTATTTCTTACATCTTTGATTTGTGGCAAGCGAAAACATTCAAAAATCAGACTATAATATTTTTGAGGCTTTTTGCCAGTATTTTTGCTTTTGCTCTTTATTCGATGGCTTTCATTTATCTTTTTGGAGCGAATTTTCAAATAAGCCCAAGAAGGAATCTTTTGATATTCTGCGCAATATTTTTCGTGGTGGATTACTTATTTAGATTTATTTTGAAAAATCTTTTTTCTAATAGATTCAAAACTAAAGTTTTTCTTATAGGAGAATCTGCAGTTTCAGAAGAGATAACAACAGCTTTGAAAAATAATCCTTGTATGGGTTATATACCAGATCAAATAGAAGGGAATATATCTTTAGATAATTTAGAAAAAGATATATTTGTTGAAAAAGGAGAAATTTTAATAGTATTTAATGATTCATTGCTTTGTCAGAAAAAGCATAATCAGATTGCTTATAAGACATTGTTTTTAAAAAATATTGAAGTGACGAATTTGAGCGATTTTTATGAATTAATATTCATGAAAGAAGCCGTGGAAATATTAGATGAAAATTGGTTTATTAGAAGTTTAAAAGATAGAAGGATGTATGAGTTTTTTAAAAGAATTTTTGATATATTATTAGCAAGCATTTTATTTATCATTCTTCTGCCGATGTTTTTAATGATAGCTTTCCTTGTAAAAATCCATGATAAGGGCCCTATTTTTTTTAACCAAGAAAGAATGGGAAAAGGAAATAAGCCTTTTATCTTGCATAAATTCAGGAGTATGATTGTAAATGATGGTCCTGTTTGGACGGTTCAGAATGACAATAGGATAACGCCGATAGGAAAATTTATAAGATCAACTCATTTAGACGAGATACCGCAATTGATAAATATTTTTAAAGGCGATATTTCTTTTGTCGGACCAAGACCTGAACAAACCAGGATTATCGGAGTTTTGAGGGAGCAGATTCCTTATTATGATGTAAGGCACATAGTAAAGCCAGGATTAACTGGATGGGCGCAGATTCATTATAAAGCAAGCGCTTCTGTTGACGAGACAAAAGAGAAGCTTAAATATGATTTTTATTACATTAAAAATGCTTCTCTTTTGATAGATATTTTAGTTTTGATAAAAACAATTAAATTATTTTTTATTAACCCGGAGTAAATATGAAAATAATGGTTACCGGCGGAGCCGGTTATATCGGGAAAATATTGGTCAACGACTTATGTAAAAGAAATGATGTTGAGAATGTCATTGTCATTGATCGCAAAGCCAAGCCAGAGGATTTTGATAATCCTAAGATTTCTTATTATAGCTTGGATTTGGCTCAGAATCTTTGGGAAGAATTTGTAAAAGAAATTCCTGATTTCATAGTTCATTGCGCTTTTGATATTAGGAGTCCATATAGGAATATCAGCAAACAAGAATTTATAAATTTAGAAGCTTGCAAAAGAATTTTTGAATATTGTTTTAAATATAAGATTAAGAAAATAATTTATTTAAGCAGTGCTGCGGCTTATGGAGCGAGAGAAAGGAATATAGGCAGGCTTTTAAAAGAAGATGATTCTCTGACAGAGAAAGATTCACCTTATGGATCTCAGAAAAGGAGAGTAGAGGAGATTTTAGCCCAAAAAATAGCTCAGAATAATTTTTCATTGACTCAAGTCTTTGTTCTACGTTTAGCTACTGTAAATGGAAAAGAAGGAGAAAGGAGAAAAAACCCTTCTTTGATGTCTTGGATAAAAAATGTTTTGCCAATATTGCCTTATTCTAATGATTTTTCAGCAAGACAATATGTGAATGAAGAAGATGTTTTGGCTGCAATAAATATGCTTCTCTTTTCAGATATTAAAAGCCAATATGAAGTTTTTAATTTAGCGCCTGATGATTTTTTGACTATTAAAGATATGGCGCAAATTTTGAATAAAAAAGCTGTTAAGATTCCAGTTATATTTGTCAGAATCGCATTTTTTTTAGCGTGGCATCTTAGTATGGGTTATATTCCTACTCCAAGGGGAGCTTGGAAATCTTTTGTTTATCCCAGCAATATGGATGGATCATTAATAAAGAAATTCGGATTTAATTACAGATATAATTCAAAAGATACTTTCTTGCCAAAATAATATGGATATAAAAGAGCTTTTGTTGGAAAATAAGGGCTTTAAACAAACTATATTTAAGAATACTTTCTGGCTATCGGCATCTCAAGTCGCAATAAGGCTTTTGAAATTGGCACTGATTTTTTATGTTGCAAGAATGCTTACAGTTGAGGAATTTGGAAGATTTAATTGGGCGCTTTCTTTTGTGACATTATTTGCTGTTTTTGCTGATTTAGGGATTAATTCCATATCAATTAGAGAATTTTCTCAAAAGAAAGAAAACGAACAGCACATGTCGGATCTTTTCGGCTTAAAAATATTTTTAGGATTTTTTGTTTTTGTCGCAATTTTTTTATATTCATTATTTTTTATTCAGGATTCAGACATAAAAATCATGTTATGGATTTTGTCTTTATATGGAGTGATAATTTCTTTTGATGGATTATTTGCCAGTTTTTTCCAAGCAAGAGAAAAAATGGAATATACCGCCTGGGCTGATTTTATTCAAGGTGGAATAACTGTTATTTTTGGGTTGATTTTTGTTTTCTTATTGCCAAATGCTTTATCTTTGAGCTGGTCGTATCTTTTAGCAGCATTGTTTTATACAGTATTCTTTATTATTCTTTTCAAATTACAGAAAGAGAAATTCAGCATTTCTTTCAATATTCAGACATGGAAAAAGTTTTTAAAAATGTCTTGGCCGATGGCATTAGCAGGAATTTTTGGGGTAATTTATACATCAACTGATTCCGTAATGCTTGGATGGTTCAAGCAATTTGAGGCTGTAGCATATTATAATGCAGCGCAGAGATTTATCTGGATAGCTATAATTCCAGCAGGGCTTATTTATTCAAGTTTCTTTCCAGCTGTGAATAAAATTATTGACGAATCAAAAGAAAAATTCCAAAAGGCTTGGAGCTTTCAAGTAGAGATTATGTTTGCTTTAGCTATTCCAATAGTCGTGGGTATTTTTGCTTTAGCGCCTAAAATTATTGAATTTGGATATGGACCTAATTATTATCCTGCCATTGGAGCATTGAAAGTTTTAGCAGTAATGCTTTTTTTCTCATATATAATTCATCCTTTCAATCAATTATTAGTTTCTTTTCACAAACAGGAAAGCATTTTTTTGGTTTCATCATCAACCGCTCTCTTGAATGTTGTTTTAAATGCAATTTTAATACCTAAATATTCTTTTTACGGAGCTGGAATCGCTACAGTAATAAGTTATTTTGCCGCTTTGGTTTTTAACGTTTTGTTATGCAAAAAATATTTATCCGTTGATTTGCTTAATAAGAATACTATGATGACTATTTTCGTATCATCAATTTCTTGCATACCGATGTTTTTTGCAGTTACCAATCAGGCGGTCTATAGATTCAATGTTTTTATCCCAGGGATAATTGGAGTAATAGTGTATTTTCTGTTTTTTGGACTGTTGAGAACCAAGTTATTGAATAAATTCTATCGATAAAATATACTCAAGATAATTTAAAATATGACATTATCAGACATTATAAAAGAGAAAAAAGACAAGGTGGCAATCATTGGAATGGGATATGTCGGATTGCCTCATGCTTATTTATTAGCAAAAAATAATATAGATGTTTTAGGAATCGATATTGATAAAAGAAGAGTAGATGCTCTTAATTCTGGAAATTCTTATGTAGATGATATAAGTAATGAAAAATTGAAAGAAATTATCGATTCAAAAAAATTTAAAGCTACAACTGATTATTCAGAATTGTCAGAAAGAGATGTTGTGATGATATGTGTTCCAACACCTTTAAATAAAAATAAATTGCCAGATGTTTCTTATATCCAAAGCGCTGGGCAAGAAATTAAAAAGTATTTGCGCAAAGGACAGTTAATAATTTTAGAAAGCACTAGCTATCCGATGACTACCGAAGAAATTTTGCTTCCTTTATTCGAGCAAACAGAGCTTGAAGTAGGAAAAGATTATAATCTTGCTTTTGCCCCGGAAAGAATAGATCCGGGAAATAAAATGCCTTTTGCCGATGTCCCTAAGGTGGTAGGAGGAATAACTCCCCAATGTACAGAAGTCGCAGCAGATTTCTACAGGCAATTTTTGAAATATGTTCATCCCGTAAGCGATGCGAAAACAGCAGAGATGACCAAGATATTGGAAAATACCTATAGATTGGTGAATATCTCTATGATTAATGAATTTAGGCTTCTATGTGGGAAAATGGGAATAGATATTTGGGAAGTTATAGAAGCAGCTAAAACTAAACCTTATGGTTTTACGCCTTTTTATCCATCTCCTAAAGTAGGAGGGCATTGTATTGCTATTGATCCTTTTTATCTTTCTTGGAAGGCCAGGGAATATAATTTTTGGGCAAGATTCATAGAGTTAGCTGGAGAACTAAATGAGCAGATGCCACACTATGTGATGACTAATACGATTTCTTTTTTGAATAAGAATAATAAACATTTAAATGGATCAAAAGTTTTGATTCTTGGAGTCGCATATAAAAAAGATATAGGAGATCCAAGAGAATCAGCAGCTTATGATATAGTTCCTAACTTACAGAGAAAAGGAGCGTCAGTTGATTATTATGATCCTTATATTCCAGAATTTATTTATTTCGATATGTATCAAAAAGTTTGTAAAACTTTAAAGAGAATAAATTATTCCCCTGAAATTCTTAAGAATTATGATTTGGTAATGATTTTGACCGATCACAGCAATATGGATTATGACCAAATTGCACAGAATTCTAAATTAATTGTTGACACGCGCAACGCAATCAAAAATAGAAAATATAATAATATTTCTTGGTTCTAATTATGAAATTTGCAATTATCGGAAAAGGATTTATTTATCCGAGGCATATTCAGGCAATAAAACACATCGGCGGGGAGATTGTTGATCAGATTAGTTTAAAAGATGGAGAAAACGCCTGGAAGGATATGATAAAAAAGACAGAAGCTGATTGCGTAGTTGTGTTGACTCCTAATGATTTGCATTATCCAATGTGTAAACTTGCTTTGGATTCTGGGAAAATAGTGCTTTGTGAAAAGCCTATAACAATAAATGCTAAAGATTGTATCGATTTACAGGATTACAAAAATATATTTGTCGTCTTACAGCTGAGACATCATCCATTGGCAAAAGAATTAAAGGAAAAAATTAAGCCTAATCAAAAGTATGAAATAGAAATGGATATTTCTGTTTACAGGGATCAAGTTTATTATGATTCGTGGAAAGGGCAGACTGAAAGATCCGGCGGAGTTTTGTTTAATTTAGGGTCTCATTATTTTGATATGCTTTTATATCTTTTTGGAGATGTAAAAAAAATACATTCTGTAAAAACTAACGATAAGACAGGCTTAGGAGTGTTAGAAGGGGAAAATTATGTCTGCAGGTTTAAAGTAAGCACAGATGAGCCGCAGACGAGCCAGAGAAGGGTTTTTAAAATTAATGGCGTTGATTATAATTTTTCATCTCAAGATAATCTTTCTTATGAAGATCTTCACAAATTCGTTTATAAAGATTTATTAGAAGGAAAGGGGGTGAGTCCATTAGAAGCTCTGAATTCGATAGAATTAATTGAAAATATCTATAAAAGTTCTAATTGACAAAATTGCAAAAATTTGCTATAATTATATATAGATAGCTAAATTACATACAGCTATATCTTTTAAAATTTAAAATACACTTAGGAGGTGTATATTGTTTACTTTAATGATTCCGGCAGGAATAAAGCAAATAAATGGAAAAGCTTCGTGGTTTAATAATGAATATGCAAAAGAACTTGAAAAGAAAGGAGCCGAATTTGGATTTCAGATAATTGTTCCAGCAGATGGCGATTTATCAGGATTGCCTCAAGATTTTTCATTGCCTTTCGGTTTTCATCTTCCTCATTTTTTGTCTGGATGGTATCGCCATCATGAGATTGATAAATTTCAGAGGATTGTTGAATCGGTGACAAAATATAGGAAACACAAATTTGCTGTGCTTCATGGAATGAGTGTAGATAAAGATAGAAGGCAATATGATCAGGAAAATACAGAGAATGAGAATAATTTTGTTTGTTCTTTCTCTGCTAAAGATTGGTTATATTGTTTTCATCGCCAAGCTTCTTGCATTAAAGAATTAATGCAAAATGGTGTGAAAGTAGCTTTTGAAAGTGTTTCTCCAAGCACTTTTACGGTTAAAAATGGAGATCTTTATCCTCATACATATCTTGATTTGAGAATAGGATCAACAATCAAAGATTTGATTGCGATTCAAGAGAAGACTGGATGTGATCTCGTTGTTGATGAAGAGCATTTGAGATTCGCGTTGAACTACATTTTCAGATATAAAAATTATTCTAAAATTCCAATCCAATTTCTCTATGATATGACTCAAGAAGAAAAAATGGTTTTAGAAACTTCTGGATTGTTTGTCAGGCAAGGGATTGTTCTTAGATCATTTTTAAATGATAGATACCGCCATTTCTTAGATGAGAAAATGATAATGGACGAAGAATGGGAAAAACAATACAATCGTCAAGCTAA
>JAGOPM010000025.1 GCA_017991975.1 Candidatus Parcubacteria bacterium | reverse complement strand
ACATTGTAAGTCGGCGGGTCGGAAAAAGATGGAAACAAGAATATTTTTTTGACTAATTCTTTGCAAGGAGGATTAGGATTACAAGTTATCAAATTAACGTCATATCCCATGTCTTTGCAGAGTTTTGCCATATTGACTGCGTCTTTTCCTCCAGAAGCGCTTACGATATTTATTGATTTCCAGCTTTTTTCTATTCCTCTTTGCAAGAAATCTTTGTAATCGTGAGCTTTTAAAAATATACCTCCGAATTTTTTAGTGAAAAGTTCAGCAACACAAGCTTCTGATCCGCTACCCATGAATACATTGTAATCACTTTTAGGAATATCAATTTCAGGATACTTCCATCCCGAAAGAGTATCCAAAGTTTTAAGGACGTAAGAATCTAGTTTTTCAATTTTTGGGTTCATATTTTATTTTTTATTTCCAGATTCTCTTAGTTTTTATGTACCAAGACGAGGCATTAGAAAATCTTTTGGAAAGATCTGCTCCTTTCCCATTTTCTATGCCTTTTATTTTTTGGTCGACAATGTAAGAGTTTTGAGGATTATAAAGAAATACACAGGGCGCGTCTTGAGAAATCAATTCTTGTAATTTTTCATATTTTTCAGTTTTTGAAAAATCATTTTCTTCTTCTCTTAATTGTTCTAAAATTTTATCCACGGCTTTATTGTCATATAGTGAAAGATTGAAACCAGGATCCTGCGATTGGCTGGAATGCCAAAAAGGGAATGGATCAGGCATCATTTTTAGAGCATATCCGAAAATTAGGGTTTGATAAGCCCTTGGTCTTATTATATCTATTTCTAAGCTTTTTTCAGTTGGAGAAGTGGCTACGGCTTTTACTTCTAAATCAATTCCGATTTTTGCCCACTGCTCTTTTATTATTTGAGCAGTTTCGCTTAGATAATCGTTTTGATAGTTGCTTGTTTTGGTGGTGTAAACCGTGAGTTTAACCTCTCTGCTTTGGTTTGGATCGCCAAAACAGATTTGATTCAATTTTTCTTGAGTCGATCCTTTGACTTTTCCATTTCCCTTTTCAAGATTGTTGGGGATAAGTATTTCTTGGGCGTATTTTTCTTGGAATTTTGAAACAGCATCGGCTGTTCCTTTTCCAAAGATTCCTGTAATTTTACCTTCAGGATATATCTCAGGGAATTGGGCTAAACATTTTTGAAGCATTTTAACTTCTTCTCCTATAGATCCTTGCGCCAGGTTTGTCTTGAATTTAAAGTTTTGAGATTCTGGCTTTAAAAGTTTTCCATCTTGATTATATTCATACTTTAATCCTAAGAGTATTTCCTTGGCTTTATTTATGTCGTATTGATATGTGCTTGTTGGGGCAGGGAATCCGTAAAAATCAGGCAAGACAGGAGAATCGACTTTCTGTGCTTTTCCGCCAAAGACTTTTTTGATTATTTCATCTTTATCTGTGGCATAATTTAAAGCTTGTCTAAATTCTTTATTTTGGAAGGCGCTGTCTTTTAAATTGAAGAATAATGCGAAGTATCTTGGTATTAAAAATTGGTAATCATTGAATCCATGTATTTTTAATTCAGGCGATGGCCTAGTCATGAATCCATCTATTTTTCCGGCTTTAGCTGATTTTATTAATTCTTTTTCATCGGAAAAAACTAAAATAGTTAATTCTTTTATATAAGGTTTTTGAAGGTGATATTTATCGTAAGCCTCCAATTCTATAACTTTTGAAAAATCTTTTTTAAAACCTGATTTTTTTATTTTATAAGGTCCTGATCCTATAGCTTGCTTGTTATTGTATGGAGATGTAAAGAATTCAGAAGCAGTTATATTATTCCAGATATGCTGAGGGATTATTTTTACAGTAAGCCTTTCTTTAAAATCAGGATAAGGATTTTTAAGCCTAAAGCGGATTCCAACATCTGAAATTTTTTCTACTGTTACGCCAAGCCAATTAGGTCTTAAAGGGCTTTTATATTCCGGATCCTGGATTGTTTTTATAGTAAAAATAACATCGTCGGCGTCTACTTTATGACCATCATGGAAATAAATATCTGATCTTAAATATACTTCATAAGTTCTTCCATTATCTTTTATTTCTGGGTCAGTGACCAATAAATCATTTACAAGATTTCCTTGACTGTCATAACGCATTAGACCGGAAAAAACTAATTCGTTCAAATCTCTTTCTATATCACGGCTGGCAAGCACAGGATTAATATATCCTGTTTTTCCAACTATTCCTTCAGTATATTTCCCTCCGAAAGCAGGAGCTTGCTTAGTGTTTGAATAATAAAAAGACACCACTAAAAAGAGGAATGATAAAACAAAAACGGCAACAGAAGAGTAAAGAGTTACTTTTTCTTTTTTATTTAAAAAACTTGGAAGTTTCATCCATTGTTTGAAGTTAGGCCAGTTGTGCATTGTTTAATCCTTTATTTTGAATAATGATTGATGAGGAGGACATTGATGAAAAACAATATAAAAAAGATAATACTTGCTATGTAAACTTTTTGTTGGATCCCTCTCTTTGTAGAATAAGTTTCTGAGGAACCGCCAAACATTGAACCTAAAGCAGTATTTCTCTGCTGCAAAAGAACAGTTATAGAGAATAAAACTGCTAATATTATTTGGATTATATATAAAATGTTTAAATCTATCATATTTTATTTTTTTGTGAGAGAATCGAAAACTAATATCAATACAGTAGTATATAGAAGCGTCCAAAATCCTTTAATCTCTAATCCTGGAAACGCCATATCTAATAGATATATTATACCCATATTCAGCGCTAATCCGAAAATTCCGAATGTGATGATGTTTAAAGGGAAAGAGATAACTTTTAATATCGGTCTTATAATGTAGTTTATAAAGCCTAATGTCAAGGATATGAATAAAAATTCTTTAACTCCTTCAGGCAGTCTTGGTATTGAGATATTAAAGAAAATAGCCGATAGGTATAGGGCTATTCCTGCAGAGATTGATTTAACTAAAATCTTGCTGAGGAACATATCAATATAAATAAAAATACCATTTTAAGCCTTAAAAGTCAATTTTGGGGAGGGGCTTTTTATGCACAGTTAGTTTTTTAATTTATGAAATAAAATGTTTTTTTGTAAAGTTGACAGCGTTTGGAAAATTGATAATATATTTTTAGCAGTCAAGAGCTATGACTGCTAAAAATAAAAAATTAATAAAAATATTTATGAAAATAAATCCATTGGCAGATAATATTTTAATAGAGCCATTGACTCAAAAACAAAAAACAGAATCTGGTATTCTGTTGCCTGATGGAGCAAACAGCCAGAGACCTGAACAAGGAAAGGTTGTTGCTGTAGGCCCAGGAAGAATTGGAAAAGATGGAAAATATTCTGAGATAAGATTAAAAGTAGGAGATTTGGTATTATTTACCAAATATGGACCTCATGAGATTAAGATAAATGATAAGGAATATCTGATTGCAAAAGAATCCGATATTTTAGCAACAATAGAATAAAATTTAAAAATAATTTTAATACTATTATGGCAAAAGATATTTTATATTCAGAAGAAGCCCGCAAAAAACTCAAATCAGGAGTTGATAAACTCGCTAATGCGGTAAAAGTGACTTTGGGTCCTAAAGGCAGGAATGTTATTTTGGATAGAGGATTTGGGACGCCTGTTATAACTAATGATGGAGTTTCGATAGCAAAAGAGATAGAACTTGATGATAAATCAGAGAATTTAGGAGCTGAAATAATAAAAGAAGTCGCTCAGAAGGCAAATGATATGGCCGGAGACGGAACGACATCAGCTACTATTCTTGCTCAAGCGATAATTTCAGAAGGATTAAGGAATGTAGCTGCAGGAGCCAATCCCTTAGCTTTAAATCGAGGCATTAAAAAAGCTTTAAAACAATCTATAGAAGAGCTTAATAAAATGAAGAAGGAAATATCCAGTAAAGAAGAATATGCTCAAGTTGCCACTATTTCGGCCGAAGATCCTGAAATGGGACAATTAATCGCTGATGCTATTCAGGAGATTGGAAAAGATGGAGTGATAACAGTAGAAGAGTCTAAAGGGCTTGGTTTAGAAAAAGAAATTGTTAAAGGTTTACAATTTGATAGGGGTTTTATTTCTCCATACATGGTTACTGATACCGAAAAGATGGTTGCCGAAATTGCAGACCCTTATATTTTAATAACAGATCAAAAAATATCATCAATCGAATCGATTCTTCCTATTTTGGAAAAAATTGTTAAAACAGGAAAAAAAGATGTCGTGATAATTGCTGAAGATGTAGATGGAGAAGCATTAGCGACATTGCTTGTTAATAAATTAAGAGGCGGGTTTAATGCTTTAGCGATAAAATCTCCAGGATTTGGAGATAGGAAAAAAGATCTTTTGGAAGACATTGCTATCGTCACTGGAGCAAAGGTTATTTCAAAAGAGATTGGATTAGATATAACTAAAGTAGAACTTGATTCTTTGGGAACGGCTAAAAAGGTAAAGGCAGACAAAGAAAAAACTACGATTATAGATGGAAAAGGGGATAAAAAAGAAATTGAAGCAAGGGTTTCTCAAATTAAGAAGCAAATAGAAGATTCACAATCAGAATTCGATAAAGAAAAACTTTTAGAAAGGCTGGCAAAACTTTCAGGAGGCGTAGCTGTAATAAAAGTAGGCGCTGCTACTGAAATAGAACAAAAAGTTAAGCAGCATAAGGCAGAAGATGCGGTTAATGCCACAAAAGCAGCTGTTCAGGAAGGAATTGTCACAGGAGGAGGAGTCTCACTTTTGAGGATTTCTGAATTGATTAAAGAAGAATCAGATGATCAAGACGAAATTCTTGGAATAAAGATTTTGAAAAAAGCTTTGAGACAGCCTCTTATTCAGATAGCTGAAAATGCTGGTAAAGATGGAGAAGTTATAGCTTATGAAGTTTTGAAAGGAAAAGACGATTATGGATATAATGCGGCTACAGACAAGTTCGAAAATCTTATTGGTTCAGGGGTTATTGATCCTGTAAAAGTGATTAGATCGAGTTTAGAAAATGCTGTTTCAGCCGCTTCTACATTGATTACAACTGAGACAATAGTTGTTCAAAAGCCTGATGACAAGAAAGATCAAGGAATGAATCCTTCGATGTATTAAAGTAAGATCTTGTTTCAAGATTCTTTGTGCTTTATAATTCTATAAAACAGTCAGTTTCTAAAATAATTTTGCCAATTATAGCTATTCTGAAAGTTGGCAAACAAAAAATATGTCATTTTTGTTGATATTGGGAATTTTGGTATTAGCAATTGCATTATTTATAATTGCTAATTACAACGACTTAATAAAATTAAAAATAAGAGCGCAAGAAGCCTGGTCGGATATCGATATTCAACTGAAGAGAAGATATGATTTGATTCCGAATCTGGTAGAAACAGTTAAGGGATACGCTGCGCATGAACAACAGACATTAGAGAAAGTTATTCAGGCAAGAAATGCCGCGATGTCAGCCCAAGGGATTCCTGAGAAGGCAAAAGCGGAAAATGACCTCGCGCAATCGTTAAAAAGTATTTTTGCTTTATCCGAAAATTATCCTGATTTAAAAGCTGCAGCTAATTTTAAACAACTTCAAGATGAACTTGTCGATACGGAGAACAAAATCCAGGCATCAAGGAGATTTTATAATGCCAATGTTAGAGATTTGAATATTAAGATCGATGTTTTCCCTGCAAATATTATCGCTTCAATGTTCAATTTCTCGAAGATGTCTTTATTCGAGATACAAAATCAAACAGAAAGAGAAAATATTTCAGTTAAATTTTAATGGCAACTCTTTACACTCAAATTGATTCCAATAATAGGAAAACATGGCTTTTAATGGCCTTGTTTTCTTTAGTAGTAATCTCTGTAGGTTGGGCAATAAGTTATTATTACGGTAATAATGCTTTTTTATTTTTTGCCACTGGCTTGGCGATATTTCAAACTTTTTTTTCTTATTGGTATTCGGATAAGATTATCATGGCTTCTTTTGCGGCTACTCCTATAAAAAAAAATGATAATCCCGAACTTTATAGAATAGTTGAAAATTTAGCTATTACCGCGGGATTGCCGATGCCTAAAGTCTATATTATTAATACTCAGCAAATAAACGCTTTTGCTACTGGAAGAGATGAAAAGAATGCGGCAATAGCAGTTACTACTGGACTTTTGGAAAAATTGGAAAAACCGGAGATAGAAGGAGTGATTTCTCATGAAATGGCGCATATTGGAAATAAAGATATATTGTTGCAAACAGTAATTGTCGGTTTGATAGGCGTTATAAGCATTATTGGAGAAATGTTTTTTAGGGGAGGTTTTAATAATGACAGAGATAATGATAGAAATAACAGTCCACTTGCTATAGTAGCTATTATTTTTATAGTTTTATCTCCTTTAATCGGCAGATTGATACAATTTTCTGTATCGCGGAAAAGAGAATTCTTAGCCGATTCTACAGGAGCGCTTTTAACAAGATATCCTGAAGGATTAGCCAGGGCATTGGAAAAAATTTCTGAAGATAAGGTTGAATTCAAAAAAGCCAATACTGGAACAGAACATCTTTTTATTGCTAATCCTTTTAGAGGAGAAAAAATAGCAAATTTTTTTTCAACACATCCACCAATAGAAGAAAGAATAAAAGCTTTAAGAAATTTAGAAAACAAATAATTTATTATGGAAGAAAAAATACATGATTTGTTGATAATAGGAGCTGGGCCTGCGGGAATGACAGCTTCAATTTATGCTTCTAGGTATGGTATAGACCATTTGATAATAGGCAATGCTGTCGGTGGAATGGCTTCGGAAGCAACAATCATAGAAAATTGGCCTGGCGAGAATAAAATAAGCGGTTTTGAGTTATCGAAAAAAATTCAGGAATCAGTTAGGAATTCAGGTGGGGAAATTGTAATAGATACAGTAAACGGAATAGAAAAAAATGGCGATTTCTATAAAATAACTACTGATTTGAATGACATATTTTTAGCAAGAAATATACTTTTTGCTTCGGGAACTGTAAGAAGAAAACTTGGAATTCCTGGGGAAAAAGAATTTTTAGGAAAAGGAGTTTGCTATTGTGTGACTTGCGATGGACCGCTATACAAAGGAAAAACAGTGGCAGTCGTTGGCGGAGGGAATGCAGCTGTTTCAGCGGCTATATATTTGGCTAATATTTGTCCTAAGATTTATTTGATAGTAATGGCTCCTGAATTGCAATGTTCTAATGATTTAAAAAAACAAATTGAATCAATATCTCAAATTGAAATTTTTTACAATAATTCGATTAAAGAATTAAAAGGGGGTAATAATTTAGAATCAATCGTCTTGAAAGATGGCAAAAATCTTGATGTCAAAGGAATTTTTATAGAAATAGGAGGAGTTCCAGCAAAGGATTTAGCGGAAAAACTTGGAGTAGCTTTGGACAAAAATGGACATATTGATATTAAAAAAGATCAATCCACTAATATACCAGGAATCTGGGCAGCTGGAGATATAAGTAATGGATCTAATGGATTAAGACAGATAGTAACATCAGCTGCTGAAGGCGCAATTGCGGCAAATAGCATTTATTCTTATTTGAAAAAGATAGATCTTGAATAAAATTTTTGAGTTTTAATTTTTAATTTAAAAAAATAATTAATAAACATTATGGAAATAAAAGCTGAACAATTTGAACAAGAGGTCTTGAAATCAAATGAGATTGTGCTTGTTGATTTTTTTGCTCAATGGTGTCCGCCATGTCAGGCAATGATGCCTATTTTAGGGAAAATAGAACAAGAGAATATATTAAAAATTGTTAAAATAGATGTTGACCAAAATCCTGAATTAGCAGAGAAATATGATGTTGGCAGTATTCCAACTTTTATATTTTTTAAGAATGGCGAGCCGGTTTTTAGAAACACTGGCGCCATCTCATTTGATTTTATTGTGAATAAGGCAAAGGAATTGAACGGATAATTATGAAATCAGATTGGGGGGACAATCTAGATGTTAGATATTATGTTTGCAAGAAGTTAAAGCAGATAAAAGATAAATCAATTTTAGACATTGGATGCGGACAAGGCTATCTGGCTTCCTATATCGATGAAAGTAATGATTATTTAGGAATAGACACAGATTGGAAAGATATTCAAGAAGCAAAAGAAAGTAATCCTAACAAAATTTTTGAATGTCAGGAATTTAGGATTGATAACAAAAAAAAGTTTGATGTTGTTTTGGCAGTAAATATCATAGAAGTTATGAATGACCGAGCGCAAGGATTAAAAGACGCTATACTCTCAACAAATACGGGGGGGGTAATCATTTTAACTACACCAAATGGAGATAATCCATATTATAAAAACAAAGGAAAAATTAAAGAAGAGGAGTTAAAAGAATGGCTGAAAGATTATAATTATAGAATTTATTATTGGAATCCTTTACCAATTCAAATACATCATTTATGCAGATATTTTCCGATTAAGGAATTTTTTATTAGATTATTTGAATATTTAATGAGATTTAGATTCAATAGTGTAAGCTTCTATATAGAAATTCATGTATAGATATTTTAAAAAACGATTGAAACCGGTTTTTAATTTTTTCCATATTGCATGCTTTTGAATTCTGTCCTTTGAGCTAAAATTTGGCGAGTGGTTTTTGCCAGTAGGCAAAAAAAGAATTGCTGTTTGAGTTAATTTTGTTGTGCAACTGGCACAACAAAATTAATGAGTCGCGATTTTAACGAAGCCAAATGAAGCTTGATGCATAGGAATTCAAGCC
>JAGOPM010000024.1 GCA_017991975.1 Candidatus Parcubacteria bacterium | reverse complement strand
GCAAGTTTTAAGCTTCCTATTTTTCCAGCTCCCATTGCTCCGGTTCTAGTTCTAGTTCCTTCTGGAAATACAATAATATTTTCCCCTTTCCTTAAACAATCAGCGGCTATTTGCATTGCCTCTTTCTTTGAATCTTTAGATCTTCTATCCATCGGAATAGTACCGGCAATCAAATAAATAACATCTCTTAAAAAACCTTGCATGCCTGTATATTGATCAACTTGACCAACATATCTAAATTTCCTAGGAACGCAAATATAGCCATTTACTAAAAGATCTAAATGGCTTTGATGATTCGAAGCTAAAATAAAATTATGCTTTTCATCTGGCAAATTTTTTTTGCCTTTTATTTCTTTTAAGAAAAGCATTTTGACAAAAGGAGCTAAAAATATTTTTGCAAACCAAGATACAAAAATGTCCATAGTTTTGCTATAAAAAGAAATTAAAATTCTTTAACGAAATCATTTGTGGCTTCTTGAGCCTCCACTACCATTTCATCAATGACTTCCTTGCATGATTTAATATCTTTCACTCCCCCAGCGCAAAGTCCGCACAAAAGAGGAGCAACTTGAGTATTTCCAGCGCCAACTTTTGATCCAGCAAATCTGTCAGCCTTTACTTCTTCGGGAAATGGATTCATTTTTTCAAATTTCTCCATTTTTTCTGTAAATTCATTTTTTATCACTCTTACAGGATGACCAGTGAATCTAGCGATAACGATAATATCTTCATCTTTAGCATCTAAAATGGCTTTTTTATAATTTTCGTGAATTTGACATTCTGTAGTAGCCATAAATCTTGTGCCAACTTGCACAGCGTCAGCTCCTAAAACCATAGCCGCTGCCATAGTTCTTCCATTGAAAATACCACCTCCGGCAATAACTGGAATTTTCTCAGTCAATCTTTTGGCTTGAGGTATTAAACAAAAAGTTGTGCTCTCTCCGATATGTCCTCCAGATTCTGTTCCTTCAACAACAACAGCGTCAGCTCCGATATCTTCCATTTTTTTAGCTAATCTTGCATAAGGAACAACAGGAATAACCTTGACTCCAGCGCCTTTTAAAAAAGGCATTATCGGAACAGGATTTCCTCCTCCGGTAAAAACTATCGGAATTTTATTTTTAATAATCACTTTTACTAATTCTCCAACATTAGGATTCTGCATTAATAAATTTACAGCAAAAGGCTTATCAGTAAGGCTTCTGGTTTTTTTTATTTCTTCTTCTAACCAAGCTGGAGTTGCAAATCCAGATCCTATAGTTCCCAATCCTCCGGCATTAGAAACTGCCGAAACTAAAATAGATTCGGAAACTCCCGCCATACCTCCTTGGATAATGGGATATTTTATTCCTAAAAGTTTTACAATTTTATTATTCTCAAACATAATATTGATTTAAACTTTTTATTGGATTTGTAATAATTGTTGTCTGGCTTCATTCACTAATTCTTCAATAAGATCCTTAACTGGAATAATTTTTTTGATTCTAAATACATTGCTTCCGCAAAAAACCAATCCATTATCCAAATCTCCTTTTCTTGCATTTTCTAAAACTTTCAATATGCAATAACTCTTATCGCAAACAGGTCCGATACATCCCACACATTCACTTTGGCTCGATTTGGGAGCTGTATTATTCTTAATTTTTTCAACCAAAGGAGTATTTATAGCTCTTCCCGGTAAACCGACTGGAGATTTTATTATAACAATGTCTTCCTCTTTGGCATCGATAAAAGCCTGTTTGAATTTTTCAGAAACATCGCATTCATTGGTAGCTACAAATCTTGTAGCCATCTGCACTCCAGCAGCACCTTCTTTAAGCATTTGGGCAATATCAGAACCAGTAAAAATCCCTCCAGCTGCAATAACTGGAATTTTAACAGCTGCAATAACTTCTCTTATTATGTCTATTGTTTTACGAAAAGGATGTGGTGGCGGAAAACCTAAATGTCCTCCAGCATCGCATCCTTCAACAACAACAGCTGATGCGCCTAAAGCTTCTGCTTTCTGAGCAACTTTTACAGAAGAAGCAATTGCGAAAATTGGAACATTATGTTTTTTTCCTTCAGCAAAAATATCTTCTCTAAATCCTGCTCCTTGAATGATAAGATCCGCCCCTGCCCTTATAGCAGCATCGAGCAATTGTCTAAATTGCCCAACAACTCCCATTATATTAGCCCCAACAATTCCATCAGGTCCGGCAATTTCTTTGGCCTTTTTTATTTCATCAATAGCTTCTTGCGGATCAGTCATTCCTGAAAGAGCCACAATTCCAACTGCTCCATTTTTAGCAACATTGCCTGCTAAATTATGCAAAGACACTCTAACAGCCATTCCTCCTTGAATAATCGGATATTTCGCAAATTTATTTCCTATTTTTAATTTAGGTAATTCCACGTTTTATTTTTATCTCTTGAATTTTTCTGCCATTTCTTTTTTATCTATAACGACCACAGAGAATCTTACTTCAACTTTTTTTTCATTTTCAACATAAGCCTCTCCGTAAAAATTAGCAATCTTCTCATCATAAAATCCAAGAAGCTTAACTTTATATTGAATTCTGTCTCCTGGCAATATAGGAGCCATAAAAGAAGCATTCCTCACTTGATAAGCTAAAAGATGCTTATTTTTGTTGCCAGAACCTATTTTCTGTCTCAAAAGAACAGTTGCCGTCTGAGCTATCCCTTCAACAGTAAGCACTCCAGGCATTATAGGAAAATCTACAAAATGACCCTTGAAAAAATCATCTTCAGGCGATGTGCTCTTATAACCGATAATAACATCGTCTTCAATCTTTTCTATTTCATCTACCCATAAAAAAGGTTCTTGATAAGGAATAATCTGCTTTAATTGTTCTTTTGAATAAATCATATTATTTCAATCTTCTTTCCAATCTTCTTTAACAACGCTGTTTTATAAACTAAAACAGCAGTATAAAGATCCTGGACTCCTAACCCTGTTGAATCAAAAACAGTTATTTCTTCATTATTTGATCTTCCAGCAATTTTTTTAGCTACAATATCACCAAGTCCTCCGTGAATATCTGATTCTTTTATCAATCCCTCATGCACAGGGACATTGATTTCTCCTGAATGACTTGCTTGCGCCCAATCATCGATAACTACTTTAGCATCTTTCAAAATAGCCGGTTCTAATTCTTCTTTTCCTTCTGCATCTGCTCCAATAGCATTTATATGCGTTCCTGGAAGAATCCATTCTCTCTTAATAATAGGTTTTCTCGAAGGGGTTGTCGTAACAACGACATCTTGTTGCACAGCTTGCTTTAAAGATTCAGCAGCTGTTATATTAATTCCTTCTTTCTTTAATCTTGCAGCCAATGCTTTTATTCTGGCAGGATTTAAATCATAGACATAAATCTCTTTCATTTTTTTAACTGCATTTATACAAACAATTTGAGTAAATGCCTGTTCCCCTGCTCCAACTATACCTAAAGTCTTAGCATCAGGTCTAGCCAAATATTTTGTCGCAACCGCTCCTGCAGCTCCAGTCCTAATCGCAGTAACATATGTACCATCCATCAAAGCTACCGGCATTCCATTTTTTGGATCATTCAAAATAATAGAAGCCATCACTGTTTTTAGATTTTTTTTAGGATTGTCAGGATGAACATTGACTATCTTTGTCCCAGCCATCTTTAATGTTTCAGAATAACTAGGCATGATCCTCAAATCGCCATTTTCTTTTTTGAAGTACAAATACATTTTTGGAGGCATCTGAACTTTCTTTAATCCATAATCGCCAAAAGCTTTTTCAACAGCTGCTACGACTTTTTTTGCCTCTTTTGGAGGAATAATTTTTTGAACTTCTTTTTGATTTAAAACTATCATAACAATTTTTTATTTTTTATTTTTTATTTTTTATTTATTATTTATAATACCTCTTCTCAGAAAGCCAAACCTCCGTCAATGTTTACAACTGCTCCAGTAACGAAGCTAGCATTATCGCTTGCTAAAAATGCTATTACTTTGGCAACTTCTTCGGGCTGGCCAAATCTCCCCAAAGCCGTTAACTGTTTGACTGCTATCTGCATAGTTAAAGGAATTTGCTTGGTCATCTCAGTTTCTATAAACCCTGGGGCAACTGCATTCACTCTCACGCCATGTTTTCCCGTTTCTTTTGCAAGACTCATCGTGAAACCTATTATTCCAGCTTTTGAAGCAGAATAATTAGCTTGACCAAAATTTCCCGATTGTCCTACAACTGAAGCCAAACTGACAACATTGCCTTTTGATTCTAATAATAAAGGAAGGCAATTCTTAGTAACATTAAAAACTCCAGTCAAATTAATGTTAATTACTTTATTCCATTCTTCCTGAGTCATATTCTTGAGAGTCCTGTCTTTAGTAATCCCTGCATTATTTACCAAGACATCAAGTTTTCCTAATTTCTCTTTTATATTTTCCGCTAATTTTTGAGTTTGCTCAAAATCAGAAACATCGGCAATAAAATATTCAGCCTGCGTTCCTAACGCTTCGATCTCTAACTTTGTTTGCTTTAATTTTTCTTCTTGAGGGGCAATATCATTCAAAGCTATCTTTGCTCCTAATTTGGCAAAATGCATTGCTATCACTTTGCCTATCCCCTGAGAAGAACCTGTTATTAATACAATTTTATCTTTAAACATATTTAATATTAATCTTAATAAGACCTTTAATTTCTTGTTTTAAATTGCATATCTATTATTTTTTTTCCAACTACTTCAATATCTTTTCCTGCTTCCGGATCTGTCAATAAAATGTCTGAAAAAACTTTATCAATATTGATAGCATTATATCCAGCCAAAAATGTCGAAACTGTTTCCATAATCTTATTAGCATTCTGTATTTCATCAGCTTGAGCAATTGTTAAAACATTGTTCAATCCTGAGACAATTTTATCCAAAGCTTCTTTTTTCTTTTCTTTGCTATCTAATTTTAGATAATCATCTTTTTCTAATAATAAAAACAGATTTTCCGATGCCCAATTCTGACCTTCTTTTAATATAGGAGCGTTGATTACTAAACTCGCTTTTTTTGCGAATTCTGAAATCCTTAAATCATAAAGTTCATCAAAACCAGCCATAGGAATTATAAGAGGATTTACTCCATTTTTTTGGCATACATCTAAAAGCTGGGACTTTTGAGCCATTATTTCAATAGGAACATCAGAAAAACTCTGCGCCCCTACCATTATATTCAGAGGATTTACTCCTTTCGCGATCACAAATTTTATCAGACAGTCTAAAAATTCAGGGCTGGTATTTTCTCTCAAATAAGGATGTTCTGCTTTTGCTAATCTTGGCAATATCAAAATTGTAGAATCAGAATCTATTTTAAATCCATTTAAAAGATATTCTAACTTATTTAAAGTTTCTAAAATATCATATTTCCACGTCCAAACAGCAACTGCATCTCTTTTCTTGGCAGTTTCTAAAACAAAATCATCTCCTTCCTTATATTCTCTTTGAGTTTTATATGACCACTTGTTTCCAAATTCATCTTCTAAAAGAATAATATTAAAAGGAACATTAGGATGAGTCAATGTTGGAATGTTTACTTTAGTAATGCCTATTACTTTCGCTTGCTTATTTTCCATTCTTGTTAGATCACAAAAACATTCCGGACATTTTTCTATCGGATATTGCCATCTTCTATCGCATTTTGGACATTTAAAAAACATAAGATTAAACTTTTTTAAATATATGAACCGTGACGCTTCCACCAGCGCCTCCAATATTATGAGTCAAACCGTATTTTAGATCACCCTTAACCTGCTTTTCTCCAGCTTGACCTCTTAATTGCTTTGTTATTTCGTAAATCTGAGCTAAGCCAGTAGCAGAGATAGGATGTCCTTTCGCTTTCAATCCCCCTGAAGGATTCGTCGGTAAATTGCCATTGATATTGAAATATCCTTTTTCAATCATTTCAGGAGCTTTTCCAGGTTGAGCAAAACCTAAATCTTCATAAGAAAAAATTTCTACAGATTCAAAAGCATCATGCACTTCAGCTACATTAATATCTTTAGGTGCAATGCCTGATTGTTCAAAAGCAATTCGAGCTGCTTTTTGAGTCGCAGGAAAATGCCAAACTTCTTTTCTTCCATAAGTCAAAATATAATCTGTAGCATAACCAGAACCAACAATTTCAATATCTGAAGGATCTTCAGAAATTATCACAGCAGCGCCTCCATTAATCGATAAAGAACAATGAAAGGCTTTTAACGGACTGGCAACAACTGGAGATTTTTCAATTTGTTCCAAACTTACTGGTCTTTTATAATAATAAGCTTTTGGGTTTTTCTCAGCATTCTGATGATTTTTAAACGCTACAAGAGACAACACTTTATCACTTATGTTGTATTTTTGAGTATATTCCGACCAAACTAAAGCATTTTGAGCTGGGAAAATAAGCCCTTCTCTTTGTTCGATAACTTTTTCTGCGGCAGAAAGGATATATTCAACCGTCACTTCGCTCCTAGAATCCACTAAGCGATCACTTCCAATAACCAAAATATTCTTAAATCCCTGCAAATGATTGGCAGTCCAAAAAGCAACACCTCCTCCAGCGCATACTGATGGCGTTTCAATTATAGGGATATTAACTTTGAATAAGTCTGAAATTAACGATGTTTTATGTGTTTGATGTTCTCCTCCTGCTGCCGAAGATATTCCTGTAAAAACTATTGCGTCCAAATCAGATGCCTTCATATTGGCATCTTGCAAAGCTTCCATAGATGCTTCGTAAGCAAAAGCCCACCAAGGCTTTTGAGAATAATCAAATTTAGTCATTCCTACTCCTTTAATATACATATCTGGGTATAATGTTTTTATTTTACAGTTTTGACAGGCAAAGTCAAAACTAAATGTTGCGGAAATGGTTTATCTTTGCCTTCTTTCCTTTTGAATCAATAACTATTGCAATTACATCAATTTGCCATGGTCTGTCAAGACCGATCTTTTTCTTTTGAAGCCAAATTTCAGCCATTTTAGCGATTTTCTCTTTCTTTTTGGCATTAACCTTGCTTTCTGGAGAAAAACCATTATTGCCATAAACAGTCTTTACTTCGACAAAAGTTATTGGACTTTTTTCAACTCCTAAATACTCCAAAAAACCTGATTTTGGCATTGCGACTAAATCTACCTCCCCTATCAACGGACCCTGAGCGTATTTATGAAAAAAATTCCTATCTAAAATCCTATAATCTTTCTGTTTTAAATACTTTGCCGCAATAGCCTCTCCTATCTCGCCTATATGTTTTCGATTTTCAAGATCCATATTAATTATTATAACACAAAAAATATTCTAAAATTAACAAATCACTCCTTCTCTATTTCTTTAGTGACAAAAAATAAATCTTTGCTATCTGAAGTCTCTTTTAACCCCATAAAAGAAATATATTTCATATCGTCTGAAAATCTCGGAGCAAAAACCCCATCATATCCAGAAATTTTAGATTTATCATATACAATATCCCATGAGTTATTATTAAAAGAACAATAAGCAAAATCAGAATTGTCTGAAGAAAATTTAAAATCATAAACATATTTAAACGGTCCTATCTGCCTACGATTTTTAACTAAATACCATTCTCCGCCAATATTTGCATTATAAGCAAAGCTTATGCCATCACTTCCTATTTCTGTTTCTAATACGGCTTGATAAGGACCGAATTTTTCTCCGTTTAAAACCACATACCAAAAATCATTCTCCTTAGCAGCATAAATATATGAATCTCCATTATTAGAAAATAATAAGCTACTTTTTAATATCAAGTCCCATGCTTGCGATTTTAAATCATTCAAAACAAAATATTCTTTTTGATTTTCATAAATAATATATCCATCTTTTTCCCCGTCTTTAGAAAAAGCCGCATAGACAGGACTTTCATATTCTTGCCCAAATTCTCCATTGACTGATAAATGCCATTTACCGCTGTCTTTTGCAGTATAAACGAAATTAGAACTATCCGGCGAAAAAACAGGATACAAAACCTCATCATGCAAAGATCCTAAATAACCGTCTAAAACTGCGCCCCATTTTCCTGAAACTTTCGCCACATAAGCAAATTTCTCTGAATTGGGAGAAAAAATCAATGAATGGTAAAGAATATCCTGGTATTGATCTGAAAATTTTCCATTATAAATGATCTGCCATTTTTCATTATCTTTTAAAACACAAGCAATATTTTTCGAATCAGGGCTTACTTTGCACTCAATAATTTCAGCGTTTTTTGATAAAGAAGCTACTTTGTCTTCTTTTGAAAGAAGAGCTTTCTCTTCTTCCTTGTTATTAGATCTATAGGAAAAAATATCTCTTTTGGAATAAATAAAAAATCCAGCTGAAATAATAATTACAGGGATTAAAATTATTTTCAAAAAAAATAAAAAATTATTTTGGCTTTTAAAAAATTCACCGCCTCCTTGAGATAAAATATCTTTCTTTTGAAAAAAAGCTTCTTCTATCATTTTATCTATATCATTCTCATCCCATCCATAATCTAAAAAAGATTGTTTGATCTCTTCTTTGTTTTTTCCCTTGTCGAATAATTTTTGGATGAATTCTATAGAATTCTGGTCCATATCATTTTTTATTGATTTTGGTAAGTATGAAATATGCTATAATCCCACCTCCAAGAGCAGTAGCTAATTGCGGCCAAGCCATCATTTGCGAAACTTTTAAAGGAAGTGTGTTTTTAAAAAACAATCCTGCAAAAAAAGAACTTATTAAAAACAAAAATAAAAATTTAGCCGATGATGCTAAAAAAACTCCAATCCAATAATTCTTATCTTTTATTTTTTGAAAAATCAAAATCAAAATAAAATTAGAGACAATAATATAAGGAAGCATCGGGATCATGGCCGAAGGCAACAAGTTTGAAATAGCGGCAAAAATGCTAGGCAGCAAAGCTAATAAAAAACAATCTTTCAAGGAAAAAAAATAAGTCGAAATATACAAAAC
>JAGOPM010000023.1 GCA_017991975.1 Candidatus Parcubacteria bacterium | reverse complement strand
TTTGGTTATTTGCTAAAATTTTTAGAGCTCCAGGCATTTTTTTAGGAAAATAATTTAGCCATTTTCCTTCTTTTTCTTTTTTATACACTGATTTTGAAGTTAAATTAAGAATTAAAAATAATTTTCCAAATGCTTTTCCAATGAATCCAAAATTATAAAAAGGCAAAACAAAATAATTTATTAAAATTGGATGCAAAATTTGTTTAAAGGTCCAAAATTTATCGGGATAATCAAGATTAGAAATATAATTTTTCAATCTTTGGGCGATTAAGTCGCTATTAGTTCCTATCATTCCCCCATAACCGGCAGTAATTATTTTATCTCTTCCGAAAGAAAAAAATGAAATATCTCCGAATTGTCCGAGATATTTATCTTTATATTTTATTCCTATGCAATGCGCGCAGTCTTCAATTAATAATAAATTATATTTTTTACAAATTTCCTGGATTTTTTCTATTTGCGCAGGATATCCAAAAGTATGCTGGACAACGACAGCTTTTGTCTTATCAGTTATTTTCTCTTCTAAACTTTGCGGATCAATATTCAAATTATCATCTATGTCAGCATAAATAGGTTTGAATCCAGCTTTAATTATCGGGCTTGCCAGAGCAGTGCAAGTAAATGCCTGGATTATGATTTCTGATTTTTTTTCTAATTCCAAACATTCTAAAATAGCCAAAAATGCCGATCTTCCTGCGTTTAAAGAAAACAAATGATTAAAACTAAAAATAGCGTTAAAATCAGTGTTTTTAGGCCAAAAACTGCCATTTTGAGAGGTTTTTTCATTATATGCGAGTATTTTCCCCTCTCCTTGTTCTCGAGCATTAAAAAGCAAAGAAAGATATAAAGATAAATCGTCTTTTTGGATATTGGAAAGCAAGATGTTTGATATAGGGCGTTTAATCATATTTCTTTTCTTTGAATGGCAGAAATTCGTTTATAATCTTATTATTAATCCTGTTTTCAAACAACAAGACATCTCCGGGGTTTAAGAAATTTTTTAAGGTTTGGATTATTTGATCAGGATCTTCGCAATAGATTATTCTATTTTCTTGAAATCCTGCTTGCATTGATGATTTTTTTATATCGTCAAAATAATCTTTGCTTGTGATAATCGCCAGATCGCAAATTTTAGCGATTGATTGTCCGATTATCTGATGGATTTTCTGCGCTTCTTCTCCTAATTCTATCAAACATGGCATTACTAAAACTCTTTTTCCGCGAAAAGTGCTTAAATAATTTATGGTTGATATTACTCCGCTGGGATTTGATGAATAGCTTGAATCAAGAATGATTATATCATCAGGGCTTTTTGTCATTTTTATCGGGCTGTCGTCTGGATTGATATTTTTTGAAGCATTTGCGATTTCTTGAATTGTCATTCCTAAATTAAGAGCGCAAGTGATTGCTAAAAGCATATTTTCGATAATACTTTCTTCCCCTGCGATTTTTAATTCGAAATGAGCTTTATTGCGTTTTTTATCGGAACAATCAAAACTGATTATTCCGTTTTTATTTCTTATTTTGGTGATATAAACATCAGGTTTCTCTGCTTTAGAAACTAATTTAATATTTTTTACAGCAAATTTATGCGTTTCGAGTTCTTTTTTAATCAAACTATTTTCGTAATTTAGAATCGCTAATCCATTTTCAGGCAAAGAATCAATCAATTCGAATTTGGTTTTAATAATATTTTCTTGGCTGCCAAAAGTCGCTAAATGCTGTTGGTTAATTCCTGTAAGAATTCCTATTTCGGGATGCACGATATCGCAAAGCATTTTTATTCCTTTCTGGCTGTATGCGCCCATTTCGCAAATAAAATATTGATGATTATTCCTTAAATCTTTTAATATTGTCTGAGAAATGCCCATTTCAGAATTAAAATTTTTAGGAGTTTTTAAAACAGAAAATTTATCTTTTAAAATCGCATAAAGGAATTCTTTGCAAGAACTTTTTCCATAGCTTCCAGTTATTCCGATTACTTTTAAGTTCGGGACTTCTTTTAATCTTTTTTTCGCTTTATTAATGATAATGGTTCTATAGATAACAGTTATTGGTTGGAAAATTAAAACTATAATTGAAATAAATATTGGAGAAATTATATCGAAAAATAATATGAAAAGCGGAAGATAATAAAAGAAAAGATAGTTAGGATTGTAAAAACTTGATTCGATTCTTTGAATATATGAAATCGCCAAAATAAAAAGAGAAACAAAAGAAATTCCGCATAAAACCATGGTTTTTTTGTTAAATTGCGGAATAATAATATTTTTTTGCTTAAACTTTAAAATAGTGATGCTCGCTTCTAAAAGATAAAATATCAAAATCAATAAAGCGATAAAGAAAAAGAAAAGATTGCTTGAGTCGTCTGTAATTATTCCAAGCAATATTAAAAATAAAAATCCTAATTTTATGAATCTTATCTTGTCAAAAAGTAGTTGTTTACCTTTGTAAGTTTTAAAATGGGCTAAAAATCTTTTGATATGATAATCTTTTAATTGCCAAAGATATACCCAGAAAAATATAGATTTTATTTGGACAAGAAACCAAGGTAATAAAATTAATAAGCTTATAATATCCATTATTGTTTGATAAATGAATTTATTTCTTGCGCCACAATTTCTGGCATATAAATATGCGGACTATGATTCCCTTTTTCCAATATTTTTAATTGCGCGTTTGGGATATTTTTTATCAAATAATCAGCTGACTCCAATGGAGTTATCCCATCAAGTTTCCCCCAAATTATTTTTGTTTTAGCTGTTATTTTCGGTATTCTGTGAAATAATGTTTCTTTTTGAATATTTATTAAAGTTTCTCGCATTATTTTATTAGCTTTCTGATAATCTGAATTTATGGCAGAAGAATATAAATCGCTCATTTTTTGTTTTAATTCTAATAATCCTATTTTTTCTAAAATATTGCCAAAAAATTTTACTATAGCAGTAGATACTTTGAATTTTAAACTTTGTTTTTTATATAATCCGGCAGCTGCGCATAATATTAACTTGTCTACTATCAAATTGTTTTTTTCGCTTGTAAGCAATATAGCTATTCTGCCACCAAAAGAATGTCCTAAAAGAAAGACATTCTTTAACTTTAATGATTCTGAAAAATGAAGGACAAATTCTTTGTAATTTTCCAAAGTCCATGGATAATCGAGGGTTTGACTTCTTCCGAAACCAGGAAGATCAGGTACAATAACTTGATATCCTTGGTTAGCTACTAATTGAGCCACTTTTTCCCAATGGCTTGAATCGTGTCCCCAGCCGTGCAAAAAAATAATCGGCTGTCCTTTCCCAACTATTTTATAATTGACAAAAAGATTGTCGATTGAAATACTTTTTTCTTCAATCAGCATAAAGATTATTTTTTAGGAGGCTTTATATCCGAGAATCCTGTGTATTTTTGTAAGGTTTTCGGTATTTTTATCGATCCGTCTTTTTGTTGCCAATTTTCCATTGCCGCTATAAGGATTCTTGGACTGGCAACCATAGTGTTATTCAAAGTATGGGCGAATATTTTTTCATCATTGTTCTTTTGGATTTTTATATTCAATCTTCTTGCCTGCCAATCTGATAAATTAGAATTAGAATGTGTCTCTCCATAATCATTTCTGCTTGGCATCCATGTTTCGATATCCCTCATCTTGAATTTTGGAGCTCCCATATCCCCTGTGCAAATTTCTTTAACTCTGTAAGGTAAATTGAAATCTTTAAGCATTTCTTTGGCATTGTCTTCTAATTCTTTGAAGATTTTTTCTGATTGCTCCGGAGAACAAATAATAACTTGTTCAACTTTAAAAAATTCATGGACGCGATATAAGCCTTTGGTATCTTTGCCATAACTACCAATTTCACTTCTGTAGCAAGCTGAGATACCAGCCATTTTTTTAGGAAGCAATTTTTCTTCTATTGTTTTATCTGACCAATAGGCCAAGAGTGGAGATTCTGAAGTTCCAGCTAAAAAAATTTCTTCTTTTTTTTGTTCTGTTAATTCATTAGGATTCGCTACTTGATAGATATTGTCCGATCCAAAAGGAAAATGGCCAGATCCTTCTAATGTGAATTCTTTTATTAATGTTGGAGAACGCATTATTTGAAAGCCTTTTTTTGCTAATTTATCGAGAGCATAACTTAAAATGGCGCGTTCCAGCCTTACTAAATCATTTTTTAAAAAATATCCTCTAAAACCAGAAACTTTTGTGCCTATTTCTAAATCTATTAAATCTAAATCATGGCCTAATTGGACATGGTCCTTGATCGGAAATTTGAATTCAGGGATTTTTCCCCATTTTTCGATTATGACATTTTCTGATTCGTCTTTTCCTATTGGAGAATCTTTTGAGTGGATATTAGGGACCAAAAGCATCAATTTTTTAAATTCTATCTCTATTTTTTTTAATTCTTCTTCTAAGTTACAGAATTCTATTTTAAGCGATTTTGCTTTTTGAATATCCTCTTTTCCGAGTTTTTTTTGTTCGCTTCTCAAATTTTCCGTTTTTTGGATAAGATCTCTGCGTTTTTGGTCCAAATCTAAAAGTCTGGATATATCTATTTTTATCCCTTTATCTTTTGCATGTTTTTCGACCAAATCCTTATTTTCTCTGATAAATTTTATATCCAGCATATTGTTTTACCAAAATTCAAATCAGCCGAAACCGGCTTTAAATATGAAATTTGGCGATAATATATAATATAATTTTTGGGCTGTTTAGTCAAAGCGATTTTTCACTATTAAAAGCTTCGTTTTTTAATTAAAAAGCCTTTTTGGCAAATTTGACAAAATGCATAAAAATAGTTATAAAATAAGCAGGAGAAGCTATAAGGTTTTAGCCTTGCACATTCTTACTTTAACAAATGCTGCCCAGGCAGACAAAAGGAGCGATAATGAATGAACAATACAAAAAATTCAAGCGCATGAATAGACGGAGGATTAACCAAATACAGACTCCCCTCGCCCAATCATCCAAATCCTTTGATGAGGATTGTCAGAACTCAAGATGAATTTGAAGCTGTAGAAAACTGCCTCACTTTCTTTACAACGGAGAAACTCACGCTCGCAAAAAGGCTTTGCCAGTCTTTGGAGAAAACCTCCAAGATTTTAATCTGATTAAAGCAATTGAGATAATCGCCCCTGATTTTGAAAATCTGATTCTCTATGATTTGCAAGAAAAGGGAAAAACCGGAGAAAGCTTGGACAAAATAATTGCTATTCTTAAACTTGATCCAGAAACTTACCAGCCGATTTTTGATAGCAATGGTCAGCCTCAAATCATTGCCGTTTATCAATCAGGATTGCCGATTGGACCAAGCAAGATTCCAGAGACAACCAATTTGGTTCCCAGTTTAAAAGCTATCTTTGCCAACCTCCAGAATCAAACAGATCTTTGCCAGATTATTTAAAAATAATGCGCAAAAAAGCCCATTCTCATAATGAGATGGGCTTTTTGTTTATTATTTTTTACTCGGTTTACGGCCAAAAATTTCAATAACCAAACCTATAATCGCCGAAGCAATCACGGAGGCAGTGAAGGCTCCTATTCCAGGCCAAAACTGCCAGAACAAAATAATTAAACCGCTTGCTATCACCAAACCCGCAAAAAATGGGATGATGGGATACAACCAAGGGCGTTCTTCTTCATCCTTTGCCAAAAATTCGGTAAATTTTCTTATCGGGTTCATCTTGTCTCCTTTTTAGTTGGCGTCAAATACTACTTTAGTGAATGTTCATACAGCCAATCCCCGAGAGCTTTGAATTCGCTAGGAGTTAAATAATATCCAATATCATCCACCGCCAAGTATGCTATATTATCTTCATTGCGACAAAGACTAATATTGCTGGGCTGATAAGATTTGTTTTCGCATTCATCAAATGATATTGCGGCATCAGACTTCGCAAGTATGTAAATCACAGCTAGAGCTTCGACAAATTTTAGCCTTCCCACTTCATAATTTGACGGAAGCTCTGGACTGCCCAAATTGTACGACTGGCAAAAACATGCGCTTTTGCCATTTTGGTGTCGAATGTTCGCTGTCACAATAACAGTATAGAATCGTCCAGAAAAATATTTTGCACCTTCCGGGTCATCACCATTTAGATCCCCCCCTTTAGTACAACCACTTTTTCTTCCCACTTATCCGAAATATCGAAATGGATATCAAAGCTCGCAACCTGATTTTCTTCCTCTGGCTGTGGTTCACTAAACTTTTCTAATGGAAATGGCATAACAACCCTCCGAATATTGCAGTGGCATTTTACCTTTTGCGGCAATGCCATAAACCGCTATGTTGTTAATAATACTATTTAAATTATAAACTTATTCTAACATTTTGTCAATATCTACACCCTGAATGACTAGGTTGGATCTTATAGCTACGCAAATGTCAATAAAACTATAAATCAATAAAATTTGATAAATTTAAAAAATAAAAACCCTTCATTTTTAGAAGGGTTTTTGAGATTATAATGCCAAATATAGATTTCTGACATAATAGTCATTAAATGGAATCAAATCTTTTGGCATAATAAAATTCTTCATTATAATTTCAATATCTGCCATTAACGGTTCATTGATTAATTCTTGAGGTATAAAAATAATTATTTCTATTTGATTATTTTTAGGATTAAGTTTCCATTGTCCCCAAGAATCAGAATTGCAATTATAAATGCTTTTCCAAGAATAACTAAACGAATTTTTGCTGAAAACGCGGTGTTTTATATCTAAATTAATATCAATTTCCATATCTTTATAATTAACATTGTCTGTTAAATAGAATGGAATTGATATTTTGATTGCATCTTTTTCTCTTTGGAAATCGGCATTTATGATTCTTCCTTGAACTTGTTGCATTTGAAATGTTTTTATTATGCCTTTAAAAACATTGCAAGTATTTTTTTCTGATTGTTGTTTATATCTTTCCGGAGAATATCGGGCAGTCATTTTTATTCCCATTTTTCGCTCTATCAACCCTGTTTTATTTATTAATTCTGAATTCATCCAGAACCCAAAAGAAAATTCTTTTTCTCCTTGGGGCAGAACAAGAATATTAGGTTTATTAGCGCACAGAGAATATAGTTGAAATTTGGTTTTAGTTAAATCTTCTATACCGCAGATTATTGATAGGTGAAAACCTTTATCATCAATTGAAATAATATTATTTATTCGTATCTTAATTTCAATGAATATTCTCCCCTTTTCAGAGCTTATAACGCAATCTTTTATTTCTAAATCAAACCCTCCCTCTTTTTGTTTGTCATATTCCGTGATTGGAGAATTATATTCTTCCCATGTGAAGCCAAAGTCTCCGTAAGCTAATTTATCAGAATTTTTTTCTTCTTGTTGATCTTGCAAACAAAAGACACAAAGGGAAAATCTTGCCACAAATCTAATATCCTTAAAGTTTGATGGAATTTTTTGACTGATATTAAAACATTTGCTATCTAATGGAGCTTGGAACGATTTAGACAAAGCTGCGTGTTGGCCATCAAAAGTTGTTAACATTATTTCTGCCATAATTGATGCTTTCTCTGAAGGAAAACGGCTATTGATTTTGAATTCTCCAATAATACATTCTTCTTGCCTGCTAATATTCATTTCAGCGATAATGATTTTTCTCTGGCTTAAAAAGAATTCTTTAACTTGACCATCAAATACTTTTTGGCCTTTTGGCAACACAGTGACGAAACCTGAAATTATTAGTTTGCGTCCATCCATGGCATTAGCATGAAATTGTTCAAAAGAGCAATCATAGAAGAACGTGATTTCATCATTTTCAAAGTGTTTTGCCCATATTTCACTCCCCAAATCAATAGATGGGCGTTGCATTTGATAATCTTTAATATAGAATTTTCCAAATATTTTGTCCTTATTCAGATTTTGACTATTTTTAATTACTGGGAAAATTATTTTGATTCTAACCACTCCAAATTCATCTATCATTTCACATCGAGGTTCTCCTAGTTTGATTGGCATGTTATCATCTAAAGCCAAGGCAAACGGGCAATAAAAAATATTTGCTAATAATAAAAAGAAAATTAGCATTTTCTTCATTATTTACTATCCTCCTTTTTGTTTTTTAAAGTTCTATATTTATTATTTTATGAATCTTTATGTCATGTTTGTCAATGCTGAAACAAAATATAAAAACCCTTCTTTTTAGAAGGGTTTTTGAGTGCATTATTCTGGTTCAAGAAATGATAACATCATTTCTGTCATTTCTCCATTTTCCTTATTTAGAACATCATATCTGGAAATATCAACATATTTGTTTTTATGCGGCGCAATCCATGCTTTTCCTCTCAATTTTTCATCTTTGCCAACATAAACCATTCTGATTTTCCCAATTCTTTTTCCATTAATTTTTGGATTAGCAATCGCAAAATCAGATTCTCCATCTCCGAATACAATAGATTCTTTATAGATCTTCTTTAAACTTTCTCCATTCTTTTTTGCTAATTCTTTGATAAGATGTCCGGATATAACTGATTTATCCATTGTTTGCCCATTAATTATTGGCACAAAGTCTATTGCGGTTCCACAACTAAGCACTGCTATCTTTTTCTCGAGATGATTTTTTTTCAACCAATCTTTTGATTTTTTGGCCGATTCTTCGATTTTAGCAGAGATTTCTTCTGGAATATTGCCTGATCTGTTTCTGAAGAACTCAGCGGAGATTATTTTTTCTTTCCGAGGTGATATATATGCTATATCGATAAGAGGTTTTTTTGTATTTTGAGGAATCAGAAAAGAGTTTTTCTCCGCATCTTTGAAATAATTTTTCTCGTTTTGGACATTAAAATTAAGATCTTTATAATTCCAAAACAAACTTTTGATTATTTCTCTTGTTTTTTCTTCTGCTAAAGCGTTATCAATAAATGCTTTGGATATCTCTTTTTCAAAAGAAGAAATATCAATAATTATTGCTCCCATTTCGCATGCTATTTTGACAGTTGCTTTTTTTACCGATCTTGATTCTTTTAAATTAGATAGAAAAGAAATTAAAATGCGTTTTGTATATTTCCAATCTCTGCCTGTAATCAAGAATAAATTTATTCTTTTACAATGTAATAACAACAGAAATGAAAATATTATTTTTTTTCTAGCCTTATCACCAATTGTTATTGTATTATCAATATCGAAAAATAGATTCTTTATTTTTCCGCTATTTATTTGTTTTTGGAATTCATTGAATCTGCTACCAAATTCCGTTATTGTTCGTTTTGCAAAAATGAAACAATAATGAGGAATTATAATAGCAAAAAATAATAATCCCAATATTATTAGCAGAAAAAAACATTTTGGAAAGAAGGCAATAACAATTATTTGAGCCAAAAATAAG
>JAGOPM010000022.1 GCA_017991975.1 Candidatus Parcubacteria bacterium | reverse complement strand
TTTATCTTCCTTTTGGTGGAAAAACAACAGACTTGTCCTCTATCCAGCCACTCAAAAATGAACCGATAATAGCAATGCCTATATCTTTAGGAAAAGGATTTGGGAAGATGACCGATTTAATGATTAAAAATTACAGTACTCAGAATCCTTATCGTTCAGATATAAGCGAATTTTTCTTAGAAGAAAAAAATCTTGAAATCACAAAAAATGATAAGAATTCCAAAGAATCAAGGGAATCACAGACAACAGAAAAAAATATCGATCAAGAAAAACAGAAACTTTTAGAAGAAAACGAAAAACTCAAAAAAGCTATTTATGAAATCAGTGTTCAAGTAGCTAAACTCCAAAATCAAGTAGACCAATTATCAACCAAAAAAACAATCGGAAAAGTAAAGGGCGCAAAAACAGAAGACAGCTATTCTGGCCAAATTAAAATTATAGAAATCGCTTCTGGAGTAAACAACGCATCTGAAGAATATATTCAAATTTATAATAGCGGGAAAGAGGATATCAACCTCGAAAAAAATTTCTCTTTTTATATAATCTCTGGAAACAAAAAAACAAAAAAACAGATAAACTGGATAAATCCCTTAATCAAACCAGGAACATTTGCATTATTATCAGATAAAAGCTTGTCTCAAAAGACAAATGCCAATGGATACTATTCGGCAGGAATTCCCCAAAATTTCGAAATACTCATAGAATATCAAGGAGAAAACGATTTTGTTTCTTTCTCCAGCCAAAAATTAAATACCGGGTATTGCGCCAAAAGGGAAAAAACTGGAAATAATTATATTGATTCTTTCTCAATATCTCAAGAATGCCTAATAAAACCAGATAAAGAAAATAAATCGGAAAACACTCTCCAATCAACACAAGGAAACGGCAGTTCTCAAACTCCAAAAAATGATAACCCTGTATTCTATCCAATACTAATCAACGAAATAATGTATGATCCTCAAGGAAAAGAATCCGGACGAGAATGGATAGAAATATATAACAACAGCCAAGAATATGTTGATTTAACTAATTGGAAACTGTTCGAGAACAATACAAACCATTCATTAACGCTTGAACAAGGAAATATTAAATTATCTCCTTTCGACTATGCGGTTATAATCCAAGACAAACAAGAATTCCTGAAAGATTATCCTGAATTCAATGGAACAATATTAAAATCTTCTTTCTCTTTAAGCGAAAATGAAATAATAGCGATAAAAAATAAAGATTTAGAAATTGATAAAATTGAATATAGCCAGAATTATGGAGCAAAAGGAAATGGATATTCACTGCAACTAATTGATGGAAAATGGCAAGAATCAATTCCAAATCCTGGCAAAGAAAATATCAAGAAATATCATGATTTGATTGCAAATTTCTCTATTTTATCCCAAGATCAAATAATCGGAGAAAATATCTATTTTGACGCCAGTTCTTCTCAAGCAATCAATGAAATATTAAGTTTTAATTGGATGATAGCAAGTACAACAATAAATTCGACAAGCTCTATTTTAAATTATGTTTTTAATGCCACAGGCACTTATGAAATTTCTCTTACTGTTTCAAATAAATACTTTTCAACTAGCTCGCCAACTACGACAATTGTCCAAATTATCGAAAAAAATCAAACCCTAAATGACAATCATTTTTCGACTAGTTCTATAATCATCAATGAAATAATGTATGATCCTCAAGGATCTGATGACGGAAACGAATGGATTGAAATAAAAAATAATTCAAACCAATCAATAAATCTGGAAAATTGGAAATTATTTGAAGATAACACCAATCATAAAATAACTCCCGAAATCGGAACTAGCACAATCCAGCAGAACGGATTTGCGATAATATCAAATAATGCGCAAAAATTCCTTGAAAGATATCCTGATTTCACAGGAATTGTTTTAAAAAGCTCTTTTGCTCTTTCAAACAATTCTGAATTATTAGCTATAAAATATGACGATGCTATTATTGATCAATATTCTTATGCATCTTTTACAGGAGCTTCTGGAAACAGTAATTCCTTGCAATTAATATCAAACATCTGGCAAGAAGCCTGCCCTACCCCAGGCCAAGAAAATATTGCCAGATTATGCCAAATTCAAACAGAACCAACCCTAACAACATATTCAGATCTTACCCCAGAACAATTTAACAGTTTTAATTCCCAAGATACTTCCAGCACAGAAGAGCTTCCTATTATTCCAACCAGCACATTACCGCAAGAAAGCATTGACCAAAGTACAAGCAATCCGACCCAAGAATCAACAAGCACTCCAGTATAATTTTAAATATTTAAATAATACAAAAACGCCCCGGGAAATCCAGGGCGTTTTTGGTTTTTAAAACAGTTATTTCTTGAAGAATTCGAGTAATTCGAAAATAGCGGCAATACCGACAATAACATAAGTAATCGTAACTAACATCGGGATGCCTCCGAATATCTTCTCAACCAAATTTTGTTTCATCAATCCAACTATTAACCAGTTGATGCCTCCGATAATTAAGAAGAATTTAAGTATTTTTGTGAACATGTTTGCTTATAAATTTGTTTAAGGTGTTGCGACCTTTATCTATTATACCATTTCCATAGCAAAACAATAGAAAGTTTTCCACAAGGAGAGAAAAAACACAGCTAATGCGACAAACATTGACAATAAGCTATTTTTTTATATGCTTATTTATCTTAAGAACATTCAAAAGGAGGAAAAAATGGCAAATAATAAGAATTTTGTTGTTGCTGGAAGCGCTGTATTGACAATAGGAGCAGTAGCAGCAATTATATTTAAATTATTCCCTAAAGGAAAAGCCAAAAATTTTTCAAATGAAGAGATAAAAGAATCTCTGGCAAATTCCTTGGAAAAAAATCCAAGCAAGAAAAAGAAAGAGCAGACAAAAAAACTGATAAAAATTCTCATTGCCAAAGAAAAAGGAGGAAACAAAGAAGCAGAAGATAGCTTGAATTTTATACAAGAAGAAGGGGCAGAATGGTCAAAAAACTGGTAGCGACATACAGAAAAAAAGCCTATTAAAACTCAAAATAAAAAAGCCTGATTTTTCAGGCTTTTTTTATATTTATGATTCAGCAACCTAAGGAAGGAGGAAAATAATTTTTGCCCAATACAGTATCAATATGGTTAGAAAAACTTGGATATTCCTTCTTTATTTTCTCCAATGATTTTTCATCTCCATTTTTGGCTAAATGTTTGATTATAGCCTGTTCTTTGCTTTCCAAATTAGCTACTATCTCCTTATGTTTAGCTATTTTTCCATAGAACCGGCTAAAATCTTTCAAAAGCAATTCTAAATTTTTTTCGCATTCACATTCAGAACATTCACATTTTCCATTTCTTTTTTCAGCCATTAATGCCTCCTTTTTGTAAAATAACAATTTCAAACGATACCGTAAAAAGATATCTCTGTCAATTGTTAATTTCTTCTGCTTTTATTGATTTTTTATTTTTGACTTTTTAAATAAAAAATGTTATAATTAATATAAGATGGAAATCATTTACGAAGATAAAAATATAATAGCTGTAAACAAAAAATCCGGGATCTCAGTATATCGATCAGAAAACGATTCCCTTAAAACTAAAAGCTTGATCGATGATTTAATCAGAAAATCCCCTACCCTCAAAGAAGTTGGATTGTCTCCAAGATACGGAATTATCCATAGGCTTGATAAAAATACCTCTGGCGTTGTTTTGATAGCTAAAAATAATAGCGCTTTAGAATTTATACAGAAACAATTTGCTGGTAGGAATATAAACAAAAAATACTTGACTTTAGTCTCTAAAAAGGTTAAAAATCAAGAAGGGATAATACATACTTTCATAGGAAGAAACCCCCAAAACCGGCTTTTACAGCAAGCCTTTGAGCTTAATAGCCAAAATGCAAAAAAGAAAGGTCTGCGAGAAGCTGTGAGCAATTGGAGGGTTGTTAATTTTTTTAAAAATTTCACTTTGATAGAAATTTCTCCCAAAACAGGAAGAAGACACCAAATAAGGGTTCATATGAAATACATAGGCCACCCTATTGCCGGAGATAAAAAATATGGTTTTAAGGACCAAATGCCTAAAGGATTAAAAAGAATATTTCTGCACGCCTATTCAATAGAATTCTCATTGCCAAATAAAAAAAGAAAAAAAATCATTGCTGATTTGCCAAAAGATTTAAAATCAGTAATCAAAAATTTATCCTGTGAAGCAAAAAAATAAGCCTTTAGTCAGGAAAAGAAAAAATATGACACAAGAAGAAACAAACCAAAATCAAGATTTGCAAGAAACTGAAGTTGCACAAGAGACACAAGCCAAGGAAGTTTCTGCAGAACAACAATCAAGAATCCCAGAGTTTTCCTCTGGCGATATTGTTAAAGTTTATGTTAAGATTGTTGAAGGAAAAGATAAGAAAGAAAAAACACAAGCTTTCGAAGGACAAGTTTTAGCAATAAAACATGGAAAAGGAAATACCGGAACATTCACGGTAAGAAAAACAGTTGATGGAATTGGAGTTGAAAGAATCTTCCCATTCTCTGCTCCGACAATCAAGAAAATAGAAGTTATTGAAAAATTCAAGAACAGAAGATCAAAATTGTATTATTTAAGAGATGCTTCTGGAAAAAGGGCAAAGCTTAAAAAACAAGCTTAAACTTGCCCCTTATGCCCGGGTGGTGGAATCGGTATACACACACGTTTGAGGGGCGTGGTCTTTTATAGACGTGCGGGTTCAAGTCCCGCCTCGGGCACATTAGGAAATCATAATGAATGGAAAATGGGTTAATATTGATTATGCCCGAGGACGATTAGCTCAGCTGGTTAGAGCGCATCGTTTACACCGATGAGGTCGCAGGTTCGAATCCTGCATCGTTCACACAACAGGAAATAGTTCTTTTGACAAATAAATAGAAGAAAGATCTTGCCGTGGTAGCTCAGTGGTAGAGCACTTCGCTGAAAACGAAGGGGTTTCGGTGGTTCGATTCCACTCCGCGGCACCCTCGCAAAAAGCGAGTGTCGTATAGTGGCTATTACACATCCTTGCCATGGATGAGACGAGGGTTCGATTCCCTTCACTCGCTCCAAAGAGCTGGAAAGATCTTTTGAAATATTAGTCGAAGAAATATAAAGCCTGTCAGGTAGAAAATTGGGAAATCTGCTTGCCAGAATGATTAATTATGAATTTATTCGGAAAGATTTATCTTGCTGCTGTGCTGGTATTTATAATATTCGGATTTGATTGCAGTTTTATCGCAAAATCGTCAGAAAGAGATTTTGAATTAGATCAAAATAAAACAGCAAAAGAACTGGAAACTCTGGGATTCAATACAATAGAAAGCAATACTATCATTTATTCTCCCCAGCAAACCAGAAAGAGGTTTAATGTTTTGATAACAGCATACTCCTCTACTCCGGACCAAACAGACAGCACTCCGTTCTTAACAGCCGCTGGAAATACTGTAAAAGACGGGATAATAGCAGCGAATTTCTTGCCATTTGGAACAAAAGTAAGGATACCTGAATTATTCAACACAAAAATCTTTGTGGTTGATGATAGGATGCATCCCAAAAATGATAAAAATATAGATATTTGGTTCCCGACAAGAGAAGAAGCAATAATGTTTGGAAAAAAATGGACCTATATTGAAATTGTCAATTAAGAAAACAGCCAGTTTTAAACTGGCTGTTTTCTTTTAAATAAAAATATATAATAATGAAAGAAAAAGGCCGAGATTACGTATTAATTAACAAAAGAGTTTTATAAAAATAATCACAGTAAAATGAAAAACTTCATTCTACTGCCCAAAAAAATATTATGAAAAAGAAAATTATTATTTTTTGTTTGCTTATCTACACTATTGCTGGTCAAGCTCTTGCTCAAGAAATTGCAACTACAACTACATCAACAACTGGCGCAACAACTACCAGCACTGTTACAAGCACAATACCAACTACCGATGATGATGTGACTTTAAATGATATTGGCATAGATGAAAACGGCACTACAACTCCTTCAACGAATCAATATGTGGCTTTAAGAAATAAATACATAAAATCATTAAAAATCCACGGAAAAATCGGAGAAGTCAGAGCTAACAATATCAAAAAAATGCTTGATTTAAGATTTAAACTTTGGAGAAGTAAAATCTTAGGGAAAATTAAAAGTGATACAAACGCCAGTTCTACTGTTGCAACAAGCAAAGAAGCCAAAAATCTAAATAGCATAATAGAAGCATTAATAAGGCAAAGCCAAAATTTAAAAGACAGAGCAATCAAAAGCGAATTCATTCCTGATTCTTTAGAGCAATCAATTTCAAAAGAAATAACAGAAGATATTTCCAAACTCAATTCTTATAAAGACCAAATTAAGAATTCAACAAGCACAGAATCGTTAAAAGACATAAGGTCAAAACTTGCAACATATAAAAAAGACTTCCTTCAAATTAGATTAAAGAAAGTCTTAGCGCTTATTAATATCGGAAAACTTGAGTTAAACTATGGAAAAAAAATAGAGGATAAATATCTTGCAATAAAAGATAAACTTGGAAACGATATAGAACAAGGTCTCAAAGATAAATTAAATGAAGCTAAAGCAATAATCGATCAAGCAAAATTAGATTTGCAGAGTTTAAGAAACCAGATGAACACAAAACCCTTATCAGAATTGATAAATCGAGAAATCACCAAGGAATTAGTTGAAATATTAAAAAAGTTCAATGAAGCAAAAAAGATTTTAAACGATATAAAAATGCCTATCTGAAACTCAATTTAAAAACCGCCCTGGACAGGGCGGTTTTTAAATCTTTTAATTTCCTTTGATAAAAATCATATAGACTTGATTATCAATATCTTTTCCTCCATATGACTTTCCTTCATCATAAGGCCATTGTGGACAATCTCTATCAATTTCTCCAACCGGACAAGTTTTTGATTCACAAGCAGTATACAAAACTCCATAACCGCTCCCATCATTGCATACTCCATTTCCACCATATGTTGAATCAAAATATCTGTATCTATAACACCCCGCTCCAAGATAAAGATAACTAAATCCAGAAGGATCAGGGATAGCAATTGACCTTGGGATCGTTTTGGCTAAACCTTCAACCGTCAAATCATTTAAAAAATTATTATCTTCAATACAGCCTGTATCCCAATAATTTGTAATATTTCCAGCACCAGAAACTGGCAATTTACCCGCATTCATTGATTGGTAAATCCCTATTGCTTTTCCTATATCGCTTAATTCAGCGATTCTTTTTGTATCTCTGGCTTTTTGTTGAGCCCCTACTATAGAGTAAGTAATAATCATGGCCAACAAAGAAATGATAGCTATCACAATTATCAATTCTATAAGTGTAAACCCTTTTATTTTTTTCATAAAAAATAGTTTAACTAATTATAAGATAAAAATAGCTAAAAAACAAAATAAGATTTCCACAAAAAATCATCTATAAGAATTCCCACTTTAGCTAAGTTATTCTAAAAAGATTTAATAAACAGCTAAATTCATTTAGCCGTTTCGCCAGAAACTCAATACTGTATTGAAAATAAACGGCTAAGAGAACTTAGCCGTTTATTTTCAAAGCAATTTTTATAATATATCTAAATTTGATATTGGTGCCCGAGGCGGGAAATCTCACTCGCCACGATAAATCGTGGCTCTCTAAAAACCTCTCGGTTTTTAGTATTTTCCTCTACAGGGAAACACCCAGTTTCCCCGACCCCCTTTTTGGTTTGAATCCCGTTTACAAACAATTATAAATAAAAAAATCAGCGATGGCTGATTATTTTTATTTATTGGTGCCCGAGGCGGGATTCGAACCCGCAAGGCCGTGAGGCCAAAGGATTTTAAGTCCTTCGTGTATACCATTCCACCACCCGGGCGATGAAAAAATCAAATATCAAAACTCATAATATTTTCTAAAATCGAATACTCATTTAAAAAATATTATGGAGGCCAGAGCGGGAATTGAACCCGCGTATAAAGGTTTTGCAGACCTTTGCCTTACCGCTTGGCTATCTGGCCAAATCCTCTTCTATTTTTTTAAAAGTTTCTTCTAAATGTATCATTTCTTTAGTCTCTATATCGCATCTGAAAATAATCTTGGGTACTGGCTTAATTTTCAATCTTTTATTTATATCCTGTTGAATATCATAAACATTTTTAGCTAAAATCGCAAGACTCTCTTTTTGCCTTGAATCTGGTATGACGCTTACAAAAATATCAGCAATATAGCCTTTACTGTGCAAGTCAACTCCAGAAATGGTTATTAAAATATCTTTTGGAAACGATAACCTCTTTATAATGGAATTGCCAACCTCTTTTTTAAGCAATTCTTCAATTCTTTTGTTGCGAAATGACATAAAAAACTATAGTATCATCAACTTGGATTTTTATATTGCCTTCAAAAAGCACCCCGATCTCATCTCTTTTTATTGCTTTGTCGATAGGCTTTTTATTCTTCTGCAAACCGACCATTCTCCCTTTTCCTATTAATTTTTCATCTCTATATATTTCCATTTGCGCTCCTTTCTCGACAAAACCATCAGTCACTCTTCCTCCTACTATCTGCCTGCTTCCTTCAGTAAAAAAAACTATCAAAGCTTTCATTTTCCCTTGATCCTCCCTGACATTTTTAGGTTCAATCAAAGCTTTGCACATTATTTCCAGAGCTTGAATAAGGTTATAAATAATGTCGAAACCCATTATTTTTATTTTTCTGTCATCAGCCAATCTTTCTATATTCGAATCAGCTTTTACTCTGAATGTGACGATTTTAGCCTTGCATGTTTCAGCGAGCTTAACATCGTCTTCAGTCACATTGCCAACCTCTTTTTTAAGAATTCTTATAACAACATCTTTTGTTGGAATTTCCTGAATCATCTTTTCCAAAGCCTCAAGTGAACCATGGACATCGGCTTTTAAAATAATATTCAAATATTTTTTATCTTTTTCTTCGCTTAAATCAATCTGCGGCTTTTTTAAAGCCTCTTTTTCAAATTCTTGAGCTTCTTGAATACTATTGAATGTAAAAAATTCTTCTCCAACAAATGGAATTTTTGATAAACCTAAAACACTGCAAGGCTGACTAGGCAAAGCTTGCTTAATCTGTTTCCCTCTGAAATCTTCTATTGCTTTTATTTTTCCATTAGCAGTAGCCGATCCTATTATATCCCCCACTTTCAAAGTTCCGTCAGTAATCAATAAAGTTGCCGTAGGACCTCTTAACTTATCAAGCTTTGATTCGATTACAGTCCCAGTAGCTTTTGAATCTGGATCAGCTTTCAAATCATTCATCTCCGAAATAAGAACTACTAAATCTAATAAATCATTTATTCCAGTCCCTTGTTTTGCCGAAGTATTAACTGAAGGGACATCGCCTCCTATCGATTCTAACATCACATCATATTTAGATAAATCCATTTTTACTTTTTCTGGATTAGCTCTTTCTATATCTACTTTGTTTATAGCGACGATGAATGGAATATTGGCATTCTTAATGACATTAATAGCTTCTTTAGTCTGTTCTTTAACTCCATCATCAGCAGCAACAACTAAAATAGCAATATCTGCGACTTTAGCGCCCCTGGAACGCATCGATGAAAAAGCGGCATGCCCTGGGGTATCAATAAAAGTTATTTTATTGCCATTGTATTCAATTTCATATGCGCCGATATGCTGAGTTATCCCTCCTGATTCTCTGGCGGCAACATTACTTTTTTTTATGTAATCTAAAATAGTAGTCTTCCCGTGGTCGACATGTCCTAAAACTACTACGATTGGCGCGCGTTTTACTGTCATATTGTTTCTTTATTATTCATCTTCTTGATCTTTAGAATCGATGCCTATTGATTTATCTAAAGCTTTTTGTTCTTCTTTGGATAAAGAATATTCAGATTTTCCTTTGGATATCGGCTTTACATAAATATGATTAAAATCTCTTCCAAAATGGCTTGTTATTAAGAATCCTGAATTATTTTTATCAAGCATAGAGATACAGAAACTTTGTTTTCCTCCCACATCTTTAAAAGGAGAAAATCTCACTATTCCGCATTTCTGGAAGCTTCTTTGAGCTATTTCCTGCAAATCTTTTATGTTTTGGTCGTTTATCTCATTATATTTTTTGAAAGATTCCAATTGATTCAAAATATTCTTCAAAGTTTGTTCCAAATCATTTCCGCCTTTTTCAAAAAATAATCCGATTCTTTTATTAAGTTTATAAGTATAAAAAATAATATAGGCATTAACAGCCAAAATAATAAAAGAAATTATATAAAATATTATTTGATTTGACATATTTTTAAATAAAATTTATCTATCAATTGAAATCCATGGCGGAGGCGGGAGGATTCACTCCCAAATTCTACTGAATTTGGCAGTACCTTGCTTCGAATCCTTATTTCCCAATTCCGGCCACTTAATAATTGTGCCGGCGCACAATTATTAAATTTGGCGGAGGCGGGAGGATTCGAACCTCCGATTCGGTTTTAAAGCGAATAGCGGTTTTCGAAACCGCCCCGTTCATCCTCTCTGGCACGCCTCCTTTCGCTAAAATAAAGGGAAATCATTGTCGCGAATCCATTCTTTTGGAATTAGGAATGAAAAATAATTCCCTATATAATATGTCGCTTTCTTTATTATTCTCC
>JAGOPM010000021.1 GCA_017991975.1 Candidatus Parcubacteria bacterium | reverse complement strand
ATTCCAAACCCTGCGCATGGAGGCATTCCATATTCTAAGGCTTCGACAAATTCTTTGTCATTTTGCTGGGCCTCGGAAAAGCCTTGCTTAAATAATTTTTCCTGTTCTTGAAATCTTGTTTCTTGTTCTAACGGATCATTCAATTCTGAAAAGGCATTTATGATTTCGGTTCCTGCTACTATCATCTGAAAATTCGCTAATTTTTGATCATCTTTTGCTTTTGCTAAAGGTTGAAAACCAACGGGATGATGGATAATAAATGTAGGTTGGATCAATTTAGGTCTGCAGTATTTTTTGTAAATTTCATCGGCGATTTCCGCTTTACCGGCTCCTTTTTCTATTTCGACTCCAAGTTCTTTAGCTTTTTTCTCCAATGCTTGAACGTTATAAAAATCGTAATCAACTCCCGCATATTTTTTCAAAAGATCATTGAACTCGATTCTCTCCCATGGACCTTTGAAGTCTATCATCTGACCGTTAATTTCAATTTTTGTTTTTTTAAATGTATTTTTTGTTAAATCTAAAAACATTTTTTCCGTCAGTTTCATCATATCTTTGTAATCTGCATATGCCCAATAAAATTCAAGGATTGTGAAATCAGGATTATGGAATTTGTCTACTCCTTCGTTCCGAAAAGCTTTACCAATTTCAAAAACTTTTTCATATCCTCCGATAATCAGTCTTTTTAAATATAATTCTGGCGCAACTCGCAAAAAAACATCTGTTCCCATGGCATTGAGATATGTTTTGAAGGGCTTGGCTTTGGCTCCACCGTATAAAGGTTGTAAAATTGGAGTTTCTACTTCAAGAAAACCTTCTTTTCCCAAGAAATTTCTTATTGAAGATATTATTTTTGATCTTAATTCGAATTTTTCTTTTATATCTTTATTAAAAATAAGATCAAGGTATCTTTTTCTGTATCTTTCTTCTAAATCCTGTAATCCGTGCCATTTTTCTGGCAATGGGCGCAAAGCTTTAGAAAGTATTTTAAAATCATTAGCCTGGATAGATTTTTCCTTGGTTTTTGTTTCTGTAGCGGTTCCCTTTATTTCGATGAAATCGCCTACTTCAATTGTTTGAGAAAAAATATCGAATTTGGCTTGACCGAGAAATTGAGTGGCAAAAATTGCCTGCATTCTATCGGTTCCATCTTCAATTTTAACAAAAGCTAAAGAGCCAAAAGATCTGCTTGCAATTATTCTTCCAGCGATAATTATTTCTTTTTTATTTTTTTTGAGCGTCTGGAATTGTTTTAAAACTTGTTTTACAGTATGACTCCTTTTAGTGCTTAAAGGATAAGGGTTTTCTCCTGTTGTTTTTATCTTTTCCAGTTTTTTAATGCGATTAGCTCTTATTTCTTCTAGATTTGGCATAATATTAAAATCAAAAATCAAAATGAAAAATTATTGTGTTCATGAATGATTATATAAAATAATCATATATATAATAATGGTTTTTGGGTAAAATGTCAAAAAAAGCGATATCTATTATTAGATATCGCTTTTAAATTACTTATTTTATAAGTATATAAAAAGCCCTATATTTTCTAGGGCTTTTTGATTGTTTGTATTTTTAATATTGATCGAAATTAATTCCTTTGATTGAAATCTTCATTGCTTCAAGAGCTGGAAGAGATCCATAAACTCCTTGTTTCGCAATAGCTATCAGATTCTTTTTTTGTTCGTCTGATAGAGGATTTTTTCCTACATAGCAGAATGCGCCATGTTTTTTAGCCAATTCTGATCCCGCAGGAGAACTTTCAATTGCCAGAGTAAATTTTGAGAGATCTTTTTCTGACATAGATTTATTCATTGAAAGCACTTCTTTAAATGCGTATTCGGCTGCAGATTCTTTTCCAAGCGGTTCATTTTCTACTATCACTTCAATATTGAGTGAAGTGGCAACTGGATTTAGGAAGAAATAATTTTGAAGCTGAAATTCTTTTATTTTGTTCTTTATTATTTCGCAAGCTTCAATTATTTCTTGATCATTCAACGAATATGGAACTTCCCATTTTTGAGTTTCAACATTAAATTTCCTGTGAAGCTCTCCATTCATTAAGCAACGTTTTTTCGTAGAGAAAGTGGCGCACGTTATAGGAGGGATGGACTTTCCATTTTTTCTAAAGAAGCTATACAATTCATCTTTGTCTTTTGTGAAAAAACGCTGATTATTGTTAGCATCCATGATTTCAAACCATGTCTTCCCTATTTTCTCTATAGGAAGATCATTTATATCCAGAAAAATATTCTGGAATATCCCACGTATCTCTTTCTTGAGAGAAATATGGTTAGAAGGGATATTTTGATTTATATTGTCTGAAAAAACATCAATGCGGAAAGCTCCCATTTCCGGAAGCAATATTATCCCTTTTTCGATATTTCTCTTTTCCCAATCCTTCAAATCCATGCTTTCAGCGATTCTTTTGGCTGGTTCGCAATAATTCATTTTGTACCATTCACAATCTCTTCCTGAAATTATTGAAAAATAAATATTTCCAGTAGAGGCGGCTCTAAGCTCGGTTTTAATGATTTCATCAACTGGTTTGTCATCAAGATTGGCATTCCTTTGGAAAAAAATTCTTTCAGATCCTATTGGATTATGCCCATCATTTTTAACTGCATCCAATTTAATGTTCTATACATAATTATATCATATTTCTCTTCAAAAATCAAGAAGTTAGGATTTTTAGGCTCTAAAATTAGGTTTTTAGAGTTTTTAATGCTTGATAGCTTCTAAAATTGCTTCTAAAACTTCTTGGATTGTTTTTGACCCATCAATTTCTTTTAATATTCTTTTTTTATTGTAGAATTCGATACATTTCCAAGTTTCTGAATTAAAGATTCTTATCCTTTCTTTTACTGCTTTTTCGCTACCATCATCTTTTCTCGCTTCTGATTGAAATCTCTTTTTTATCCTTTCAAAAATAATTTCATTTGAGATATTTAGAAACACAGCAGTATTTATCTTTAGATTATTTTGCTCCAAGGTTTGCTCTAAAAATCCAAGTTGAAATAATGTGCGCGGAAATCCTTCGATAACAAAACCATTACGCAGTTTGTTGAAATTTTTTAAAAAGAAGTCCGTTATCATTTTTGACGTTTCTAAATCTGGAACAAGCTTTCCTTGATCGCAATATTCTTTCGCCATTATTCCAAATTCTGTTTCATTTTTAATTTCTTCTCTTATAATCGATCCAACATCAATATGGAAAATGCCTAAGATTCTTGATAATTCTTTTGCTTGCGTTCCTTTTCCTGATCCTGGTTTCCCGAAAATGATTATTCGATCGGCCATATCTGCCTCCTTTTTGTTTTTTAAAAAGCTGATTTAGTATAAAAAATTATCGTTGACAGTCAAGGAATAAAAAACGCCCTTAATTTGCAAGGGCGTTTTTTACTTTTCATCAAAGAGCTATTTTGAAGGCATTAGAAACTCCATTATTTTTTCGTTTCTGCCTCCTTCATTGAGAACTATTGCTTTCAAACGATAGTTTGTTTTTGGCTCGACATTTTCAAACGGCCAAGCCAATTTTATCTCTCCTCCAAATCTTTTTAAGATTGGAGTTTTCATTATTTTTTCCCAATTTTTTGTTTGTGAATTCAGCTTATCGAGCTCAAAATAAGAATAATATTCTTCATGCTTCATACTCCCAGGATATTCTATATGAGCTACTCCTAGAAATCCATTTTTGCTCCAATAATCGATAGATACATAAGAAATTTCAGGAGCTTTATGCGGTAGAATGAAAAATGGACATCCTGGACCCATGACTTCATCAAAAGAATCTTGACATAGCCATATTAACATATTCTCATATTTCAGATAAGCGGAAAAATAATATTGCTTCCCTGGAATCAAGTCTTTAGAAATCATATAAGAATATTTTCCAGGTTGGTCAATTACTATTATTTCTCCATTATCTTTAGAACTGTGTTGCCAACTGTGAGGCCAATTTTCTATGCTGGTAGATCTACATTCTGTCCAAACCCATTCAATTTCGAAAAATGGAAATGGTTTTTTGCCAGATAATCTACCCATGTCTGCAATATCGCAAGATATTTCTACTAATGTTTCTTGCTTGTTGTTTTTGATGATTCTGAATTTAGGATTGCGGATAATCGGGCGAAGATATTCATTGGGCAATGGCTCTGTTAGATAGGAGATATATTCTCCGTAAGATATGCCCGCTGATGTCTGAGCGAAATATCTGAACATGCATCTTCTGCCATAAACTAATTCATTGGTGTTGTAGTGGAATTCAGGATATTTGATTATTGGTTCAGAGTTTCCATCTTTTTCTTGGAAATCTACTTTTTTGAATGTTCCGACATATAAAACGCTTTTATATCCGGTGAATCTGGTTGTAAGTATCCATGATTCGATATAGATGTCGGCAAATTCCGCTCCACCCCAGTCAATGAGTTTTCCTTGGAGATCAAATATATTATCTGATTTTTGATCTGCTTTTACAGTTTTTATTTTTGCTCTATCATAGATATCTTTTCCCCAAAGAGTTTTGAATTCTGCTATCGATTTAGATGGGATTTCTTTTCCAGTGCTGTTTTTTATAAATGCCTGGACCTGATACCATGTAGATGGTTTGAGATCAGATATTGGACAATCATATGTTAATTGTCCAGAATCTCTTATATCATAAGATGCCCAGATAAATTTTTGAGTGTTTATTATCTCATGTGGAAAAGTTTCTTTCAGATTATCTTTTTTGTTGCTTCCTTTTTCCCAATAGCGGAAAAAAACTTCACATTCTTTATCAAATCCTGAGAAACCTATTCCCATTTTTAAGACTGCGGAATTATTTGTGATAGAATCTTGCTGAATTTGGGATATCTTGCAATAAGGATCTGTTATTGGATATGCTGTGGTAAATTTTTTCCATTTCTTGGCAGAACTTTGCATTTCTGTTTTTATATCTTTTGCATAAGCTTTGAATACGTATCCTTTGGTCTGTTTGATTTCAGGATATATTTCACGTATCCAAAGTGGAATGCTTTCTAATCCTCTTCCAGGTTTCAGGTTGTTGACTGCAATTTCATAAATGCCTGGTTTATCAACTACTATCATTTGACTTTTCCAAGAAATTGCTGGATTTCTGGGAATTTCATAATATTCAGTCAGATCTTCGCCTATTTCGCACCAAATTTGAGTCGGATTCATTATTGATTCCACTTTTACTTGCAATATCGCTTGAGTAGTTGGATCTTTTCCATCTTTTTTTTCTCCGTTCTCAATAATTGGAATAAAAGATGAAAATGGCGGAGGGAAATATTTAACCCCTCCATCTATTTCGATATTCAAAGAATTTTTTGCTATGAATTTATAGCAAAATACTTCTCCTGTATCGAATAATCCTTTCACTGGGGTTGCGATTTTCCCTTGGAAATTTAAGACATCTTGAATTGAATATTGCGTCCAATCTTTTTGAGCAACTATTATTTCAGGATGGCTATAATTCCATACATAAGTTTTTATCCATATGTTATCATCTCCTCCAAAATCTTTTATCCTGCATGTTAGAACCGCTAAACTCTCTGAGCGTTCATCGTTTTTTTCATTTCCCTTAAAAGCAATTGTTTCTTCTGTTTCGATTATCGGCAGAGAACAAGTAGTTTTAAATTCTTTTTCTACGCTGCATTGCATCCCGGCGCTATTTAATGATATTACTCTGGCGATATAAGAAGTATTTGGTTTGAGATCATCCATTAAAGCATTGTAAGAGAAACCATTCTCTTCTAAATCTTTAATGTTCTCAAAAACTCTTACATCGACAGGAACTCTTAAATATTTTGGCCAAGATTGGCTTGATTCTCTCACTTCTATCCATGAATATACGGGAAAGATATTTCCCGGAGAAACGAATTTCACTTTAGCATAAGCGGTTTTTGACCAAATGCTAAAAAATTCTTGAATAAAAGCATTGGGAGAAAACAAGTCTTTATTTGTGCAAAATGGCCTAGTATTGCATTCACCTATCCTTGCTCCAGCTTTATTATATGCTGTTATCCATATTTTGCAGAACGATCCAGACTCTTTTGGGATTTTCCATTTAATGGAATTTTGTCCGGTATGTTTGCCAATTATTATATATGGATTGATAACAAGGCTTGGATCTTTTCCAAAGCCAGCTCTTATCGAACAGTATGATATTTCCTGAATATCTTCTTTTTTTAATTTAGAATCATATTTCCAAGAAATTTCAATTTCTGTTCCTGGTAAGGCTTTGAATAATGACGAATTCACTACTTGTGGCGTTTTATCATCATCGATCACCAAATCGTTATTTACATTGAAAATCACTGATTCAAAAAATATTTTACAATTCAAATCAGGGCAATCTGTAAGCGATAAGGTGTTGCTGGAATGAATTCCAGAAATGGCTAAAAAAATAATTAATGCAAAAATAATTTTTTTGCTGTTTTTCTTGTTCAATTATTGCCTCCTTTTTTCGTTTGGTTTAATAAGATATTTTAAATTTTAAAATAGCTTCTAAAATCAGGTTTTTCTGATTTTTATTTAAATCTATTTTACAATAAATATATTTATATGTCAATATTGCGATATAATATATTTTATGTTAAAAAATAATGGATAGAATTTAAAAAAATTCTAAAAGTTATTTTAAAAATATAGAAAAATAGGAGGAAAAAAGAATAATTTTGGGCGAAAAATCCAGACTAAATAATAAAAAACAAAAAAAGGAAAGAGAGGTATCATGTTATTCGGAATAAGCGGTTATTGGATAGGATTTATTGCTTCATGGATTTCTCTGGCTGGAGCTTTAGTGGCATATATTGTCCTAAAAACAAAGACAGAGAAAGATGACAAACTATTTAAGATTGCAGTTGATGTCAAAAGCATGGTTGATGTTTTTGTCAAAAAAATGGATAGCGCTGTTTTTTTAGTCGCTATCTCAATTGCAGTTATTGTCGCTTTCTTTGATTTTTGGTCTGCTGTTTGTATTGTTCTAGGTAGTGGTTTTTCAATTATTGCTGGCATAATAGGAATGACAGCTGGATCTCAAACAAGCCATAGAGTCACTCATCAAGCAAATAAACATAAAGGAAGAGTTGGCCCACCATTGAGAGTTGCGTTTTTAGGCGCATCAGTAATGGCAATGGCTGTAACAGGATTGGCTTCTTTAGGAATTACATCTATTGCATTGCTTTCAGGAAAAATGAGTATTATTTTTATTGGCGCATTCAGTATGGGTGCTACGCTTTCCGCAGTTTTCTCTAAAAATGGCGGTGGCATGTTTTCCAAAGGAATGGATATGGCAGCAGACTTATCTGGAAAAGTAATAGCTGGACTGCCTGAAGACCATCCTTATAATCCTGCAAGCAAAGGCGATAATGCCGGAGATTATGTTTGTGATATTAAAGGTACTGGATTGGACATGTATGATTCTTATGTAGCTGCTATATTTTCCGCAATCACTGTTGTTTACGCTATTAATCCTATAATTGCTTCAATGATTGTTGTTTTTATTTCAATAGGAACAATTACAACAATGATTGGAATAAGCATTATGTTGGGAATTAATATCAATAAAAACCCTTCATTGGCATTGAGCTTGGCAGTTTATTTTACATATGGACTGTTCGCTGCAATTTGCTCTATTGTTTTTATCTTTACTTCCCTGCCTTGGCAATTATTAATAACATTGATTGCCGGGCCACTGATTTCTGGAATAACGATTGGAATATCAACAAATTATTTTACAGGATCAAAACCTGTGAGACAAACTGCTGAAAATGGAAAAACTAGTGTTGCTTTGGCGGTACTCAGTGGAATCGAAGTGGGACATTTGAGCGTTCCAATACCTGTTATAGCAATAATCTCCACTATTGGATTGGGTTATTTTTTATGCCAAGGCATTGGACCTGGCTGGGGCGTGGCTGGAGTAGCTTTAGCAACAGCAGGCTTAATGGCTAATATGGGAATAAATGTGGCAGTTGATGTGTTTGGTCCTATTGCTGATAATTCAAAAGGCATTGCTGAGCAAGCAGGACTTAATGATGAAGCTATAAAAACATTGGACCTAATCGATGCTACAGGAAATACTACTGCAGCTTACGCAAAAGGAATCGCCAATGGATCAGCCGGACTATCTATGATCACTTTGTTTGTGGCCTTTTTTGAAATTTTAGGTTCCAAACTTGGATCACAATTCAAATTTGATCTGATGGATTCTGGAATATTGGTAAAGTTTATTATGGGATCGTTATTGGGTGTTGCTTCATCTTATTTGTTTGCTGCAATGACAATGGCTCCAGCAAGAAAAATTGCTTTTAAAGTAATGGATAATATTAAAAAGCAATTTGAGACACATTCTCTTAAAGAAAGAATGGAGAATCATATAGAACCGAATTATAAATCTTGCGCTAATATCGCGACTAAAGGTGCTTTAAACCATCTCCTTCCTCCTGTTTTAATTGTAGTTATAACCACTTTACTTGTTCGTTTCTTGCCTTTTTTAGGACCTATAGCTTTAGCAGGATATATTTTAGGATCAAATCTTATGAATCTTGCTATAGGCTTTTGGATGTCTAATGCCGGTGGGAATATGGATAATGCAAAAAAAATGTGCGAAGCTGGAGAACTTGGTCATCTACATGGAAAAAATTCAGATACTCATAAAGCTTTGGTGCAAAACGATACTGTTGGAGATCCACTCAAAGATATTACTGGTCCTGGGATGAACAGTCTTTCAGCGCTTCAATCATTGATTGCAATAGAAAGTATTCAACTTTTCCCGATATTGTTCATTTAATAAAAACAAAAAAACGCCTTGATAAAAATCAGGGCGTTTTTTATTAATGATTATTTAATTTTTATAATCTTGTATTTTATTTTTCCTCCTGGAGCGTTAACAGTTATTTCGCTTCCAGTAATTTTTCCGAATAATTCTTTTCCTAAAGGAGATTCTGTTGATATTTTATTTTCTAAAAGATTAGCTTCCTGGGATCCAACTATAGTATATGTTTCTTTTTTGCCTTTTGATGATTCTATCTCTACGGTTGATCCGATTCCTACAATACTTCCTCCTTTGACAGTTTCTACAACTTGAGCTATTTTAAGCGTTTCTTCGATTTCTAAAATTTTTCCTTCTAAAAATGATTGGTCTTCTTTTGCTTGTTGATAGTCTGCATTTTCCGATAAATCGCCATAAGCAACGGCTTTTTTAAGCCTATCAGCTATCTCAATACGTTGGGCTTTTAATTCTTCAAGCTCTTTTTTAAGCTTATCAAAACCTTCTTGAGTGAATTGTTTTTGCATAATATATTTGATTATCGATAATTAAATATAAAGATTGTTTGAATGTTGTCAAGTGGATTAATTTATTATTTGGCTATCCATTTCTTGGTCTATTGTCGGTACGCTTGTTGTTGCTTGATTATCTGGGAGATCTTTTCTGTCTGAAAAATACCATCGTAAAATTTCATAGGTTGAAGGAAGCACTAAATAATTAGTGCCTCTTACATTTTCAACAAGCAAGACTAAAACTATTTCTGGATCTTCAAACGGGCCATATGTAACATTCCATAAGTGGTAATAACCTTCTTTTGCTGCTTGAGCAGTTCCTGTCTTAGCCGCAACCATGACTGGCAAAGAATTAAGCATATGCGCTGTTGCATTTGGAGAAGCGGCAGTTTGGCGCATTGCAGACTGCACAGATTTTAAAGCTTCTGATTTTATGAAATTTTCTTTAATTTTTTGAGGAGGAAATTCTTTTATTGTGTTCCCTTCTTGATCAATTACTTTTTTAACGATTTGAGGTTTATATAATGTCCCATTATTTGCAATAGCAGAGATTCCATTGGCAATTTGAAGTGGAGTTACTTGCACAAATCCATGTCCGATAGCAAAATTATAAGTATCTCCTAAACTCCATTTTTCACCAAGATTATTTTTTTTCCATTCAGGATCTGGAAGAACACCCTCTACTTCTCCGGGAATATCAATCCCGGTTTTTTTTCCTAATCCAAATTGAGATAAATAATCAACTGCTTTTTGTATTCCCATTCCTTTGAATTCTTTATATCCTCCAGTAATTTTATAAAAATAAGGATTAACTGATTCAGAAATTGCTTTATTCAAGTCAGCGCTTCCATGCGGTCTCCAATCCGGGAAACATTCTTCAGTCCCGGAATATGGATTAGGCAAGCAAATTTTCGTAGGGCAATCCAAAACGCTGTTTGGAGTTATTATTCCATACTCTAATGCAGCTAAAGCGATAAAAGGCTTAATAGTAGAAGCTGCTGGATATAAGCCAGCTATTGGACGATTAAAAAAAGGATGTCTTTTATCTTCTTGGATTTTTTTCCAATCATCGGAACTTACTCCTTTAGAAAAAATATTATTATCAAATCCTGGAATCGATACTAATGCTAAAATATCTCCATTGCGTGGATCCATAGCTATCCCAGATGCTGAAATAGCGCCGCTTTGGTTTACATAAGCATTTAACATTCTTGAAATTTTTTCTTGCAATCCATTATCAATAGTCAAAATGATATTATTCCCAGGTTCTGGTAAGCTGGAGATATTTTCATTCAAAATTTGACCTTTTGCATCGCGTTCTTTTTGAATTATTCCCGGATCTGATTTTAAATAATCATTATAAGCAAATTCGACTCCCATTCCTTCATTTTCTTTTATATACCCAATAATATGAGATAAATGTTCCCCAGGAAGATATTCTCTAATGATATTTTTTTCAATTCTGCATCCTTTGTAATTATCTATCTTGGAATATGCCAAAGCTAATGATTCTTGCGGTATCCCTTTGATAACTATAATATCATTATCTTTATTTTTAAGATCTTCTTTTATTTTTGTTTGATCTTGATGCAGGTCCCTGGCAATAATATTTAGAAGATCATCATTGAAATCTTGCTTGGAGCAAAAAAGATCAAAACTGATTGTGTTATAAACTAATTGTTTATTATTCCTATCGTAGATTATTCCTCTTCCAGAATTGATTATTTTTTTTATGTATTGATTTCTTTCGGATCTATCAGAATAAGTTTTTCCTTCAATAATTTGATATTGAAAAACTCTTGCAAATAAAAAAAGAAAAAGACAAGCAAAAATTATCCAAAAACTTTTAATTATAGGATTTGAGACTGGAACTTCGAATTGCCCCATCTCAACCTCTTTTTTGAAAGCAAGTTTATCCAGTAAAACTTCTTGAGGTTCGATATCTTTATGTATATATGATTTTTTAAACGATTTTTTTAACATGAGAAAGCAAAAAATAAAATATCATGGAGAAAAAGATATTATAAGCTGCAAAATAAAACCCGTAAACGGGATTTGCCAACGCATTTTTTTCAAAAAATGATATGACTAAATTATTATATACAAAATATCCGCAAAATGCCAAAAAAGAAGATGTTAAAAAAGACAGGAAAGATTTTGAAAAATTGCTGTAGATAAAATCTATTATTTTATAAGCGATTAAAAGATAAATAAATTTACTCGGAAAATAAAATCCTGACATCCAATCTATTATCAAAGCCCCGAATACATAGACTAAAAAAAGCTTATCATTCTTAGTTTGGTATTTATCAAAATATAAAATCGCAAAAAGATACGCTAACGCCAAATTTGGAACAAAGCCTCTAATCGCAAAAATCTGCAAAAAGCTCTCTTGCAGCATTGAAAGGAAAAAAATTATTAAAAGATGGATTCCTATCATTTTTTATCTATCAAAAATCAAAAATAGATTATAATTTTCTTTATATTTATAAAGCGGAG
>JAGOPM010000020.1 GCA_017991975.1 Candidatus Parcubacteria bacterium | reverse complement strand
TACATTTACAGGTGATTTCTCTTCCATTAATTGTTCGAGTTTATCCCAGCTTTGAGATTCTTGAGCTTCTCTTAATGAGAGCTCTACATATCCTTCAGCATTCTCAGTCTCAACAATTTTTCCTTTTATATGAGTCCCTACCTTAATATTCTTGAGAATATTTTTGGCATTGACGAATTCTCTTCCATAAATGACTCCTGGCCTTGAAGTGCCTAAATCAACATAAACAGAAGATCTGCCTGTTCCGATGACAGTTCCTTCAACGATATTTCCGACTTTAGGAACTCTGATAAAGTCGTTAGCAACTGTTTGCTCGTTTGTTTGTGGTTTCATATTTATCATATGTTTTAAATTAAAACATTTTTCAAAATATTTCAAGCCCTTTTATTTGAAAACAAAGGCTTAATATGATATTATTTTTATAGATAATTACCTATTTTATTAATATGCATATATATTGGAAGGGGCAAAGTTGCTTCAATATAATGGCAACTTGCGGAAAAGGAGAAACTTTATCTATATTGATAGATCCGATTGATCCAAAAACAGATACGAAATTAAGTAAACAAAAGTCAGACGTTTGTATTTTTACTAATAATCAAGTATCAACAGAAGGATTGGACGGTTTTATTATTAATGAACCTGGAGAATATGAAATAAAAGGAATATATATAAAAGGAATTGGCTGTCCTGATTGCGCCGAAAAAGAAAGAACAGATTACATATATACTATTGAAGCTGAAGAGATGAAAATTTGCCATCTTGGCAATTTAAAACAAAAAGAATTGAGTTCAAAACAATTAAGCGCTATAGGGGAAATTGATATCTTGATGATTCCAGTTGGAGGAGATTATGTTTTAGATGAAAAAGAGGCCGCTGAAATTATAAATCAGATCGAGCCTAGAATAGTAATTCCAATGGTTTATAAAACTGATTTGGTGAAAACTAAATTAGAAGATGTTAAAGTTTTCTTAAAAGAAGTCGGAGAGGCAGGGAAAACTCCTCAAGACAAGCTTTTGATAAAAAAGAAGGATTTGGATAATACAGAAGGAGAAGTAGTTGTTTTGCAACCATAAAAGATGAAATTAGAAGATTTGCAAAAACTTCCAATTGAAAAGAAAAAAATGATTCTCTATGGAATCGTATTTATTTGCGCTTTAGTTTTGTTTTCTTGGTGGTTTTCATTAGTCGGGGATAAATTGAAAAAATATCAGATAGAAGAAAAAAAAGAAAAAGTCATAAACAGTACATATAATTATGCAGAGAGTCTTAAGAAGGCCCAAGAGACAATGCAGAAAGTAGACAAACAAATGGAAGAAGATTTGAAAAAATATGATAAGGAAATGGAAATCTTGGAAGATATGGCAACTAATACTGCGACAAGTAGCGTCAGTTCAAGCAATTCAACAAGTTCAATAATCAAAGAAGAAAATAATTAGAAATAATATGGCAAGTAAAAAGGAAAATGCCAAAGGCAAGAAAGAGAAAGAGAAAGCGATTACCCCAGGAGCTGATATTGGGTATGTGAAAGATAGGGAAATAATCGCTGAAATGAGAGAAAGCTACATTGATTATGCAATGTCAGTCATTGTCGCTCGCGCTTTGCCTGATGTAAGAGACGGATTAAAGCCTGTGCAGAGGAGGATTTTATATTCAATGAATGAGATAGGTTTGACTTATGGTTCGAAATTCAGAAAATCAGCTGCAGTTATTGGAGATGTGCTTGCAAAATATCATCCTCATGGAGATGCTTCTGTTTATGATGCTTTAGCCAGAATGGCTCAAGATTTTTCGCTTAGATATCCTTTAGTGCAAGGTCAGGGAAATTTCGGTTCAATTGACGGAGATCCTCCGGCTGCATATAGATATACTGAAGCTAGATTGTCAAAAATATCTTCAGAATTATTGAAAGACATTGAAAGAGATACGGTTGATTTAATAGATAATTATGATGGAAGCAAACAAGAGCCGACTGTCCTGCCTGGATTATTGCCAGGATTACTTTTAAATGGATCGTTAGGTATTGCAGTTGGTATGGCTACAAACATTCCTCCTCATAATTTAGGAGAAGTTTGCGATGCCGCAGTTTACTTATTGGAAAATCCAAAAGCTAGCACCGAAGATTTATTTCAGTTTATAAAAGGCCCTGATTTTCCTACAGGAGGGATTATTTTTGATCAAAAGGAAATAATAGCGGCTTATTCTCATGGCAAGGGACCGATTTTAATGAGAGGTAAGGCAGAAATCACTGAAGATAAAAACGATAAGGTGAAAATTGTGATTACTGAAATTCCTTTTCAAGTCAATAAATCTTCTTTAGTGGAACAATTCGCCCATTTAGTTGAAGAGAAGAGAGTGGTTGGAATAAGAGACATTCGCGATGAATCAGGAAAAGAAGGAATAAGAATAGTTTTATATTTAAATAAAGATGTTCCTCCTCAAAAAATTTTAAATCAACTTTATAAATATTCAGATCTCCAAAAGTCATTTCATTTAAATATGATTGCTTTGGTTGATGGAATTCAACCAAAAGTTCTCTCATTGGCAGAAGTTTTACATTATTATCTTGAACATAGAAAGAATGTTGTGACTCGCAGAACTCAGTATGATTTGAAGAAAGCTAAAGAAAGAGAACATATTTTAGAAGGCTTGCATAAATGTCTCGGAAATATTGATAAAGTTATCAAAATAATCAGAGAATCAAAGAGTAGAGAAGACGCGCAGATTAATTTAATGAAAGCTTTTGCTTTAACTGAGATCCAAGCCAATGCCGTGCTTGAAACAAAATTAGCGCATTTGGCAAGGCTTGAAAGATTAAAGATTGAAGAAGAATTAAAAGCAATAAAAGCAAAAATCGCTGAATTGGAAGCAATATTAAAAGATCCTAAGAAAATTCAGGCTGTGATGAAAAAGGAAATATTAGGCTTGAAAGAGGCTTTCGGAGATGAAAGAAAAACAAGAATAATGGCAAGAAAAATTCAGGAATTTTCTGATGAAGATTTGATTCCAGAAGAAGAAGTAGTCATCACACTTACAAATTCAGGATATATTAAGAGAATTAATCCTGAGACTTACAGGCTTCAGAAGCGTGGAGGAAAAGGAACTCTTGGAATGAAAACTGTTGGCGAGGATGTGGTTGAACATTTTATAACAGCCAATACTCATGATTCATTATTATTTTTCTCTGATTCTGGAAAAGTTTTTAGGGCTCCAGCTTATGAAATTCCAGAAGGCAGCAGGGTTGCAAAAGGCCGAGCGCTTGTAAATTTCTTGGAAATTACAACTCAGGAGAGAATCATGTCTGTCTTAGCCATTAAAAAACAGGATTTTGAAAACAAGGATAAATATTTAATGATGGCGACTGATCATGGAATAGTTAAGAAGACTTTAATTTCAGAATTCCAAAATATGAGAAAAACTGGATTGATAGCGCTTAATCTTAAAAAAGGAGATTCATTGAAGAGCGTGCGTATGGGAGACAAAGGAGATGAAGTGATTTTGATTACAAAAGTTGGAAAATCAATCAGGTTTTCAGAGAAGCAAGTAAGACCGATGGGGAGGCCAGCTGCCGGTATTAAAGGCATATCTCTTAAAAAAGATGATAAAGTGATTAGCATGGATTTAATAAGGTCAAAGACAGAAAAAGGCCAGGATTCTCAGAATTATATTATTGTTTTAAGTGAGAATGGTTATGGGAAGATGACAAAGATAAAAGATTTCAGGATTCAAAGCAGGGGAGGGTCTGGAATAAAAGTTTCTCAAACAACTCCTAAGACTGGTCAGATGGCGTGCGCTCAAGTGTTGTCGGGAGAGGAAGAAGAATTGATTGTCATATCTCAAAAAGGGCAAGTGATAAGAACGCCAATATCTTCAATACCGAAATTAAGCAGAGTAACTCAGGGAGTTAGAATTATGAGATTAGATCCAGGAGAAAAAGTGGCAAAAATGGCAAGCTTATAAAATTTAAATTATAAAAAATAAAAAGATGTTCATTAATCCTTTTGAAATAATCAAACAGATTGATTTAAAGGATAATATGTTAATAGCAGATTTTGGCTGTGGACATGGAGGATTTTCTGTCCCTTTGGCTAAAATTGTTCGCAAGGGGAGAATTTTTGCTATTGATATCCAGAAAGAAGCATTGTCTTTTTTAGAAGCTCGCAAAGAAGCGGAAAAAGTTTTAAATATTAAAACTATATTATCAGACATAGAATCGCTTAAAGGTTCAAAATTGGGAGATAGTTATATAGATCTTGTGGTAATAGCAAATGTTCTGTTTCAATCCAGCAATAGATTAATGATAATGCAAGAAGCCAGGAGGGTTATAAAAAATCAAGGAAAAATTTTAGTAGTAGATTGGAATCAGGATTCAAAAATTTCGCAAACACAGAGCACTATTTCCAAAAGCGAAATAATGGATTTAGCTTCAAAAACTGGTCTTATTTTGGAAAAAGAACTTGATGCCGGATCTAGCCATTTCGCTTTGCTATTTGTGAAGAAATAAATTGTTAAAACATTGATAAGATCGATAAATTGTTCTAAAATAATATCAAATGAAGAAGCTTTTATCAGCAATATCAATATTAGTTTTGGTTTCTATTTCAGGGTTATGTTATGCCCAGGATACTATAGTAAGGATTTCTAACCCTTTACCCTGGAAGACTTTTTTAGAATTCATTAATAAAATTATCGATGTGGTTCTGATTGTTGGTGTTGCTTTGGCCCCTGTCATGATTTTAATAGGAGCGTTTTATATGACAACTTCCGGATCTCCAACCGTAAGGCAGGATGAACAAATTAAAAAGGCAAAAGCCATAATACAGTATACTGTCATAGGATTGATTTTGTTGCTTGGTGCAAAAGGATTTGCATATTGGATATACCAGAAGTTTTCTATTGTGCCATAATAAAATAATTTAAAGGTCAAATAAAATAATTTATAAAAAATGAAAAAGATTTTATTATCATTAGCCTTATTCGGATTAGCATTTGCTCCGTTGGCTATGGCTCAAAATTTTAATGAGCCAGCTGGAGGTGGAACAACAGACACTGGCGGAATACCAAAACCAGATTTTATCGCCTGGGTCAATACAGTCGCTAGAGTGATTTTCATCCTTTTAGTTTTTGCAGCCATTATTTTCATTTTAGTAGCAGGATTCAATTTGGCTACATCTCAGGGAGATACTAAAAAGATGGATCAGGCAAAGCTAATTATTTTCTATGCAGTAATGGGTATCGTTATATCTGCATTAGCATATGGATTAGTCCAATGGATCTTGAAGAAATTTGGAGGTAGTATAACATAATATTGTTATTTTCTTGCCTTGTCGCCGGTGTGGTGGAATTGGCAGACACGCATGGTTTAGGACCATGTGCCGTAAGGCGTGAAGGTTCGACTCCTTTCACCGGCACAGGCAATTCTGACAATTTGAAACAAAATAAATGTTTTCAATAAAAAAAGAGGAAATTTTTTTGCTGATAATGGGATTGATATTTTTTGCAAGTTTCCTCTTTTTTTATGGAAAAAAAATTGATTTTACTCTGTTCGTTGCAAAAGAAGCTGAGGCGTTTTCAGCCAGTATCGCTTGGTTTGTCGGACTTATTGTCGCTTTCATTATATATTTTATAGTCAAAATATTATTAGCTGGACCAAGAATCGTTTTAACAGGGAAAAGTGATTTTTCAAATTTGCTCAGTGTAAAGAATCCAAAAACTGGGGAAGAATTTTCATTTTGGGGATTTACAAGAACTATAATTCTTATACTTTTTATTTTTTCTCTTTTTATGTTTGCTTTAGCCGGCGTGAATACGGCGACTAAAGGCAGGTTATTGAATCAAGAATTTTTTGTTATTGAAAAAAATATTTTTGGAGAACTTCCTTTTTTATGGTTGCACAGTCAAAATAATTTTTTAGCGCCGTTGCTAAGAATACTTGCTCCTGCGATTATTTGGTGCTTCCAATCGCTGAGCTTAGTAATGGGCGTGAGCATGTTTGTTTTTTATATTGTTTTTTCTAAAGAAGATTTTTACAAATATATTTTTGCAATATTTATTTCTTGCATGATCGCCTTGCCCTTTTGGTATTTTTTTCCGATAAATAGCCCTAATAATTATTATCTGTCAACAAATCCTGAAATAGCCGATTATAACCCGCCTAAATCTGTTTTGGAATTGCAAAGACAGATATATAATGAACAAAAAGAAAATCCTCCTGTTTCTACATTTCCCAGCATGCACACTACTTGGGCTATATTCATTGTTTATTATCTTTACAGGAATTATAAAAAGACCATTTGGCTTACAGCGCCATGGCTTTTACTATTAATTTTAGGTACCACTTATCTTGCGCAACATTATTTTGTAGATATTCTGCTCGCTATTCCTTTGTCTGCTATATCAATAATTATTGCAAATAAAATAGAAGATATAATAAAAGAAAAAACCCTTTAAAGGGTTTTTTCTTTTATTCTTCTTTTATATTGTCTATTTGTATTTTATCTTCTGTTTGTTCTGATTTTTTGCTTTTAGGGAATTTTATTGTAAGTAATCCATCTTTTAGAGATGCCTCTATCTTTGTTTCATCTATCTCTGCAGGGAGTATCACTCTTCTTGAGAATTTTCCCCAATAACATTCTTGGTAAATGTAGTTTTTTTTCGATTCTTCTGTTTTTTCCGATCTCTGGCCATTTATTACAAGCATTCCCTTATCAACATAAACATCCAAATCCTGTTTTTTGACTCCGGCTATCGGCGATTGAACAATTAGCTCGTCATCTGTTTCGTAGATATCTAATGATAATTCTGCAGAATATTCGTCTTGTTTTAATAAATCTTCTTTGTTTTTTATTATTTTCATAAATGCTTGTTTGCTAAAAATTTTGAAGTGAATTCTTTATTATTTTTTTTCAGATGGCGGAAACATTTCGAAACAGAAACCGCTAATATTAGTAATATTGCAATAATGTACAAGAAAAAGTAAGGATTTTTTTCCATTATATAATAGTTGAATATGCCGTGCAATAAAGCAGAGATGATTATTCCTGAGATTAATATTATTTTTTTTCTATTAATGATGCTTTTAGCAAAAAAATATCCCAATATCGCAGAACATAAGGCGTGTAAGAAATTAGCTCCAAGGAAACGGAATACAGCTATAGTTATATTCGTTTGAGGTGAAAAGTTGTTTCCCATTAAATAAAAGAGATTTTCTAAAGCTGCAAATCCCATTGCGGAAGTCACCATATAAATCATTGCATCTATCGGTTCGTCAAAACATTTGAATTGAGAGATTGCCGCTACAAAAAAGAATTTAGCTAATTCTTCGACTAATCCTATTACTACTGCCGAATATATGAAAATTCTCAACCAGGGGATAGAATCGATTATGGGTATTTTGTCTAAAACTCCACTTAAAAAAATTTCAATTATTGCTGTGGGGAATGTAACTAAAGCTCCGAGTATAAAAATTGACAACAATATTCTTTTTGGCTCTGGATTTATATCTTTTCCCAGATAATGAAATAGCCAAATTAAGCTTGGAATAACTGAAATCAGAATCAAAAAAATAAATGATCCTTCTTTAGTTGATATTACTTTATCTGCCTCCATTGATAATTTCTCCAATAAAGGCAATACAGTTGCTGGAAGAATATTTTGAAAAATCATAGTTTGATTCTTGAATTAGCAACAAAATCTTCAGGAACAAAATTTTTATCTTTATAGAAAAATGCTGTCATTGCAATCATCGCTCCATTATCAGTGCTTAATTCTTTTTTAGGGGCGAGAAATTGAGTCTGAGGCATTTCTTTTTTTATTTTAGCATTTAATATCTCTTTTAGCGACTGACTGGCGCTCACACCTCCTCCCAAGATAATTGTTTTAGCATTATATTGCTTGGCAGCATTTAAAGTTTTTTTTATCAATACATCAAAAATCGCATTTTGGGTTTCAGCGCACATTTCTCTGACATACGATTTTGATCTTCTAACTCCGGATTCCCGTTTTTTATAATCATATAAAACTGCTGTCTTTAATCCCGAAAAACTGAAATCAAAATCGTTTGTATTTAGCATTGGTCGAGGAAGTTTTATATCGAATTTTTTTGAAAATTTAATTTGCTCTTTGGCTAATTTTTCAACTATTGGACCTCCTGGATAATCTAAGCCAAGTATTCTAGCGACTTTATCAAAACATTCTCCAGCCGCATCATCTCTTGTCTGTCCAAGTATTTTATATTTTTTAGGATTTGCCATTAGGACTATTTGCGTATGGCCTCCACTGGCTACTAAAGATATGGCAGGAAACTTTATTTTTTGTCCGAAAATCCAAGGAGACAACATATGTCCTTCTACATGGTTTACAGGTATCAACGGAATATTCCATGCGAAAGAGAGCGCTTTTGCGAAATTTATTCCAGTCCAAAGGCATGGTTCAAGACCTGGTCCCGCTGTTACGGCAATAAAATCTATTTTTGGTTTCAAATATTTCTTTATGAATTTTAAAAAGTTTTTCGAAAGATCCATTTCCCGGAATAATATTTCTTTTATTTTTTCTTCGTCTAGGTCTTGCGTATTTTGCAAATTTGTTTTAAGATATTTTGAATCTTTTAAAGCTTTTTTGAGAACTGTTATAAGATTTTTCTGATGGGCGCGTTTAGCTAGGGCAGGGTAAACACCTCCCCATTTTTTATGAATTTTTATCTGCGAAGAGATGGCGTTGGCAAGTATTCTGAACTCAGGGTCTTGAGCAGATCCTTGTTCTTGGACTATTGCTATCGATGTATCATCGCAGGACGTGTCTATTCCTAGAATTATCATATTAATAAAATTTTACATGAGATGTTGTATTATTTCAAATTTCTAGTAAAATTTTTGTATTAGGCTTAGTTTACAATGGTCTCATCGTCTAGTGGCCTAGGACGCCGCCCTTTCACGGCGGCAACACGGGTTCGACTCCCGTTGGGACCGCCATAGTTGATATTATCGTTTACGATAATTATTAAAATAATGTTAGTCGTAAGGGGTAAGTCAAACCCGTTCCTCCTGAATTGCGGTTCGCCGTAGGCGAAACGGCAATGACCTTCGGGCAACGCTTCGACTCCCGTTGGGACCGCCATTGGTTATTTTCGCAAAATAATACAATTCTATGCAAGATTATTTGAAGATTTCCCGCGCTTCAGACTTAGAAGACAAGAGAGAAAGAGCATTTTACAAAGCGCTTGAAATGATGCCAGGATTATTAAGCTGGGGGTCTTTATTGTTATTTATAGTGCTTTCGATTTTTCAGCCAATAGGAGTGGCTTGTTTTATTATTGTTTTTGATTTGTATTGGTTTTTTAAAACAGTCTTTTTTTCTTTTCATTTGAGAAAATCATATTTGAAAATGAAGCGCAATGAGAAAATAGACTGGGAGAAGAAGAATATCGATGAATATCCAGATAAGATAAAAGAAATTTATCACTTGATAATAATACCGATGTACAACGAGCCTCTTTCTGTCGTGAAAGAAAGTTTCGAGGCTTTGATGAAAACCTATTACGATAAGAATAAATTCATCGTTGTTCTGGCTTGCGAAGAAAGAACTAAAAATCAGACTGAAGCGACAGCTGCAGAGATTCAAAAAGAGTATAAAGATAAATTTTTTAAATTTTTTATAACTTGGCATCCGGGTGATATCGTCGGTGAAATTGCGGGGAAAGCTTCCAACGAAACATGGGGTGCCAGAATCGCTAGACAAGAGATTGATAATTTAGGGATAAAATACGAAAATATAATTTTTACTTCATTGGATGTAGATACAGTAGTAGCTTCGCATTATTTTGGATGCCTTACTTATTATTATCTTAGTTCTGATAATCCTACTAGATACAGTTATCAGCCGATACCTCTTTTTGTAAATAATTTATGGGAATCTCCGGCTATTTCGCGCATTTTTTCTTTTTCAACAACTTTTTGGCAATTAATTAATCAGGAAAGAGAAGGAAAGCTGCTCACTTTTTCTTCACATTCAATGAGCTTTAAGGCATTGTCTGATGTTGATTTTAAACAGACTAATGTTGTGTCAGATGATTCAAGAATATTTTGGCAATGTTTTTTGAAATATGACGGTAATTATGATGTCCAACCTATCTATTATCCCATTTCCATGGATGTAAATTGCGCTGAAACTTTAACCAAGACTTTGCAAAATATATACAAGCAACAGAGACGTTGGGCTTATGGCGCTGGGGATATTCCTTATTTTATATTTAATTTTTTTAAGAATAAGAGAATCAGCTTGGCTAAAAAAATATCATGGGCCAGAGAGATAATAGAAGGTCATTGGTCATGGGCTTGCGCGTCCATTTTTATTTTTCTTCTTTTATGGTTTCCTTTGCTTCTTGGAGGAGAGGCTTTTAATAAAGGATTGATGGCGCATAATCTTCCGCGTATTACTAGCGCTATTCTTACTATCTCAATGATCGGACTTATGATAAGCGCTTATTATAATATCCTCATGATACCGGAAAATTCTCCTAAAGAGAGGAAAGGCTTAAAACAAAAAATTATTATATTGTTACAATGGGTTGTTACTCCTTTGATATTGGTTTTCTTTACATCTGTTCCAGCGATAGACGCCCAGACAAGATTGATGTTAGGTAAATACATGGGGTTCTGGGTTACTCCAAAAAGCAGAAAAGAAGGGTAAGGTTGTTAAAGTGGGAAAATAAAAAACGGCTAAATGAATTTAGCCGTTTTTTTGTACTAGCTAGGAAGCCAATACTGTATTGAAAATAAACGGCTAAGTTGTCTTAGCCGTTTATTTTTTATTCTAAGTGCACTTTTTCTTTGAAAGAATTTAGTCTTTTTGACAGTTCGGGATATTTTTTCAAATGCTGGTCAGAGATTAAAATTTCTTTTGCAATTTGTCGCGTTTTTTCCACTAATTCAATGTCTTTTAGGGCAGACATAACTATATCCGGGATTCCTGATTGTTTTGTTCCAAAAATTTCTCCAGGTCCTCTGATTTCCAAATCTTTTTGCGCCACTGCAAATCCAGTTTCTGATTTTACTAAAGCTAAAGATCTTTCGTTAGAAGAGCTTCCATCGCTTAAAAATAAAAAACAGTATGATTGATATTGGCTTCTACCAACTCTTCCTCGGAATTGATGTAATTGTGCCAATCCAAAACGCTCAGCTCCTTCTATCATCATAACGGTTGCATTGGGCACATCGACTCCAACTTCTACCACTGAAGTCGAAACTAAAATATCATATTTTTTATCTTTAAAATTCTGCATTGTTTTATCTTTTTCTTTTATCGGCATTTTCCCATGAAGCAGGGCTATTTTGAGGTTTGGGAATATTTTTTCTTGAAGATGACAGAATACTTTAGTCGCTGATTTTACATCTTCCCAAGAAGAATTTTTTTTCTCTTTTTGATCTTTGTTCTCTTGGATTCGCGGGCAGATGACAAAAGCTTGTCTTCCTGATTTTATTTCATCAGCTATAAAGTCATAAGTATTCTGGCGTTTTTCTTCGGTTATTATTTGAGTGATTATTTTTTTTCTTCCCTCTGGCATTTGTTTGATAATTGTTAAATCTAAATCTCCATAAACAGTCAAAGCTAGCGATCTGGGAATCGGAGTAGCTGTCATGGAAAGCAAATGAGGAACATAGGTTTTTTTCTGTTTTCTTTCTTTTATCAAACTGGCGCGCTGAGCTACCCCAAAACGATGTTGTTCATCTATTATTAAAATTCCTAAATCTTTGAATTTTACTTTTCCTTTTATTAAGGCGTGCGTGCCTACTAATATGTTTATTTCTCCTTCTTCTGTTTTTTCTATCAGTTTTTTCTTTGAAATTTCTATCGGTTGTCCTTTTAATTTTTTGGACATGAATTTATCTTGTTTTCCGGTTAAAAGACCGACATTGATATTGAATCCTGCAAATATTTTAGAAAGAGTTTTGAAATGTTGGATTGCCAAGATTTCAGTAGGAGCCATGAATGCGGCTTGATATCCATTTTTAATCACATTTAAACAGGCGATTGCGGCAACGACAGTTTTTCCCGATCCGACATCTCCTTCTAATAGCCTCGACATTGGGCTTGGCGATTCCATGTCTTTTAAAATTCTCCAGACAGCTTTTTTTTGATCATCGGTTAGCGGAAAGGGGAGCGATTTTACAAATGATTGGAC
>JAGOPM010000039.1 GCA_017991975.1 Candidatus Parcubacteria bacterium | reverse complement strand
CGATCGCCCGCTTTTTTCTGATCGATTTCTTATAGTTTCAGCAACAAGAAGCATTCCTTCAAGCCCTTCTCCTCCGGCTTCTGCGGCCAATACTTCGGCAATAATCTGTCTTTCACTCGCATAGCAAATCGAAAAACAGAAAGCGATTATAAAAGTAATAGAACCTGCAATCTGACCTCATGTTAAGTGGTCAATTCACCCAATTCATCTTTTAATTTTTCAATCCCTTTTATCGCTTCCCATTTGCTTTCAATTACGCTTTTTATTTTATCTGAAATACTTTTCCTCTCTTTTTCACTTCTCGATATTGGCAATCTTAATTCTCGCCACCTGTCTGCTATATTCGGCAAGGTAGTTTCGATCAATATTTTATTAAATGCTTGCATAGAAGTTAAAGCATGAGAAAGAAGATACAACAAATAATACGGAGTTAAGTTATATTCGTTATTCTCGTTAGCTATTCTCAAAACCAAAATCTCTCTAGTCAACAAAACTTCAATATCATAAGGTGAAACCATTGCAACGCTACCTATTCTATAGCTTCCTCGCCTAACATAAACAACATCTTTTTCTTTAAGAACTTTTTTTGTCCCTTTTTTCTGCCTGTAAATATCTTCAGGAATTTTTGCTGTTGGATCTTTATATAATTCCCAATTTACAATATCCTTAACTCTAATATAAGGATATTCTCCCATGCCCTTATATTCTGCAGGTGGAGAGCCATGTCCGTCAAAAAAAGTTACAACCTTTTTTTCAATAAGTTTATTTATTGAGACTAATTCCAGGTTTTCATCCTTTGCAAGTTTTTCAATCTCCTCAACCTTATTTTGCCAATAATATCTAGGCACAAAAATGCCTTTCTGACTACACTCGTTTTGCTCAACCTTAAAACAGTATTTTGAAAATCTATTCTGCCGGAACTCTTTTAAAACAAGGGGAATATCATCCCAAATGTCATCTCGGTCTATGGATTTATTTTTATAGTCCCATCGATATATCTCTTTGCCTTGGTGATTATGTCCCATTTCTTCTACGACAGCCATATTTATTTTATTCTGCTGTGGCTTATTTTTCTCAAGTATTATAACAACACATTTTGCATTATTATGCGGTCGAAATGTATTATGAGGTAAGTCGATAACCCAAAAAATGTTATTGTTTTTTTGAATATACTCTAAAACATATCTTGAATTAGGTGCGTGTAAAAAAGTTTCTGGCAGAACAATCCCCATTCTTCCGCCATCTCTCAAAAATTGTAATGACCGTTCGATAAAGATAATTTGAGGAGCTTCTTCTTTTTTTAATTTATTCGTTTTCTGATAAGCCTGATCCTCTTTTTTCCAATTATAAGCCAAATCATATTGCTTTAATTTTTCCTCACCAACAACTTTTATATCTTTTCCAAAAGGAGGATTTGTAAGTAAAACATCAAATTTGCCCAATCCTATGCTTTGCCTCGTCTTATCTTTCCATTCTGCAGGCTTCTCCAAACTATCTTCACAAAAAATACCACCCTTACCGTCTCCGATTATAGCCATGTATGCTTTGGCAACTTTCGATAAGAAATTATCTTTTTCGATACCCCTAATGTTATGTATTGCGGTCGCTATTTTTTCTTCATGCAAGGCTAAATCACTCCAACCTAACTCTTTTGCTTCTTTATCCAATTTATTCCACATATGTTTTAGGCTTTCAACTAAAAAACCGCCACTTCCACATGCAGGATCAATTAACAATTCGCCATGTTTAGGATTAATTATCTCAACCATCAATTTAACAACATTTCTTGGGGTAAAAAACTGCCCTTGAGCCCCTTTCAACGCATATCCTATAAAAGTTTCAAAAGCGTCTGCTATAACATCCCGCTCGGAATCAGTTAAACAATAATTCTGAAGCTCACCTACTACATAAGCGATAGCGTGTTCATCTAAGTTGATTTTATCGCTTACATCAATAACAGCACTATACTTCGATTTAACTTTATCAAAAAGATCAAAAATTCGATCTTTAACATCGCTTAATTTTTCATTTACACCAACTCTAAAAGTAACTGCTTCATCGGGCTTAGTAAATCGTTCGTCATAAATCTTACAAAAAATTAAATTGATTAACTCTCTTGCAAGTTCTTCATCACGAGTGGCTCCTGAAAAATTTCCAGCGAGATGATTCCTAACTGCCTTAAAAATTACTTTTAGATTATGCGGGACTTCTAAGTCTTTTCTTTTAAATTTTCCAATATCTTCAAATCGCTGTCCAAACTTAGGAATATTCGGAATTTCTTCAAATAAAACCTGTCCACTTCTTTCAATCTTCTTTATAAATAACCTTTCTTCGCCATTAAACCAAACACCCAAATTAGCTTTAGAAAACCGCAAATAATCCTGAAGCTGGGTTTTTCCATCTTTTCTTGTTTTCTTTTTACATTCGACGATTATATAAATACTATCCTCTTGCTTTTTCTCATTTGGAAAAACTGCGATATCAACAGGGTATTCTTTTTTTGTATCGGATGGACGGACTTTTACTCGAAATTGAGGGCGTGTTTGAATATGCTTTTTAGGATATTTATAATCTTCGACTAATTGCTTAGAAAATACCTGAACGGCTTCAATTTCTTCAGGGGTCGCTTTTACCTCTTGCCCAGAAATGAAATCGTTTATATATCCTTCTTTTTTATCTTTTGCCATAGACACCCCGCTCCTTTAAAAACTTTTCAAGAGGAGCATATAAATATTAATAATATTATTAAACTATTTCTTAACATAATCTTCTGCCCCTTTACAGATTTTCTCATAATCTTTTTTATCAATATCAGATGTTGAGCTGTAATTAAAGTTAAAC
>JAGOPM010000019.1 GCA_017991975.1 Candidatus Parcubacteria bacterium | reverse complement strand
CACCCCTTTCTTTTTTTAAAAAAACTAAATTTTAAATAATATATAATTAAAATAGATATTTGTCAAATAAAGTTATTTCAAATACCCTTCTATCTTAAGAATATCTTTTTTGAGTTTTTCTCCTCTATTATATCCTCCAATTTTCCCATCTGATCTAATAACTCTATGGCATGGTATTTTAGAATCATGATTTTTATTTAAAATATTTCCAACTGCTCTGTATGCTCTCGGATTGCCAGATTTCTCAGCCACTTGTTTATATGTCATTATAGAACCTTTAGTAATTTTTTTAACAATATTATGCACTTTCTCTTTAAAATCACTTTTATTTATCGATTTTTTAGCATTAATAATTCCCATTTTTTCGATCCGAGATAGTGATTTTATTCTAAGCTCCTGCTTTGAAGCCAAAGATCTATTAGCAAAACTCTGGGAATAAACTAAAATAACAGGTCTTTTTGATCTTGTATACTTTGCCCCTAAACTAACAGATGAATTATGTTCTCTTATTCTTCTTTTTAAATCAGTTGTGATTCCAGTATATAGAGAACCGTCAGAACATTTAAGAATATAAACAAAATACATAATATTCACTAATTATCTAATAATATATTATCTATTATTTTAAATAAAGAACTAATTAAAAACCCCGATAATTATCATCGGGGTTTTATGCAATTAGCAACGAATATTAATTTTTTGCGCCTCTTCTATCACAAATTTATCTTCACAGCCAAAAAGGAAAATGGCAAATTGCGCTTCCTCAATTGAATCAGGAATAATGAACTTTTTAAGATTCATACCTTTGGAAAGCAAAACTTCTTTCTTTTCCACTCCTTTGTCCCATTCTTTATTTAATTTTATGAATTCATCCATAAATTTCTGCACATGCAAATCAATGAGACATGACATCAAGAAATTTGATTTCGGATGTTTTGGATCCAAATTTTTAAACATTTCCAAAAAGATAGGATGGTATTTTTCAATAGTTTTTGACTTATATTTTTTCCAATAACGATCCCTAAGAATTACTTCCATATCCTCTTTTCTTTTATTCCAATCAGATATCTCCGAATAATCGTAGTATTCAAAGAAATATGATGATTCATGAGCAAATATAAACCAATCAAGCTGTTCTGAATTCAGATCATGGATATTAATTTTTTCTAAAATAGCATGCATGGCTCTCCATCTTGCATAGCCTTTTGATCGATAAAATATATCAAAAAGATTATCAACATCTATTTTAACCAAGTTGTTTACTCCATCGTTTTCTTCCATTTCTTCCAGTAAAAATAATTTAGCCTTTCCAGACACTCCTACGTTGCCATTTGAACATCTCAAAATTTTATCAATTGCCTCAATCTTATCCATTTCATTTTTATCACCCATTGCACACCTTCCTTTTCTGGAACTTTGCTCCCAATAATATTTTAAATTTTGCTAAAAATAGCATAATCAAAAGAAATAAAATAGTCAATTCGATTTTTTACTGCCAATAGGATTCAAATAAACGGCTAAGTGAACTTAGCCGTTTATTTTCAATACAGTATTGGGGTTCTGGCGAAACGGCTAACTGTTGGCAAGGAATTATCTCACATGGAAAGAATGCATGCCTGTCAAACAAACAAAAACTCCGCCAGACGGCGGAGTTTTGATTATCTTTTTGACCATTGTGGAGCTCTTCTTGCTCTGCGTAAACCAGGTTTTTTCCTTTCTTTTTCTCTTGAATCTCTTGTGAGATATCCTAATTTTTTCAAATCCTTTCTTAATTCCTTATTCATCTTTTCCAAAGCTCTTGAAATACCATGTCTTACAGCTTCGGATTGAGCATTTGCCCCGCCTCCCTTAACAACTGCTGTCACTGATATTTTTGCCAAATCAGAATTAACGGCAAAAGGAGCTAAAACATTAGCTTGCAAAGAAGGTATTGTAAAATATTCTTTATAATCCTTCCCATTGACAACAATAATTTGCTTTGTGTCAGGAATTATCCTAACTCTGGCAACAGCTGTTTTTCTCCTGCCAACTGCTTCAATATATTTTTTTGCTGATTTTGCTTCTGCCATATTATTATACTTTGATCTTTAATCTCTTTATCTGCCTATCCCTCAATTTGTTTTTTGGAAGCATTCCGTAAACTGCTTTCCTAATTATTTGGGAAGGATTCTTCTGCATCATATGTTCATAGGAAACTATTTTCTGATTTCCTAAATATCCAGTATGCCTAAAATATTCTTTCTGGTCAGCCTTTTTTCCAGATACTTTTATCTTTGATGCATTAAGTATGATGACTGTATCTCCTACATCCTGATTCTCGACAAATTCAGGTTTATTTTTTCCGCGTAACAAAACGGCAATCTCAGTTGCCAATCTCCCTAAGATTTTTCCTTCTGCATCAATTGTATGTTTATTTCTTTTCATGTTCTTTTACAGCTTTTACTTTTTCTTTTTTATAATGAGTAAGTTCTATAAAGGCCATCTTAGCTGAATCTGATTTTCTTGGCCCTAATTTAATAATTCTGGTATATCCTCCTTTAACATCTTTGAATTCCGGAGCTATTTCTTTAACCAAAATTTGAGCTGTCTTTCTTGTTAAAAACGATGAAATCAAACGTATGGAAGCTAAATCATTATTCCTTGCCTTAGTTATAAGCTTTTCTGCTATCGGTCTGATGGCTTTTGCTCTTGCTAATGTTGTTTTTATCCTTCCATGCTTAAAAAGCGCTTCACATAACGACTTAAAAAATGCTTTGCGCTGGTCTTTCCCTCTATTGAATTTTCTTGTCGATTTTACCTTTTTCTGCATACAATTAAATCTTTATTTCTTTGCCTCTTTTACTGGGGCTTGTTTTAAAAATGTTAAAAATTCAGTTAATATATCAATTGATTTGTTAAATGCTTCTTCTGGACTTATTGTTCCATCTGTTTGAACTCCCAATATTATTCTGTCAAAATCTGTTCTATCTCCAACACGAACATTATCTATATTCAAACTAACCTTTCTAACAGGAGTATAAATAGCATCAAGAAGAATTTCTCCAATTGAAAGCTTTTCTTTTTGTTTTCTTTCTATAGGTTCGTATCCGACTCCCTTTTCTACTGTTGCTTCAATCTCCAACTCTGAAGATTTTGATGTCAATGTAGCTATTGGCAAATCTTTGCTTACCAATTCAAGCTCAGAAGTCAATTTAAAATCATTGCTCGTAACTTCTTTTTCTCCTTTCGCCTTTAAAGTAATCTGTTGAGGTTCATCGGAAAATATCTTAAATCTTACTTGTTTTAAATTCAAAATTATATTGACGACATCTTCTGCAACTCCTTCTAAAGTAGAAAATTCATGATCTGCCCCCTTTATTTTTACTTTGGTGATTGCAGCTCCTTCCAAAGAAGAAAGCAAGACTCTCCTTAATGCATTTCCGATTGTTGTTCCATAACCAGGATAAAGTCCGTCAATCTCAAATTTTTTGAAATTGGCGCCTTCTTCAGTAATTTTAAATTTTGATGGCAATGGAATCATATGTTTTTTTTATTATTTTGAATAATGCTCAAAAATTGAAGAAAGCTTTATAGGTAAAGCCACTTCCTGACTTGTTGGCAGAGAAATTATTTCTCCGCTTAAATTTTTTGTATCAAGCTTCAACCATGATGGAGCTTGATATTTCTTAATTTTAATAGCAAGATCTTGGAAATATTTTTTATCTTTTGATTTCGGCACTATCGTAATAACATCGCCTTTTTTCAATTGAAAGCTCGGTATATTAACTTTCTTTCCATTAACCATTATATGGCCATGGCTTGTGATTTTTCTCGCTTGAGCGTGTGAATCTCCAAAGCCTAATCTAAAAACTGTATTATCCAATCTCAATTCTAACAATCTGACAAGCTTCTCATCAGCTCTTTCTTTTGAAGATGCCATTTTATCAAGAACTGAAACTACATAATTTTTGAATTGTGTTTCGCGCAATCCATACCATTTCTTCATTTTCTGAATTTCAGCGACTTCTCTTCCGTATTCTGAAAGAGAACTACCTCTCTTCTTAGCTTGTCCTGGAGCATAAGGTCTCCTAATCATTGCGCATTTAGGCGAAAAGCATCTTGCTCCCTTAAGGAACATTTTTCTTTGCAATCTTCTGCAGATTTTACATTTAATACTTTGCATATTTTTATACTCTTCTAGATTTCTTTGGACGGCATCCATTATGCGGAACCGATGTCAAATCTTCAATAGCCACGACTTCAAAAGTTCTAGCAGCTAATGCTCTGACCGCTGAATCTCTTCCAGTACCGATTCCTCTTAATCTGATTATTATTTTTTCTATTCCTTTTTTTTCAGCCAATGAAGCGATTGTCTCAGCAACTTTGGTAGCGGCAAATGGAGTTCCTTTTCTTGTTCCTTTAAAACCGATATTCCCTGCTGTCGCCCAATGCAAAACATTTCCTTTCATATCAGTGAGACTGATAATGGTGTTGTTATATGAACAAGAAATATAAACAATAGCATCCTTAATTCTGGTGCCTTTTTCCATTACTTTCCTGATCTTTGATTCAATCTTTTCTTTAGAGGATGATCCTCCGCTTTGTGTTATGACTTTTTTCTTTCCCATAGTTTTTATTACTTAGGTGCAGGAGCTGCTTTTCTTCCTGAGGTTGTTGTTCTTCTGACATTTCCCCTCACTGTCCTGTTATTTGTTTTTGTTCTTTGGCCTCTTGCTGGCAAGCCTTTTGAATGTCTTGTTCCTCTATAGCATCCAATCAATTTTAATCTTTTGACCGCGGCCATGTGATCTCTGCGCAGATCTCCTTCAATCTTAATGTTATGCTCTTTAATATATTCCTGGATTTTATTCAAATCGTTAGGTGTAAGTTTTGAAGAATCCATTACTGGATCAATTTTACAACCTTGCAATATTTCTTCACTCAAAGAATCTCCTATTCCGTAAAGATAGGTCAATGCGATCTTAATTTGTTTTTTTTCTGGGATATTCACCCCTGCTATTCTTGGCATATTATTTCTTGCTTAAATAAAAAACTAAAAAACAATCTGTAATATATTTGTTTTGATTATGTTTTATTATAAAATTTTATCCCTGTCTTTGCTTATGTTTAGGGTTCTTACAAATTATATAAATTTTGCCTTTTCGCTTAACTGATTGGCAATCCTTGCAGATTTTTTTAGTTGATGATCTTACTTTCATATTTTAATCATTTCTTCAAACGAAAAACTATACGCCCTTTTGTTTTGTCATAAGGGCTCATTTCAACAGATACCCTATCTCCAGACAGAATTTTAATATGGTTCAATCTAAGTTTTCCTGAAAGATGACCCAATATTTCATTGCCATCATCAAGCTTAATTCTAAAATTAGCCGCTGGCAATGTTTCTATTATCACTCCTGACTGTTTTATGACTCCTTTTGTATCGTTTTCCATTAATAAATTCAAGTGTTTAAAACTTAACAAAATTTTAATAATTAGTCAACCCCTTCCAAACCTATAGTTATATTCTGCTGATTCTTAGGTAAATCCCCCCTCCAAAAAGGGGTAAGCTTGAATTTGACCTCTTGAATCTTTTCACCGTATTTATCAAATAAAAATCCTTTCAAATCTTTCTCTCTGGAGCCCATTATTGATTTCTTTAAATCATCAAAATCAATATCAAAATAGGAATCAATAGAAATTTCTATAACTAACCTTGCAGTCCTATCTTCGATATTGACATTATTAGCTGATAGGCTTATCGCCAAAGTCTTTTCAATGATTTTTTTCTGCCTTGAAATATTGCTCTTTATATAATTCATTGCAAAATCCCGAAGATCTGATTTTCTAATGCCTAATGACCTTATTTTTACATCTCCCTGACAATTAAAAACATCTATTTGCTTTCCTATTTCCTTGGAATAGTCGGGATATATGACATCATAGCCGATTGAATCAGATAATATCTCATAATCAGGATATTGGGCAAGAATGATATCTTTTGCTTGCTCATAGGCTTTATCTTCGAGTATCTTCTTAGCAGCATCAATATCATCTTGCGTCAAAGAGAATATTTGCCCATCAGATCCTCCTTCCATTGCCTTATCTGATTTTCCGTAAAATTTCGTGTAATAAGGAGTGCTTCTTAATTTCGGTATTGAAAATGTGCTCGGTCCAATATTGTAATCAAGTCCTGTTTCAGCGGCTTCAACTTTTATATCTACAATTCCAGGATTTCCATTTGCCTTCTTTCCGGGAACAGTAGCTTTTTGTAAAGTAATAAATATTTTCCCATCAGCATCTACGAATCTAGTTCCTTCAACAAATGTTTCAGGAGTATTGGAATACTCATTATATAAAGTTATCACTCCTCTTGCTTTCTGGCTTCCATCTTTTTTGGAAACAGGAACTTCCTGAGAAAGGCTTTTCTGAATCTTTAATTCTTGTAATGGGACAAAAAGAGCAGATTGATCATTTTGTTTTTCCGCAGAAAGCGCTCTGGCGCTAACTTGAAATTTTGCAATAGCAGGTTTGATTTTCAAATCAAGTTTCGGGTCTATTAAAAAATATGAGCTCGCAAGAAGCAATATAATCAATCCTATAGAGATAAAAAAGATGTTAGAAAAAGAATTAGGATTATTTCCTTTAAAACGCTTTTCTTTCTTGAACAATTTTTTATCAGAAAAAAAATTAAAAGATTCCTCCTGGTGAAAGGAATTTATATCGCATCTTTCATTGGGAGGGACTATATCAAATATTTTCTTTTTTCGCATAATTACAGATTAATAGAATATTATAATATAGGTTTTCCAGCAAAATTTCCTTTTGCGCTTCGATTCCATTATTAAAATCTATTTTGCATATTTTATCATTTATTTCTTCTGGCGCAAAAAAATCCTTTATAAAATGGTTATTTCCGCCTAATATAAAAACTTTTGAAATTTTTTGCCAATCAATAGCTATTTTGTCTTTTACCTCTATTTCAAATATCTTACCAGCATTTTTCAATACATTTTTTATTTCGCCACTTAAATTCTCACTGAGTCCTGTTTCAAAAAATTTTTCTTTTATGGTTCTTGCCTCTTCCTCTTTAATATTCAAATGCATTGCCAAATCTTTAGTAATCTTATTCCCTCCTAAGGACAAATCTGATATTTTCAATAATTTACCAGCCACTCCTTGATAGATTCTGGTTATCTTGTCCCCTGAATCTATTACTATAGAACTTTCTTTCCCGTTATCTTTTATAAAATCAAGGATAAAATCACTTAAAAATAATATTTTAGGGTTCGGAGCGCATTGTGATTCTATAAAACTTTTTGCTTTTTTAAAATAATCGTTTATTGAAAAAATATAAACAAAGGACACTTCTACCTCCTTTCCGTTAAAACCCTTTAAGCAATCAACAGTGTATCCATCTATTCTCATTTCAAGAATTCTAATTTTTAAAAATTGAGCATCATCCATTCCTTTTTTAGAAAATACCTGTTTTTGAGCTTCTTGATTTATTTGTTTATTTATCTTTTCTTCTTCTTGGCTATTTATCTTAATGCTCGGATTGTCCCTTATTATTTTTACAGATAATACTTTTTCTTTGATATATTCAGGCGACAAAAGGAAATAAGATTTTTTGAAATCTGAAAGATTTCTTATCTGTAAATCTTTTAATATATTTCTCATTGAATCAGCCAAGACATCATTTTGAAAATGATTGCTTTTAAAAAGAGTCTCAAATCCGATATGCGATTTAGCAAATTTTAAAATTTCGGGTTTTTGATATGGCGCAAAAACAACAGCTTTCATTATTCCTGTTCCAAAATCAAAAACAATATTGTTTTTTTGAGAAAACAGCGGCATCTTTCTTTATATCAAAAGTTTATGCGCAAACATCTTAATAAACGCATAACTTTTTATAATTATATTATAACAAAAATACTGAAAAAGCGCTTGTGAATTATCACAAGCGCTTTCTATTATCATTTCAATATTGCTTTAATTCTGCGAACTCCGGCAGAAGATGCTTCTTCTTTTTGAATAACAAATTCTCCTAATTCTCCTGTATGTTGGACATGAGGACCACCGCATAATTCTTTAGAAAACGATCCAATAGAATACACACTAACAATTTCTGGATATTTTTCTCTAAAAAATGCTAAAGCGCCAGAATTTATTGCTTCTTGATAAGGCAAATCCTCTTTTATTACAGGTAAATCTTGTTTTATCATGTCATTTACCAAATCCTGTACTTGCCTGATTTCTTCTGGAGTCATTTTTCTATCAAAAGAAAAATCAAATCTTAACCTCTCAATAGTAATGTTTGACCCTTGTTGTCCTACTTTGTCCCCCAACACTTTTCGCAGAGCGCTTTGAAGTAAATGGGTAGCTGTATGCAATTTAGTAATTTGGTATTTTATTGCCTCGTCTTGGACATCATTTGCGCCATGCCCTCCAAATAAATTGCTTGCGCCTGCACGTGATACTTCTTGATGTTTTGAAATTTCATCTTGCAAGCCCTTTAAATCTAATTCCAAATTTCTTGATTTTGCTTCTTCTTCTATAATTTCAATCGGTAATCCATAGGTCTGATACAAATCAAAAGCTTGTTTTGCAGTGATTTGTCCAGATAATTTTGCAAATTCTTTTAAACCATTCTGCAAAGCTTTGTAAAATTTTTCTTCCTCGTGCGATATTACTGTGATTATTTCTTCTTGTTTTCCCAATTCAGGATAAATAGTTTTGTATTTTTTAATCACAATATCGCTCAATGGAATTAAAAATCCTTGATTACATCCCAACATCTGACCATAGCGTATAGCTCTTCTTAAAATTCTTCTTAAAACATATCCTTGTCCAACATTTGATGGCATTACACCATCGGCAATCAAAAAACATGCGCTTCTAGAGTGGTCAGCAATTATTCTAAATTCTTTTTGATAATCATTGTATTGTTTCCCAGAGAGTTCTTGTATTTCTTTAATTATGTCGTCAAATAAATCTGTTTCGTAAGCAGAATCAACCTTATTTATAATGCAAAGCATCCTTTCGAATCCTGTTCCTGTATCAATATTGGTCTGATTCAATTTTACGAAATTTCCACTCTCATCTTTGCGATATTGCATGAAAACCAAATTCCAAACTTCTACAAAACGTTTGCAATCAGGGCAATTTGGTCCACAACTTTTTTTGCCACATCCATAATTTTGCCCTCTGTCATAGTGAATTTCTGAACATGGTCCACAAGGACCTGTTTGAGATGTTGGTCCCCAAAAATTATTTTCAGATCCACATGGAATGATTCTTTCTTCTGGTATTCCATTTTGCTTCCATAATTCTATAGCTTCTGTATCTTTTGAAATTCCATTTTCTCCCTCAAATACAGTTGCATACATTTTGTCTTTTTCTAAACCAATTTCGTTTACCAAAAAGTCTAAAGCGTATTTAATCGCGCCTTCTTTAAAATAATTTCCATTGTCATCTGTGCCTATAGACCAATTACCAAGCATTTCAAAAAAGGTGTGATGAGTATCATCTCCAACTTCTTCTATATCATTGGTTCTAAAACATTTTTGAACATCGCACAAATGTCTTGATCCAAAATCTTTAATTACATCAACTTTACCTTCTAAATATGGAGCTAATTGTTGCATGCCCGCGGTTGTAAATAAAACCGACGGATCACTTGGTAAAAGCGAGCTTGATTTAATGATTTTATGTCCGTTTTTCTCAAAATAGTTTAAAAATCTTTTCCTTAATTCGTCAGATTGCATATTTTTTCAAAAATTACGGGATCAAGCGAAGACGTTCCAACAAGCAACCCATCCATAATTTCTAAAAATCCCCCTGCGTTTTCTTGATTAACTGACCCGCCATATAAAACAGGAATTTCTCTGCCTATAGTTTCGATTATTTTCTTCTTGGCCGTTTCTGCTGTTTTTACATCACAAGCCTTACCTGTTCCTATCGCCCAAACCGGTTCATAAGCGACAATAATATTTTCTAAATCGACATGATTTAATTCTTTCTCTATTTGTTCTTTTAATATTTTATTAAAATCCTCTCCTTCTTTTTCACCAACGCAATAAACAACTTTTAAATTATTTTCTTGAATCTTCCTTATCTTGCTGTTTATAATCTCGCATGATTCTGAAAATATCATTCTCCTTTCTGAATGACCAATAATCACATATTCACATCCAATATTTTTCAACATCAAGGGAGTTATTTCTCCAGTGAATGCTCCTTGATTTTCCCAAAAACAATTTTGAGCTCCTAATTGAAAATCTCCTTTTGAAAAATCTTTCAAATAAACAAAAGGAGGACAAAAAACTATTCTGCCGCTTGTTTTTGGATTAAATTTAGAGAAATATTGAGTTATCTCTTTATCTGATGTAGGGTTTGCCTTCCAATTAGCAATGATTATTTTTTTCATAATTGAGATCTTAAAAATTCAGCAGCTTTTTCCGGTTCAATCGAACATATTTCCATTTCTGTCCCTATTTCAAATCCTGCCGGTCTATCAGTCTTAGGCATTATCGTTAAATGCCAATGATAAGCTTTATAATCCTGGTTATCGCAAGGCGATGTCTTGATATAAAAATTATAATCAGGATCGTTTAACCCTTTCCTTATAGCTTGCAAAGAAATTTGCAAAATATAGGCAAGGTTCCTTTTCTGTTCTGGTGTTATTCTCTCAAAATAAGGAAGATGGTCTTTAGGCGTTATAACAATTTGGAACGCAGCTTGCGAAGCAAACGGACAAAAGGCTATAAAATCATCATTTTCATAAAAAACCCTTTTCCCGCCTTTCTTCTCCACTCTTATCATCTCGCAGTAAAGGCATTTTTTATTTTCATCCCAATATTTTTGCGCATTCACCAAAGAATATTTCAAGCTTACATCAATCAATGGAGTTGTTATTATCTGAGAATGATTATGCGGCTGAGAAGCGCCTGCCATTGACCCTTTGTTATGAAAAATAGAAATATATTTAACAAATTTTTCCCCCATCAAATCAAGATATCTCTGCTGATAAGCATCAATAACCTGCATAACCTGCCAAAGCTCCATATCAGCGATATATTTGTCATGATCCGAGGTTATTACAAGCTCGCAAAAACCTCCAGCAGTTACTTTTTCAAAAATTCCGCCCTCAGTTTCAACTTTTATCTCATTAACAGGAGTCAAAGCTGGAAATTTATTCGGTATTACTACAGTGGTCCAATCACTTGGTATTTCTTTAGGATTATGTATTTTTTCGTTCCTGGTAAAAATCAAAAGAGGTGAAAGTTGTTCTTCTAATTTACAGAGAGCGCAATCTTTCTTAGCTATAATAGCCGATTTTGAATGGCTTTTGAAAGCATCAGGTTTTTTTCCTCTTGTTTTTGCAACAATAACCCAATCTTCGCTTACTGTATCGAGTCTTAATTCAGATGGAATTTTTTCTTCTGTTTTTTTTGTTTGTTTTTTAAGCGTCTCTTTTGTCATATTCTCCCATTATTGAAAGCATTTTTATTTTTAAAACATCTTTAAACATGTTAAAAATAGCGTTAGGTTTCACTGTACTCATTAGATCATTAACCCAGATTACTGGGACTTGGACAATCTTATATCCTAATTTTTTTGCGATAACTAAAATTTCTGGATCAAAAGCAAATCTTTTTATTTCACAAAGAGGCATTATCTCTTTAGTCGCTTTATCGGACAATGCTTTGAATCCGCATTGAGTATCTGGGATGCCCCATAATCCTAAAATCATCCTTACAAGAAGACCGAATCCATCTCCTAAAAAAGTGCGGAACCATGGCTGAGGAGGATCTTTTTTTGCTCCTGGGATATCACGCGATCCGATTATAACTTCAGCTCCTTTTTTATATTCAGCGATTATTTTTTCAACCTGATCAATCGATGTTGAATTATCCGAATCAGAAAATAATCTTAATTTGCCCCTAGCAGCCATCATCGCCTGCCTGACTACGGCGCCTTTTCCTTGATTTATCTTATTATCAATTATTACAAGATTTTTTATCTGAGGTTCGATTTCTTTAACAGCTCCTATAGTATTATCTTTCGGTCCATCTAAAATAACGATTATTTCATAAGAATAATCTTGCTTGCTCAAATAATCATGAGCGATTTTCAAAGTTTTCCCTATTCTTTTTTCCTCATTATAAGCAGGAAAAATAACCGATAAAAAAATATCGTTATCCATAATTGCTTTTTAATTATTATTTCCTTAATTTTAGCCTATTTATCGCTTTAAAACAATGTTACCAGCAATTCTATATATTGTTTGACAAAAATAAAACAAATCGTTATATTATAAATGACTTCTCAACCTGAACCTTTAAAAGGCAGGAAAAAGAGAATCTCTGTCATGCCTTATTAAAGCAGATCCTTTCTAGGATTATTTGCTTAGGGCGTAAAACAAAGAGGCTCTTGTGAGCATTGGAAGCACTTTAAAAGTTGATGCTATTGCTGTTCTTGGAAATGGAGTTTATTTCGATGGACATTATTATTGTGAATATCCATATACTCATGTTTACGACCAGCAAATCATAGCAGGCGTTAACAAATTCCTTTCCAGTAGAGCAAAATATCTTATTTTCAGCGGATCATACACGAAAAAAATAAATGACAATGATGGCAATCCTCTAAAAATAAGCGAAGCAAGAAGCATGCTCCAAAGAATGTCAGAAATCTTTTTCTTCCGCGCCAGGAACTTCGGGAAAATATTCAACCTTGGCGATATTCTCGATCTTGAAACCAGAGAAGCTCCTGAATTTTTTAGCGGAAACAAAAATTTTTCTGAAAGGATTATTTTGGAAGAAGATTCTCTTGATACTTATGAAAATATCGCTTTCATCAAGAAACTACTTCCAAAAGATGCTAAAACCCTGGAAATCATTGGCTGGGGTTTTAAAGAATCAATGTATGATGTAGCTGCTAAGATGAATGGATTTGAGAAGAATATTAATTACTTCTTTAATCCAATAGGAGAAATTTCGGAACAGGATAATATTCAAGGATCATTGTTATTTGCAAAAAAATTCGCAGATGATTTCCAGAATGGTAAATATAATCCTGATGATGAAACATGGCTTTTAAAAAAAATGACCAGAGATGTTTGGAATCATAGGTATACCCAAGAGGAAAAAAAGAGAGTTTTAAACGAAATACCATCTGTTCCAGAACCAAAAAAATATCCAGTTTCCAAATTCACTCCAGCTCAAATAATCGATCTTTAGTAAAATAAAAA
>JAGOPM010000018.1 GCA_017991975.1 Candidatus Parcubacteria bacterium | reverse complement strand
GTTAAAAGCTCCCCCGGATTTTGTTACTACAGGGTCTTGCATATTTTGTTAAATAAAAAATTTATTTAACTATATTGTATATTATTTTTTTGTTTCTTTCAAAGAGAGAGCAATTTTTCCCTGTGGATCAATTGAGATTATTTTTGCTGTGACTATATCTCCTATCTTTAGGATGTCTTGCACTTTATTTACTCTCTTGTCTGAAAGCTGGGAAATATGTATCAATCCTGTGGCATTTTCTGAAATATCTGCGAAAGCGCCAAATTCTGTTATTCTTACAACTTTAGCTTTCACTATTTCCCCTACTTTATATTCTTTGAACATTGATTCAATAAATGATAAGGCGTCTTGAGCTGATTGTTTTGTTTGAGATGTGATATAAACAAGCCCATCATCTTCAACGCTTACTTCCACATTGAATCTTTCGATTATTTCATTTATGTTTTTGCCTTTAGGTCCGATTAATTCTCCTATTTTGTCAGCAGGTATTCTTGTTGTAATTATCATCGGAGCCCAAGGAGAAAGCTCTTTTCGAGGTTCTGGTATTGTTTGGGTTATCAATCCTAAAATTTTGGTTCTTGCCTCTTTAGCGTTAGCAAGAGTTTCTTTTATTATTTGAATTGATAATCCATCTATTTTGACATCAAGTTGGATTGCTGTTATTCCTTGGTTTGTTCCAGCTACTTTGAAATCCATATCTCCATAATGATCTTCTGGTCCTTGGATATCTGTTATCAATTTATAATTTTTATTTTTTTCTTGATTAACTCCAGTCTTGCATCCGCTCATTAATCCAATTGAAATTCCAGCAACCGGAGATGTTAAAGGAACTCCAGCGTCCATTAATGCTAATGTTGATCCGCATGTAGATGCCATTGATGTTGATCCATTGGAAGATAATATTTCCGTTACTACTCTTATCGTATAAGGAAAATCTTTTATTTCTGGAAGCACTGGTCTGATAGCGTTTTCAGCTAACATTCCATGTCCGATTTCTCTTCTTCCTAATGATCTCATTTGTTTCACTTCTCCTGATGAATAAGGTGGAAAATTATAATGATGCATGTATCTCTGCTCTTCTTCCTCTTCAATTCCTTCAAGAGTGAGTTTGCTTTCAGGAGATCCTAATGTGACTATGGACATAGCATGGGTTGCGCCTCTTTTAAAAATCGCGCTTCCATGAACTCTGGGTAAAATTGAAACTTCGCATTCTATAGGTCTGATTTCATCGAGCTTTCTTCCGTCTGGTCTCAATCCTTTTTCCAAAACATTTTTATGAACTATGAACGTTAATTCTCTTTCGAAATAACTTGAAACAAAAATTCCCAGATTTTCTTCTTCTGGATATTTCTTTTTCAATGCTTCTAAAACTTTTTCTTTCAAATCCCCTATTTCTTCTTCTTGGATATTTTTTTCTCTTGGATTTGAAAAAGGTTTTGCTAAATCTTCTCCAAGAATTTCTTTTATTTCTTTTTCAAGATTTTTGTCTGGAAAAATACTATCTATAGTTTGTTTTTCTTTTCCTATGGTTGAAATTATTTCTTCTTGAAAATCTATTAATTGTTTTATATAAGGAAGGGCGAATTCCATTGCTTTAAATATTTCGTCTTCTGGGATTTGCTTAGCGCATGTCTCGATCATGTTTATCAGAATCTCTCCTTCTCTTTTAACCCCGGATAATGTGATATGAAAATCACTTTCCTCTTTTTGGTTAAAACTAGGATTTAAAACAAGTTCTTTGTTTATTCTTCCGATCTGAACACATCCGACAGGACCGTTCCATGGAACATCGGATATTCCTAAAGCTAAAGATCCTGCTAATGCTGCTGCTGGTATCGGGGAATTTTTTTGATCCCAAGAAAGGCAAGTAAGAATAACCTGGGTTTCTTGTCTTAAGCTTTCTGGAAACAAAGGACGAATCATCCTGTCTACGACTCTGGCATTTAAGATTTCTTTTGTTGAAGGTTTGGCTTCTCTTCTTGTGTATCTTGAACCTAAAATTTTTCCTGCTGCATAAAATCTTTCTTGATATTCTACTGTTAGAGGAAAAAAATCTTGAGATGTTTTATTTTTCGAAATTCCAGCTGTTCCCAATACAGATGTCTCTCCTAATTGGACTATACAGCTTCCATTGGCTTGGATAGCGGGATTGATTTTAATCAACAAATCAACATCCCCTATTCGGGTTTTAAATTCTTTTAAGTTTTTCATAAATCTTTACCTGATTAAATATTTTTTTAAATCTTTGTCGAGATCGTAATGCTCGTCGGCAGCTTCTTTTATTTTTCCTGAAGTTGTCTTTCCAAAAGCTATCACCTCAACTCTTTTTCCCTGATTTTGGAGATATTCGACAACTTGCAAGAAATCGCCATCTCCAGAAACAAGGACTATAGTGTCGACTGTATTCGCTATTCTGATAGCATCGACAGTTATACCCACATCCCAATCTGCTTTTTTAAAACCGCCTGGATATTCTTGGAGATCTCTAATTCTTGTTTCAAGACCCAGGCTCCCCAATGCTTCAAAAAAAGGTTTTTCTGATCCGCCTTCAGTTTGAACAACATAGGCGAAAGCTCTGATAAGCTTTCGCCCTGAAACTGCGGTTTTTAGAATCTCGCCAAAATTAACCTTTGCTTGATAGAGATTTTTGGCCGAGTAATAAAGATTCTGCACGTCTATGAAGACGGCAATTCGCTGTTCTTTATGTTTTGGTAACATAATTTATTTCAAGCCAACCTTCTTCTTAATGCTTTCATAGCGAGCTTCATTTTCTTTTTTAAGATAGGCTAAAAGCTTTTTGCGCTTCATAACCATTGCAAGAAGCCCTCTTTTTGAATGAAGGTCTTTGGCATGTTTTTTTAAATGGGAAAGCATCGCATTTATCCTTTCAGACAGCAAAGCAATTTGGACATCGGCTGAACCAGTGTCCTTGTCATGAACCTGCGAACTTTCTATAATTTTTCCTTTCTTTTTTGCTTTCATAAATTTATTTTCTTTTTAGAAATAATAAGGGCCTTGCAGCCCTGGTTTTAGATACTTTTTGGCGAAGGTTTAGATCAATAATATTTTAACAGATTTTTTGAGTGTTTTCAAGAGGGACTATGAACTATTTTTTTGTAAAAAAAGAGCGCGATTTTCGGGTCGCGCTTTTTCTAAAATTAGATGTTAGGGTATTGTCTTAATGATTCATAGAATATCCATGCAATGATTGCATATTTTATTTCTCTTTCCGGCACCCAGGATTCTGCGATCATTCTGATAGCAAAGATTTGGTTTGCTATTTCCTCTTTTGACTCTGATTTAAATTCAAGATTCTGCAAATCAATTTCTGAATCAAAAAATTTTCTAGCAAGCAAGTTCCATTTGTCATCTTGGTCTTGAAAATTTTTTGGGCAGGCAGTTATTAGCCTATGATAAGTTTCCTCTTGGAAAAAATAATTCCCAATGTTTCTTCTGGCAAATAAACAGAGTTTATTAGACATATTTTTTCTCCTTATTAATGTTCTATATTTAATTATAGCATAGTTTTTTTATTTTGTCAAATAAATAAAATGCGCTAAAACATTATAGCGCTTCTCACCGCTCTTAAAGAAATATCAAAAAAAGACGGACAAGCCGTCTTATTTTGATATTGTGCCTCCAGAAGGAATCGAAGAGTTGCCCGAAGGTCATTGCTGTTTCGCTCACTTCGTTCGCGAACCACAATTCGGCGCTTAGTGTTCTCTCCATTTGTGAAGGACTAAATATAACAACAGGTCCAGAATAAATCCTGAACCTGTTGTTATTTGGTGCCTCCAGAAGGAATCGAACCCTCATTAAAGGATTAAGAGTCCTCTGTTCTACCATTGAACTATGGAGGCATAATTACAATTTTCAATTATCAATATGTTCTGCGATTTGACTTGCAGAGCTTGTGATAGGTTCGCGCTTTTTTGAGCGCTCCCCTATCGGAAACAAATTATACAAATAATAAATAGCAGAAAAAAATAATAAAGTCAAAATTATTTTCCGCATTTAATTTCAAACCAACCATTTTTCAATCCTGTCCATTCTGATATTCCTATAACATTGAAGAACAAACTTACAAACAACCATGCTCCGTACATTATGAATAATCCTTTCATCATTGATTCAAAAGTTTTTTGGGCGAGCGAAACTTTCGCTGGATCGTCTCCTCCAAAATAATAAAGCACTCCTATGTAAACAAACAAACAAACAGTCACTATTATATTTAATTGGAAAAGTATAAAGTCGATTATATTATCTAAAAGAACGAAGAAATGGCAAGTAGATACTTTGCTGGGGTCTCGAGGGATTCCTTTAAGCAATCCTCCATAAGATTCGTTTTCTTTAGTCGGCACTGTCTGAGCCATTGCCACACAGGTAAAAATGCAGGAGATTGCCAAGGCGAAAAAAAAGATATTTTTTTTCATAATTTTATTATAATCATTTTAATTCATTCGCTATTTTTTTACAAATTAAAAAACCGGCAAATTTTTGCCGGTTTTAAATTGTTAGTCTTTTGGTTCTCTGTGTTTTACAAATTTTCTGTTTTCAAGAATGATATAGCAACTATCTTTTTGAGGACAAGTTTCACATTCTTTATGAATCTCGCAGACAACATTGTTGGAACTATAAGTATTTTTAATTTCCATTATTTTCTCCTTTTTAAAAGTTCTGATTTTAGGAATATATCCATTTTTGAGATGATAGTCAATAGATTTATTATGAGCCCCCGGCAGGCGCTACTTCGCCCTTTGGGCTCTGAGTATACAAGACGATTCTAAATTCGCTTCGCTTATTAAGAATGTCTAATAAATCGAATGCGCCAAATGCGCTTCTCTTAACCGTCGGGAGCTTATAAAAAGTTAGAACTTTATTATGAGCCCCCGGCAGGAATCGAACCCGCATCACTTGTTCCGAAGACAAGCACTCTATCCGTTGAGCTACGGGGGCAATACTAGCATCATATATCATCTATTTTTTTTTGGCAAAACCATAAACTCTTGCGTGTTATTTTGAAGCAGATTGCTAAAAGATTAAAAATAAAATAAGATTTAATTAATGAAGATACCAGACAAAATCAAAGGAATATTATCCGATTTGCAAAAGTCCGGGTTCCAAGCTTTTATCGTAGGCGGATGTGTCCGTGATTTTTTGCTTGAGAAAGAACCGCAAGATTGGGATATAACAACTGATGCAACGCCTCAAGAAATCCAAAAAATTTTTCCTGATAGCTTTTATGAAAATGATTTTGGAACTGTTTCTGTAAAGATAAGAAATCAGTCCCCTACCTCCGAATCGTCTGGTGAAGTTATTGATTGTGTCGAAATAACGCCTTTTAGATTGGAAAGCTCATATTCTGATAATCGTCATCCTGATGTTGTTAAATGGGGAAAAAATATTGAAGAAGATTTGTCCAGAAGAGATTTTTCTATCAATGGAATAGCTATTCAAATCAAGGAATCAAGCAAAGCAAAAAAAGAAGAAATTGAAATAATTGATTCTTTTAACGGAAGAAAAGATATTGAAAATAAAGTTATAAGAGCGATTGGAGATCCTCAAGAAAGATTCAGAGAAGACGCTTTAAGGCTTATGCGCGCTGTGCGTTTTTCTACTGTTTTACAGTTTAAAATAGAACCTAAAACCAAGAAGGCGATTATTGAAAATGCTAAGCTTCTAAAAAATATTTCGCAAGAAAGAATAAGAGACGAGCTGGTAAAAATAATGCAATCAGATCATGCTCATGATGGCATAGAAATGCTTCGCGAATTAGGACTTTTAGAGTACATAATTCCAGAACTTTTAGAGGGCTTTGGAGTGGGTCAAAACAAGCATCACAAATTTGAAATTTACGAACACAATTTAAAAACCTTAGAATATTCTACCAAGAAAAAGTTTGGCTTTGATGTTAAAATGGCTTCCCTGCTCCACGATGTTGCCAAGCCAAAAACCAAGCAAGGAAATGGCTTAAATTCTACCTTTTACAACCACGAAATTGTTGGGGCTAAGATGACAAGAAATATTTTAACTCGTTTAAAATTTAGCAAAAAAGATATTGATAGAATTTCGCTTTTAGTTAGGTATCATTTGTTTTATTACAATGTTGGCGAAGTGACCGAAGCATCAATTAGAAGACTTATAAAAAATGTTGGCTTAGAAAATGTTGATGACTTAATCAACTTAAGAATGGCAGATAGAATTGGATCGGGTTGTCCTAAGGCCGAGCCATACAAATTAAGACATTTAAAATACTTGATAGCCAGAGTTTCTCAAGATCCTATTTCAGCTAAAATGATAAAAATCAATGGAAATGATTTAATTAGCTTATTGAACATTCCTCCTTCAAAAAAAATAGGAAATATCTTAGAAATCCTTCTTGCTGATGTTTTGAATAATCCAAAATTGAATGATAAAAAAATATTGCAGGATATGGCTACCAGCTTGTCTGGACTTAGAGAGGAAGAATTAGAAAAAAGAGCAACAAAAGCGCGTCAGGAAATAGAAAAAGTAGAAACTAAGCGCGATACTATGGCCAAAGAGAAATACTGGGTGAGCTAACTTCCCTATTTAAAAATAAAAACTCCCTTATTTTAAGGGAGTTTTTATTTTTTCTAAGAGCTCTATTAGGTAAGGCATTGAGGCGCCGACTGCAGCTATATCTGGTATTCCTGATAATTTTTGGTCTTTTATAAATTCAATAAATTCTGGAAGCTTCATTAAAATAGGTTCGCCTATTGATTCAAATTCTTCTGTCTCAGGGGTTTTTGATTTCTCGCATTCCAAAGCTAAAAAGATATGGCATTTATCAAAAGAATTACGCATGGAATGATAATTCTCCCCCAGATAAACCATTTTATCGCTTTTATAACCAGTTTCTTCTAAAAGCTCTTTGTGAGCTGTTTTGATCGGACTATCCCCTTTTTCAATCAATCCTGTTATTAAATGTTTAACCATAGTATTCGGAGCTTCGTAGAATTCTGGAATCACTATTACCCTGTTCTGCTTATCTAACGCCAATATGACTATGAAATCTCCAGTATTGTAGAAGTCCCAAAAGCATCGTCGAGATTTTCCAGGATCTTTATAATAGATTCTTATAACTTTTTTTCTTGTCCAATTCGGAGTTACAAAAATTTCTTTTCTTCTTACTTCTTCCCATCCTTTTGGCATCAATCCTCCTTTTTATTTTTAAAATGCGAATTTGTTTTTTATAAAATATTTTTTTATATAAGTCAAATGAAATCATTTTTTCTTTTCATGTGAAACAAGGATAGCAATTAAGGTTCATTTGACTTTAATGCTTAATTGTGTTTTTATGATTTTAAAATAGCCTTTTCACAATTTATTCACATGATGCAAAAAAGGCAGAAAAGAGGTGGAAATGCCTGTAATAGCTGTTGTTGGAGCTCCTGGCTCAAAGAAAAAAGAGTTGGCAGACTATATTTATTTGCTTTTTCAAAAAAATGATTATAAGGCTGCTAAAATCTATAATTATGCTGATATTTATCTGCATAATTGCTTTGAGCAACAAGGATTCCCAAAAGATGGAAAACATTTTAATATCGATCAAAGACATGTAATGCAGAAACAATGCGTTTTAGAAAAGGATATTCCTCATGATTGCTATGCAGTTTTAAGTTCAGCTTTGATGGTAAATTATTGCATCGCAATCCATAAGGCTTATTCTGGTGATAGAAAAGCTCTTGATAACGATATTCCAGAATACTTTTCTAATGTTGTTGAAATGTCCAACAATTATGATCTTGTTATCTATCTGCCAACAATCCCCTCTTCTTATGAGAAATATTTAGATGATCAGAAGCTCAAAAAAATAGAAGAAATCCATGCAATCGACAAGGAAATAAGAAGGATTCTCGAAATTTTGGATATTGATTATGAAATTTTTGGTGATCTCTCGAGAAAAGCAAGAAAAATAAGGTCAAAACAGGTTTTGCGGGAAAAATTTCCAGAATTGATGTTGAACAATTATGAAAAATGTCTTTCACATGAAACAAATTTCTGCGAACCATTCGAGGACAGAAAAGCTGAAGGAAGAAAAAAATGGAATAAAACAAAGAAAGGAGAAGGATATGGAAGGTAAAGGAAGCCAAAGCAATAAGATATTCAAGGACATAATGTTTTATATAGATGGGACTCCTGTGCACATGGAAATAAGCGATACTTGCTCAACTGATCAATGGATTTTTAAGCCTTTAAAAGAAATAGTAAAAGATATAGAATTCATGGGTCCAATGGGCAAATTGATTGCTTATTTAGTCAGAGTCAAAGATAGTTTGTTTGAAAATATTGAAATATCAATAAGAAGTAGACGAGTTTCAATAATTTTTTTAGGCAGAGATGATGTAGTCCAAGCAATGTCAAAATCAAGCAAAGATCCAGAATATGCTAAAAATCTTGATAAAATCCCTATAGATGAGCCTTTTGCCAGAGAAATAGCGATATTGTTAGATACTATCAAAAAGTGTCCGATTGTTGCGATAGATGGATTTTACAGAACACATCATTATGATCCTTATAAACCTCATAAAAAAGGAAAGTTTGCAATCAACTATTCAAAACACTTAAAAGAAATATTCAAATAAAATTAAGGCCCTATTTTAAATAGGGCCTTTTATTTACTTAGAAAGCAATAAGAATTATAATAAATTAGAAATAAATAATTTTTTAAATTTTATGCTTGGAAATATGGAGAAAAACACAATCTTTGTAAAACTTATATCTTATTTTTTGATATTTTCTTTTGTTTTTTATGTAGCTTATACAGGATTTAATTTTTTATTAGGGAAAAATAATCAAAAATCTCCGCCAATCCAGAATGTTTCACAGGAAACTCCAAAGCAAAGTGAAGAGAAAGAGGATATTATCAATAGCTTTGCAGGATACGAAGAAGCAAAAATCAATTATAATCCGCAAATTCCGGATTATTCGATAGATTCAGAGCTTTCAAATGTTGATATGCAGGCGGCAAAAGTTAGTGGAGATTTATCTTCGGAACAGAAAAAAATTCTTGCAAAATATGGATTTGTAGTCGCTCAAACTGAAAATGGGAAGCCAGCTGGATATAATGAATTTTTCCAGCTTTATGAAAGAAACAGATACTCTAATATTCCGAATTTTATAACAACTGATTCGGTTTTACATTCTTACCATTTGATTTTTAATGACGTTTTATCATTTACTGAAAAAGAATATCTTGCTTCTGATTTGAAAAAACTTAATGAATTGATGCTTTTGCAAGCATATAAGCAATATGATCAATTGAAAGGCACTGCCTGGGAAAATGCTGCAAAAAGAAATTTAGGATTCTATACAATCGGAGCTAAATTGCTTGATGACAAGATAAAAATACATGATGCAGTAAAAGAATGCGTCCAAAAAGACTTGGAAAATATAGAAAAACATGACGGAATTAAAGATTCTTGTGTTCTGAATATAGGGAACAGTCCTGATGATTTAAATAATTTTAAAGAAGATTTTACCCAATATATTCCAAGAGGGCATTATGAAAAAGATGAATCTTTAAAAAAGTATTTTCAGTCAATGATGTGGTATGGAAGGGCTAATTTTTCTTTTATAAATGAAGATAATATAAAAGCAAGTATTTTAAGCGTTTTAGCATTATCTGACAAAGAAATTAAGCCAATATGGGAGAAAATTTATCAAACAACAGCATTTTTTGCAGGAAAGAGTGATGATGTGGATATTATTCAATTAGAGCCTTATGTAAAAGAAGTTTATAGTGATAATCCTGACATTGCTTTGATGATTTCAGATTCACAAAAATTCAGCCAAATAAAAGAAAAAATTGAAAAAATTGCTCCTCCTAAGATAAATTCAATGCCAATTTTTGCAGAAGAAATCAATCCAATCAATAGGGAAAAACAGATTGCTGGATTTAGATTTATGGGGCAGAGATACACTATTGATTCTGATATATTCCAAAGGCTTATAGATAGGGAAGTTTTAGGAAGGATGCTTCCTAATGGGTTGGATATACCCGCTGCAATGGGATCAAAAGAAGCTTATTCAATTTTGGAGAAGATAGGTGAAACTAAATTTCCAAATTATTCTTCTAACATGTCGAAAATAAAAGATAGAATTTCTTCAATGGATAAAAAAAATTGGTCTGAAAACCTTTATTGGTCATGGATGGGGACACTATCTCCATTATTAGAGGAAAGAGGACAAGGTTTCCCGAAATTCATGCAAAATCAGGCTTGGCAGAGAAAAAGTTTGAACTCTTATTTAGGAAGTTATGCAGAATTAAAGCATGATACTGTTTTATATGCCAAACAAGCTTATGCTGAAATGGGAGGCGGCGGAGAAGATCAGATTCCAAAAGGCTATGTTGAGCCAAATCCAGAAGTTTATGCAAAACTTTATTCTTTGGTTGCGATGACTAAATCAGGATTAGAAAATAGGGGATTATTAGATAATAATTGGAAGGAAATTTTAAATATAATGCTTGATTTAGCTAATAAATTAAAAGAAATCGCTCAGAAAGAGCTTAATAATGAAGAATTAAGCGATCAAGATTATGATTTTATCAATGGGTATGGAGGAAGTCTTGAACATTTATATATATTGATTGCTAAAACAAAAGGATCTGCTTCTGATTTGTCTGAAAGCAAATCAGCAATAATAACAGATGTTGCTACTGATCCGAATGGTTCTGTCTTAGAAATAGGAACAGGGAATATAATGCCGATTTATGTGGTTGCGCCAATTCAAGGGAATTTGGTTTTGACAAAAGGAGGAGTCTATTCATATAGAGAATTTTTATGGCCGATTAAAGATAGATTAACTGATTCAAAATGGCGTGAAATGATTGAAAAAAGCGATAGCCCGACAATGCCTGATTGGACTTCTATTTTTACTTCAAAATAATGGCTAAAAAAAGAATTTCTGAATTAATAAGCGTGATTTCTTTCGCTCTTTTAGCGGCATTTTTTATTTTTTTTGTAAAGATAATTACGGAGAATTTTGATTTTTTTTCTAGTCAAAAATTTAATGATATTATTTCTTTTGATTATCAAAAAGAAGCCAATTTTGAGAATTTTTTGACTAAAAAGAAGCAATTAGAAAAACAAGATCAAAAAGCTTGTTTTGTAGTAGCAGGAGATTTGATGCCTTCTCGTGGAGTTGGCCAGAAATTGGGTCAAAAAGGATGCGAATATGTCTTTGGAAAAATAAAAAAATATTTTGATTCTGCTGATTTTTCAATAATTAATTTAGAATCTCCTATTTCTGATTGTCCGCAATTAGCTCCTGACACAATGGAGTTTTGCGCCTCAAAACAAATAGTTAATTGTTTGAATTCACAATCTGATGAGTTTTCTCTTGGGATTGATGTCGCATTGCTTGCTAATAATCATATGATGAATTTTAAAGAAAAAGGCTTGCAAGACACGCTGGAATCTCTTGAAGCAAAAGGAATCCTTCATATAGGCGCTGGGAAAGACCAGAATCAAGCAAATACTCCTATTTTTGTTGAAAAAAAAGGCATAAAATTCGGTTTATTGAATTATACAGATAGAGATGTTTTGGATGTTGATTATGCTGCTCAAGGCTCTAACCCGGGAGTCAATCCAATGGATTTTGATTTATTGAAAAAGGGGATAGCTCAAGCAAAAGAAAAGGCGGATTTTATAATAGTCTTTATCCATTCTGGGACTGAATATATCCAAGGAGCTAATAAGCGACAGATTGAATTTGCTCATAAAGCTATTGATTCGGGAGCTGATCTTGTTGTTGGCAGTCATCCTCATGTGGTTCAAAATGCAGAAATTTATAAAGGAAAATATATTTTTTATTCTTTAGGGAATTTTTCTTTTGATCAGATGTGGAGTCAAGATACAAGAAACGGATTAGTCGCAAAATTCTGCTTTGATGCTAAAGAACTGGAGAATATAGAATTAGTTCCTATTCAAATAAATGATTATTCTCAGCCTAATTTTGTTTTAGGCGATACAGCTAAAAATATTTTAAACAGGCTTATAATCAAAAAAGAAGATACCGAGGTTTTATTTTTCGAGAGCGGATATAAAAGCGGTCTGATTGCGCATTTAGACATAGAAAAAAATAGAAATAATAATAGAATCGATAATGATATCAATATAGGCGGAAACGAAACTATTGATTCCTGTGAATTGAGTGATGGTGTTTTAAAGATTGTGATAAATGGCGCTTTAGTATATAAAAGCGATTCAAAATGGTATGTTGATGATTTTAAATTTGCTGATATTGATAATGATGGGATTTTGGAACTTAATATTTCAGTTTGGAAGGCTGGGAATTTCGGGGAATCAAAGCCTTTTTGGGAAAAAGATGATCCTTCAGTAAAAAACCATTTTTTTGTATTTAAGATAATTAATAGGAGGGTCTTGCCTCTATGGCAATCATCAAATTTAGACAAACCTAACTGCGAGTTTGATTTTGCGGATTTTGACAATGATGGAGCAGATGAATTGATTGTTTTAGAAGGGGAGTATAGCGATGATTTCTCTTGCAATGCCAAAAGATATGCGGTTTTAGATTGGAATAGTTGGGGTTTTGAAAAAAACTATCAAAGCCAAGATGGAAATTACAACAATTTAAGGATTTTTAGTCTTAATAATATGTTTTATGCTTTTATTGATAAGAATTGATTTTATATAATTTAAATTGACAATTTATATAAAATTTTCTATAGAGAACACAGAACTTAAACAATCGATTTAAAGAAAGAGGGGGAAAATGGAAAGAAAAGACATTAGAAATCAGGAAATATTAAGAGATTCTAGGAAAAATTTTAAAGCGAGAATCGTTTCAGGAATGATTGCTATTTTCGGATTCTCTGCGCTTGTCGCAATTGGTTACTTGGTCGCAGCCACTGTGAGAGGAACATGGTCTATGCCAATCGCAGATTTCTCATTATTTGGAAAAGTCATTTATTCATCAAGATGGTTAGATCTTTTTATTGTTCCGATAGGAGGTGTATTATCAACAATATCTTTTTCTCTTTCTGCATATCTTTTTGATGAAGATCCAGTTGATATTATATCTATGCTGATTTTTATCATTGGAATTGTATCAATATTTGCTTTTATTGCCAGCTTTGGGAAGGGAATAATTTTAACATTGTTGATAGCGGCAATATGGTTCTTATTGATGATCCTTGTTTTATTAATCAAATGGTTGATAGTTTTTTGGAGAAAAATGATATAAAAAAATGTTAAAAAAGAGCTTTAAAAGGCTCTTTTTTCTTTGTATTATAAAGGTTTTTTTACTATTGACTAAACTGTAAAAGTATGATATAATTATGTATAGAAGCTAAAAGCCTTTAAGACACCTAAAAGGATTACAGAAAAAGGCTAGACCTTTTAAAAGGAGATAAAATGGATAGAGAAAAAAAAG
>JAGOPM010000017.1 GCA_017991975.1 Candidatus Parcubacteria bacterium | reverse complement strand
ATGTATGGTTTTTTAATATTATTTTGCTTTTATCCTTAAGCATTTATCCCGCTATTTTCTTATTTTTTGAAAAATTTGCTTCGAAATATTTTTACTATACATTTTATTCTGTGCAGCAAGTTCTAATCGATACTGGAAAACGATTGAATAGAGTGTTAGAGATGGATAAATTAGTCAATATAATTTTTAAAACTATCTCGGAAACAATGAAGGTTGATCAGATTTCTATTTATCTAAAGAATAAAAATGGAAAATATTCTTTAATTGATAATTTTGGATTTGATAAATCAAAAACTGGAGATCTTGTAATTAACGAATCATTGAATGATTATCTTGAAAAGACTTCTCTTTTTTTATCATACGAAAAACTTTTATCGCTTGTAGAGAAAAGCCCTAAAGAAGATTTAGATAAGCTTAGGAATTTATCGATTCAAATGCTTGATTGCAATGTTTCTTTATGTCTGCCTCTGATTTTAGAAAAAGATGTTGTTGGAATTATTTTGTTAGGACCTAAAATGAACAGCGATAATTATTCTGAACAGGATGAGCAATTATTATCAACTTTGGCCTCTCAGATATCTTTGGCTTTGATTAACGCCAGAAATTATAGCCAATTACAGACTTTTAATATTCGTTTGGAAGCCACAGTTAAAAAAAGGACAGAAGAACTGCGTAAAGCTAATGAGAATCTGCAGAAAGCAGACAGACTAAAAAGTGAATTCGTTTCAATTGCCAGTCATCAATTGCGTTCTCCTTTGACAATTATCAAAGGATATCTTTCTGTTTTGTTAGAAGGTGATTATGGATCAATTTCTGAAGAAGTTAGAAAACCTTTGCAGATAGTATTTGATGCCAATGAAAGGCTGATAAATTTTTCTAATGATTTGCTTGATTTAAATATGATGGAAGAGGGTAAAATGACTTTAAATTTTGAACCTGTGAGTTTGCAGAATGTAATCGGCGGCATTTTAAAACAAATCGAGAAACATTTAGAAGATAAGAAAGTCGCGATTGAATTCATGCCTCCAGTCTCGAAATTGCCAGATATTCAAGGAGATGCTTCGAAATTAGAGCAAGTGATTTATAATTTGATCGATAATGCTGTGAAATATTCTCCTTTAGGAAAAGTTTCTATTAAATTAGCGCAAAAAGGTGAAAAGCAGGTTGTTTCTATAAAAGATACAGGAGAAGGAATGACTCCTGATGAATTAGCTGGTCTTTTTGAAAAATTCTCAAGGGGAAAAGTTGGTAAAAAAGTTACTACAAAGGGTTCTGGAATAGGACTGTTTATAGCAAAGAAATTTGTAGAGATGCACTCGGGGAAAATTTGGGCAGAAAGTGAAGGCATTGGAAAAGGTTCTGTTTTTTATGTTGAATTGCCAGAAACTATTATTGTCGCTAAAAAATAGAATTATTTTTTGACAATTGGCTCAATATTTTATATAAAAAAGAACCTAAATAGCGCTTTTAAAATATAATAAAAAGGGGGTTAAATGCCGAGTAGCTGGTACAATCACATTGATTTTAATGTTTTCGACAACCAAACCAAGAACGGAAAGGAAAACTACCCTATTGTAATATCTGTCGATGGGATGAGTTTTTCTGGAAAAACGATTTTATGCTCAGGTCTTATTTCTTATTTCAAAGAACATAAGATTGATCTTTATGCGAGCAAGTTCCCGACCAAATCGGAAATTGGAATGCTTTTCAAAAATCATGATTTGTGGAAGGGGAATTTGCATTTTCCTTTTGAAATTATGAGAGCTGATAGAGCCTGGCAATTCCATATGGAATTAAAGGAAGTCATAAAAGAACAGACAAAAAATCCAAAATTAAAAGTTTTGATTTTAGAAAGATCTCTTGATTCCCTGCTCGCCATGGCTTCAATGTGCAATATCAATCTGGAAAAAGTCGCAAAAGAGGATGTGAGATTAAATTGGAGATTTCCTAAACCGGATTTGGCAATAATTCTAAAAGTAGGAAAAGAATGTTTTTACCAAAGGAAAAAACAAAGAGAAGAAGAAGGAAAATTGAGCAAGTTCGATCGATGGACTAATTTTTATAGGGAAGCAGAAGCTTATAATAATGTCTTCAATTATCATGTTTTATCTCGAGATTATCGTTCGTTATTGAAAGTTTCGACTGATCATCTTAAAGATAAAGAGTTAATAGAAAACGTGATTTCTAAATTGAAGCGCTTGGAGGTTATTTGATAAAAAAACAAAACTCGAAAAGTTTATCTTTTCGAGTTTTTTGTTATAATACATTATCATATGATAGAAGTTGAAAAAAAGATAAGGCTTGATCAAGAAAACAAAGAGCTTCTTTTAGCAGGCGCGCAATTCATAGGCAGGAAAGAATTAAATGATATTTATTACGATAAGAATGATTATGAATTAACTTGCAATGATATCTGGATCCGTTCGCGCAACGGCAATTTTCAAATAAAAATCGGGATCAAGGGCGCAAAAGGAGATCAATATAAGGAAATAGAAGATGATGAGGAAATAAAAAAATTTCTAAATATTCCTGAAGGAAAGAGCATCGATGATTTTTTAGATGAAAATGATTTCAAAAAATTCTGCATTTTTCATACTATAAGAGAAAAATATTCAAATAATGGTTTTTCCATAGAAATCGATGAAAGCAAAACCGATGATGGGTTTTTATATAATTTAGCGGAGATTGAAGTGATGGTGAAAGATGAGGAGGAAATTAATCAAGCCAGGGAGAAAATAATGAATTTTTTGAAGGAAAAAGGGATATCTTCTAAAAATTTATTTTTAGGAAAAGTCCTTGAATATTTGAAAGAAATTAAAAAGGAACATTTTATAGCATTAGTAAAGAGAGGAATTGTTTAAAAAAAATGTCTGTTGATATTAAAAAAGAAAATATTTTTTTAAATTTTAAGATGCGTTATGGCTGGCTTTTGATTTTTTTATTAATAGGATCTTTTTATGTGAAGCCAAAAACGATTATAAATCTTGATGAGGACAGTTTATTAAATAATTTTATAGAAGATTTGTCCTCTATTGTCCCTAATAAAAATAATGGGACAACCACTTTGGCGAAAAAAAGTGGAGAACAAAATATTAATTTTGATAGTGAGAAGGGCATCAATAAGAATTATTTTTTAAGAAACATCTATGACATTAGAAATGATTTCTTAATGGCTGGAAGCGACTTGGTAGAAGTCAATTTGGTAGATAAGAAAATAAGGATTTATAAAAAAGGGCAATTGGAAAAAGAAGTAACTGCGATAAAGCGCGGAAATAAAAATAATTGGGGAGGGACTCCTGAAGGAATTTATAAAATAGGCAATAAGATAAGAATAGCGTTTTCTAACGCAGCAGAAGCATACATGCCTTTTGCGCTCCAAATTTATGGAAAGTTTTATATCCATGGTATACCTTACTATCCTAATGGAGAAATAATTCAGTCATATTTTTCTGGAGGATGTGTGCAGATGAAAGATTCTGACGCAGAAGCTGTTTTTAAAATTGTTGAAATTAATGATCCGGTAATAGTAATCGACACCCCGAAAGATGATTTCAAATATTTAGTTGAGACTCCCAAAAATAGTCCCGCTGTTAACGCTCCGTCTTTTTTGGTAGCTGATCTTGATTCGAATTTTGTTTTTATTTCTAAGAACCCTGAAAATCAATATCCCATTGCTTCAATAACTAAGTTGATGTCTTCTATTGTTGTCACTGAAAATATAACTTTGGATCGTTATGTTTACATAAATGATCAACAGCTTTTGGAAACTTACGGTCAGACTAACGGTTTGGAAGTGGGAAACAAATTTAGGCTTTATGAACTTTTGTATCCTCTTTTGACCGAGTCCTCGAATGATGCGGCAAGCCTTATAGGTGAATATATGGGACAAGAAAAAACTGTTCAGATGATGAATGATAAGGCCAGAGCGATAATGATGGAAAAAACTGTTTTTAAGGACACTAGCGGCTTTGATTTTAATAATGTCTCCACGGCAAAAGATCTTTTTTATTTGGGGAAATACACTAAGAATATCACTCCTTTGCTTCTTGATATAAGCAGAGGGGAAAAGGTAAAAATTTATGGAAAGCTTGATTTTGATTTCGCAAAAATGAAAAATAAAAATATCTTTTGGCAAGAAGATAATTTTATAGGAGGGAAGACAGGATATTTAGATGAAGCTAAAAATACAGGAATTTTTATCTTTGATATGAAATTAGATAAAAACAAGCTCAAGAATTATCTTAGAGGGAAAGAATTGGTTAATGTCCCGGTTTATGATATACAATCGACTAGCACAACAAGCACTAAAGCAAGTTCTACTATAGACAGTTTGAAGCTTCCAGACTCAAGGAATGTAGCTATCGTTATACTGGGTTCGAAAAATCCTAAAATAGATGTTTGGGCATTGAAATCATGGTTAGCTCAAAATTATTTTTTAGTGGATAAAGTAAAATAAACGGCTAAGTTGGTTTGCCCCTGTCTTTTTAACGGTTAGCCGTTTAGCTAGAAACTCAATACTGTATTGAAAATAAACGGCTAAGTTCACTTAGCCGTTTATTTTTGGTCTATTTTAATTTAATGATTCGCGGGCAACAGTCATAGCCCAGACACTTTTGACTCCAGCTGTTTTAAGGACTTTGGCGCATTCTTCGCAGGTGCTTCCAGTAGTAAAAATATCATCTATTAAAAGAATATTTTTGTTTCTTATAAGATCTGCTTTATTTTTATTTATCAAAAAAGCATTTTCTGTGTTTTTTATCCTGTCATTTTTATTTAATTGCGCTTGAGGCGCTGTATTTTTTAATCTTTGCAGAATATCGCAAACAGGGATTTTAAAAATTTTAGCAAGTTCCTTTGCCAATTCTGCGCTTTGATTAAATTCTCGAATTCTCATTTTTTGTTTTGAAATCGGAACGGGGATTAATATAAATTGAGAGAAATCATTTTTGTTTTTGGAAATGCAATCAAGATGCATGGCAATTATTTCTGCCAAAGGCGTGGCTAACTCTTTAAGCCCAGGTTCGTATTTAAATTTTTTAATGGCAGTATTGATTATTTTATTTTTATAATCGCAGGGACAGTACAATCCATCAAGGTATTTTTTATGCTTTGCGCAGCTTGCCCCGTTTTTTGAAATTTGGGGCAGTGAACAGAATGGGCAGTATTGTTGATCGGATATATCGGATAAATGCATGCAATCATCGCAAAAAATTTCTCCTTCTTTCTGACAGATTATGCATTTTTGGGGAAAGAATATTTCAGATAATTCTTTTAGAAAAGTTTTCCACATAGCTAATACTTTTTTTTAGCGGTATATATTGTATAATTTAATTAATAAAATAAATTTTTAACTAAAACAGTTTTAATTGATTATATATCTAATATTAAACTGTTGTTTGTATGTTTCAAATATTTGGGAAAAATTATTTAGGTTTTGATATAGGAGCAAGCTCGATAAGAATTATAGAATTATCCGGTTCTTCTAACAAGGTAAAATTAATTAATTACGGCGAGATAGAATCGCAGGGCAATTTTCAGACTCCTTTTATGACTCTTGATCAGAGCAATTTATTCTTGGCTGAAGATAATGTTACAAAAGCTATTAAAGAAGTGCTTCATGGAATGAAGACAAAAACCAAAGAAGCGATTTTTTCCCTCCCTGATTTCTCGACATTTTTTGTCACTTTCGATTTGCCAAAAATGGATGAAGCAAAAGAGTTGCCTCAAGCGGTTCAATTCGAAGCAAAAAAATATATTCCGATACCAATGCGCAATATTACTCTCGACTGGCAGATTATTGAGCATTTTAAGAAAGAAGACGGATCAGATTTTTTTAAAATTTTAACAGTAGCGATTCCAAATGAAGTGATAGATCAATATCAAAGAGTAGCTACAAACTGTCAACTTAAGCTTTTAGGATTCGAGCCTGAAGCTTTCGGACTTTATAGATCGTTGACAAAAGGTTCGGCTAATCCTGTTTGTATTATTGATATAGGAATGAACAGCACGACAATTAATATTATTGATGAGAATACGGTGAAGATTTCTCATAGCATAAATTTTTCAGGTTCCCAATTAACTTCAAAAATAGCAAAAGATTTAGGAATAAGTTTGGACCAGGCCGAAGAATTAAAAACAAAAAATGGCATAAGCGGAATTGATCAAAAAACCAAAGATTCAATTATGCCTTTAGTGAATATGCTTGTTCAAGAAACAGATAGGACATTCAGGGAATTTCAGAGGGAAGCGCATAGAGATGTATGCAAAATAATACTTTCGGGATCAAGCGCTTTCATGGCTGGATTTGCAGATCATTTTTCAACCCAATTTAAATGCGATGAAAAATTAGAAATTGCTAATCCTTTTTCAAAATTAATTTATCCTTTGCAATTAAAAGAAAAATTAAAAACAATGGGTCCTCGCTATGCTGTCGCAGTAGGCATGGCCCTTAGAGGAACCGAATTATAATTTATGGATAATAATATTCAAAATCCAACATTGATCCCAAAAGCAAAATCAGCGCCAAAATCACAAGATAGCGCTTTAGTTTATTTTTCTGTTTTTTTGCTTGTAGCGGTACTGATTGGATATATAACGCTTAATATTTTAAGTCGCGATTTAAAAACTAATGCATGCAAGATAGAAGGTTGCGTCTTTTCAAGCGAAGCTCAAGCAAAAAAAACAATTAATGTCGCAAAAATTTCTGATGATAGGAAAATAGCAACTGAGAAAGGATATACTGTAAAAGGAGATCTTCAAGTTTATCAAGAAGAATACAGCGGGCAAAAGAAAGAAGTTTTGGAATTCAAACAAAAACTCGATCCATTCCTTTTGATGGCGCAAAACAGAAAAGAACTTTCTCAAATATTTAATTTTCTTGAGAGAAATACTTTACCTAAAGTCCAATTTAAAAGTTTTACTGCAAAAGCTCAAGAATCATTGCTGACTATCGATGGAGTAGTGCATGAAGATGATTTCACTACCTTGGCAAGACAATATTTGATGCTTGAAAAAGATAAAGATGTTTCGAGCGTTAATTTGGCGAATATTTCATTATCCAGGGAAAGGGAAGTTGAATTTACTTTTGATATTGTTTTAAAACCTAATGTTTATAAATTTTTAATCAATAATTAAAATGAAAAACTCTAGCTTAATATTTTTAATTTGCGTCGCGCTCACTTTCATAGTTTTTCAAACTTTGGCTTGGCCTCAATATAATGAATATAAGAAGCTTGATGCCAAAGTTAAAGATTTGAACACAAATCTTTCCGCTATCTTGGAGCATAAGAAACAGACCGAAGAAGCTTATAATAAGATAATGACAGGCGGATTCAAATATAAAGATTCTTATGGTCAAGAGAAAGAAATCAAATATGCAGATATAACAATTGATGGGAAGAAAAAAAATTCCGTTTTAGAGAATGCTTTGCCTGATAGAATGTTCAAACCAGCGTTGTTCAATTTATATTATACGATTGCAAAAAGTTCTGGAGTGGAAATGGATTCGATTTCTATAACAGAATCGCAAAAGAAAAGAAAAGTTTCTAATGATGGGAATAGCTATGAAGACAATATCAGCAGAATGGGAGTTGCTTCCAGCGATGTTACGCTTACAGTCATAGGACCTTATCAAAGATTCAGGGATTTCTTGAAAGGCATAGAACAGTCATCAAGATTTATAGAAGTTCAAAATATAGAATTCTCCATGCCAACAAAAGCAAAAGATAAAACCAAGAATATTGAAGATTATTTCCAGTTTAAGTTGGTAACAAAGGTCTATTACATGAATAAATAAAAATATAAGATGGAAAAAACAAATTTTTTAGAAACTATAAAAGAGAAAGGGAGCTATTATTTAATAATTTCAGTTTTATTGATAATAGTTGTCTATTTAGGATTTTTATTTTACATGAATAAGATAGCTTTAGGAGACAGAACTAACGAAGCTCCAGCTAAACCTTTGGATAAAAGTACGCTTGCTGATTTGAAATTAAATGATCTTGAAAAGAGCAATTATTATAAATTTCAACTTTTAAATCAAACAAGTTATCCAGATAAACTCCCCGATGAATCCCCTTATAATGAACAAGAAATAAATGTTAATAGACAGAATCCTTTTATGCCTTCTAGTGGAACAGTTTCCCAAAAATCAGAAAAAACAGAAATTCAACCAAAGAAAGCAGAAGTTCAAGCAACTCAAACAAATAATTATTCAGCTCCTGTCCAAAATATTCCAGAAGAAAGCTTTGGAGCTCCTGGAGCTTCTGAATTAAATTTAGATTTTAATCTTTCCAATTAAAAAATAGATGACACCGCTTCTACAAAAATTAGTAGATCTTTCACTGTTGGATAATGATACTGCTCTGAGCATATATAACGAAAGCAAAGGATCTGAAAATCGGGAAGAAGAATTAATTTTAGAGAAAAAGCTTTTAGAGGAGCAAGCTCTTTTTGATGCAAAAAGCCAGATTGTCGGGTTTCCCTATATCAAAGATGCGCCCAAGAACATTCCTTTAAGAATTTTGGAAATGATTCCTGAAGATTCAGCGAGACATTATAATGTTATCCCTTTAGATCAAGAAGGAAGTTCTGTGAGTATTGGAATGGTTTATCCAGAAGATATAAAATCGCAAGAAGTTTTAAGGTTTTTAAGCATTGAGAAAGGCTTTCGATACGAAATTTCATTGATTGACTATACGACTTTTAATGAACTGTTGAAACGCTATAAAAGTTTAAAGCAGGAAGTAAGCAAAGCATTGGGAGATCTTGAAAATGAAATTGAAACAGACCCAAAAAGAAAAGACAGGCAAGTTAAAGCAGAAGCAGAGAGGATTTCTGAGGAAGCTCCTATTTCAAGAATTGTTGCTGTTCTTTTGCGCAATGCTGTTGAAGGGAAAGCTTCTGATATTCATATCGAACCGACTTTTGATAAAACGCAAGTTCGTTTCAGGCTTGATGGAGTTTTACATACTAGCATAATTTTGCCAAAAAAAGTTCATCCAGCGATAGTCGCCAGAATAAAAATTTTATCTAATTTAAAAATAGACGAATCAAGAATCCCTCAAGACGGCAGATTCTCTCTGAAATTTTCTGACAAAAGGATTGATTTCAGAGTTTCAACTTTTCCTACTTCAGAGGGAGAATCAGTCTGCTTGAGAATTTTAGATCCAACAGAAGGAGTTAGAAGAGTTGATGAATTAGGATTGATCGGAAGGCCTTTGAATCTTTTAAAGAATGCTATCAAAAAGCCTTATGGAATGATTTTATCTACAGGTCCTACTGGGTCAGGAAAAACAACTACCCTTTACGCTATTTTGCAATCTTTGGACCGAGATAAGATAAATATAATGACTTTGGAAGATCCAGTTGAATATATTGTTGAGGGAATAAATCAATCGCAGGCAAAACCGGATATTGGATATACTTTCGCTTCGGGGCTAAGGTCTATTTTAAGGCACGATCCAAATGTAATAATGGTTGGAGAAATCCGCGATCATGAAACAGCTGATTTGGCTGTTCATTCAGCGTTAACTGGGCATTTGGTTTTATCAACTTTGCATACTAATAATGCTGTTGGCGCTATTCCTCGTTTTATTAATTTAGGCGTTGAGTCTTTTTTGATACCTTCAAGTGTTAATCTTGTTATAGGTCAAAGGTTAGTAAGAAAGCTTTGTCCGGAATGTAAGGAAAAAGTGAAACCTAACCAAGAAGTGGCTGAAATGATTTTAAAAGAATTAAAAAGTTTGCCTGAAGATGTTTTGAAAGAATATAATATTGATTTGAAAGACATAAGTATTTATAGGTCAAAAGGTTGCGATAAATGCGGACAACAAGGATATTCTGGAAGAATTGGCATTTTTGAAATTTTTGAGGTTAATGACAAGATGGCTGAGATAATCACAAAAGATGTTTCAGAAGATAAGATAAAAACCCAAGGAATAAAATCAGGAATGATTCTGATGCGTCAAGATGGATTTATAAAAGTTTTGCAAGGGATAACATCTGTTGAAGAAGTAGTTTCGAAGACAAAAGAAGGCGCAATTTAAGAATCAAATTTTTATGGAAGATAAATTAAAAAAAATTTTAACATTAACTATCCAGAAACAAGCTTCTGATTTGCATTTGTGTGTTGGTCATACTCCAGTTTTAAGGATTAAAGGCAAACTTTATCATGTGAAAGAATGGGAAGTTTTGACAGACAATGATTTATTGGGTTTTTGCAAAATGCTTTTGAATAAAGAACTTTTTGATAAATTGAGCAGAGATAAGGATGTTGATTTTTCTTATAGTTTTGAAAATCAATATAGATTTAGAGGAAATATTTATTTTCAGATGGGAAGATTATCGTGTTCTTTGCGCCTTATTCCAAATAGGATAAAAAATTTAGAAGAATTGAGTTTGCCAGAGATTTTTCATAAATTTACAGAACCAAAACAGGGATTTGTCTTAGTTACTGGTCCTTCTAACCAAGGAAAGTCAACAACTTTGGCGGCAATGATAGATGAAATAAGCAGAAACAGAAGTGAGCATATAATTACAATTGAAGATCCGATAGAATATATATTTGCTGATAATAAATGCATTATAGATCAAAGAGAGGTTGGAAGAGATGCTCAATCTTTTGCTAGGGCCTTAAGGGCGTCTTTAAGGCAGGATCCTAATGTTTTAATGGTTGGAGAAATGAGAGATTTAGAGACAATCAGTATTGCTTTAACAGCTTCAGAAACAGGACATTTGGTCTTTGCGACATTGCATACTAATTCTGCGGCAGAAACAATTCATAGAGTTGTTGATACATTTCCAGCAGAACAACAAGGGCAAATAAAATTGCAATTATCTTCATGTCTTTATGGAATAATATCGCAGAGATTGGTCCCGGCGATAAATGGCGATTTAGTTCCCGCTTATGAAATATTGTTTAATAATTCCGCAGTAGCTAATTTGATAAGGGAAAATAAGGTTCATGAAATTCCATCTGTTATAGAAACTTCAAGTAAAGACGGAATGATATCTCTTAACAAATGCTTGGCTGGGTTGGTTAACAAGAATATCATTTCAATGGAAACAGCGATATCGCATTCTAATAATCCAACTGAATTAAAAACATATTTAAATAAAACATATGAAATTTGATTACCAGGCAAGAACTCAAAATGGGGAGATAATCAATGGACAATTGGAGTCAGGTTCAAGACAAGCGGCATTGGAACATTTACAGGAAAAAGGATATTATGTTACATCTTTAACTTTATTTGAAGAATTGCCTTTTTGGAAAAGGCCTGTTGGGTCTGGAAAAATAAAAGATCAAGATAAAGTTGCTTTTGCCCATCAATTGGCAATAATGTTTAAATCAAGCATACCGTTGACCGAAGCTTTGAAAACTATTGCCAAACAGACAAAGAATCAGGCATTTAAAGAAGCTATCGGAAAAGTTGCAAAAGATGTCGAAGGCGGAGCTCCAACATCGCAAGCATTAGCTCAATACCCAAAAGCTTTTGATCCATTTTTTGTTAATATGGTTAAAGCGGGAGAAGTTTCTGGAAAACTTTCCGAAAATCTGGAAAATCTGGCTTTACACATGGAAAAGGAAAAGAATTTAAAAGATAAAGTGAGGGGCGCTGTGATATATCCGATTTTCATACTTGCTGTCTTCATAGTCATATTTTCAGCAATGGCGTTTTTTGTTATTCCGCAATTCGAAAAAGTTTTAGAAGTTCAATCAGGAGAGAAATTGCCAGGAATTACTTTAGTAGTTTTTGGAATGGCAAGATTTTTAAGGGAAAATTTCATAACTTTTTTTCTGATGCTTGCTTTTATTGTTTTGATTTTAATTCAAGCTTCAAAGACAAAAGACGGTAAAATGTTTTTAGATAAAAATTTGATTAAATTTCCTTTAGTCGGCGATCTTATAAAAAAAATTCAAATTTCGACTTTTGCCGAAAGTTTATCGACATTGATTTCCGCAGGATTGCCGATTTCTCAATCTTTGGAAATCACAGCTGATGTTGTTTCTAATGTTGTTTATAAAGATATTACTTTGGAAATGAGGGAAGAGGTAAGACGCGGGAGCCCGATGAGCGCAGTTCTTGTTTCTTATCCTGAGATAATTCCTCCTCTTTTGACTCAGATGGTTGTTGTTGGGGAGCGCACGGGAAATCTTGAGCAAGCTTTAACAAAGGTTGTAAATTTTTATCAGGAAGAAGTTTGGAGAACGACTGATAATTTGATTTCTTTGATTGAGCCTATATTAATTGTGGTTCTTGGTATCGCTGTTATGCTTTTCGCGGTTTCTGTGTTCTTTCCGATATTTTCGACGATGAATCAGATTTAATGGTTTTTCACAGAATGGCATTTTAAAAAAAATAGAAAATCTGCTATTATCAATTAGTTATAATAAAGGTCAAATTTAAAAAATAAAAAAGTCGTAAATTTAAATCACTTATAGAGCAACCCCGGTAGAGTAGCACTTCGCGCACTCAATGGGGTAATAATAAATTATTATGAACAAAAATAAAGGTTTTACATTAATTGAATTGTTAGTCGTTATTGCCATTATCGTTATTTTGGCATCAATAGTTTTGGTTGGAATCCAAAGCGCAACAAAGAAAGCAAAAGATGCGAGGATTATTGCAGATATCTCCCAAATTAGAACACAAGCAGAAGTATTTTTTTCAACAAACAATACTTATACAGGAATGGATGCAAATGCTGAAATCACAAAATTATCACAAGATATTACAGCTCAAGGATCAAGTGCAACAATTAATGCCAGCGGGAATAACTATTGCGTCTATGCTCAATTAATCGAGCCAACAACAGTAACATATCAATGTGTTGATAGCGCAGGAAACGCAACAAGAACAACCAGCATTTCAACATGCACAGAAACTTCGTGGACCTGCCAGTAATTAATGATTTTTTAAAAACCGCCCTCTTTTACAAAGGGCGGTTTTTTTATTAAAATAAATCAATGATTGAATTATTATTTTTTTTCTTATTGGGCGCGATTATAGGATCGTTTTTGAATTGTATCATTTATCGTTTGGAAATTGATGAAAGTTTTACTAAAGGGAGATCGTATTGTCCAAAATGCAAACATGTTTTGGGATTTTTTGATTTATTGCCGATTTTCAGTTTTTTGGCCTTAGAAGGTAAATGTCGATATTGCAAACAAAAAATTTCTCCGCAGTATCCGATTATAGAATTTTTGACGGGAATGATTTTTATTCTGAATTTTTTGAATTTTTCAAACAATACTGTTCTTTTAATTTTTTCCTGCGTAATTTCAGCTTTTTTAGAAGTGATTTTTATTTATGATTTGAAACATTGCCTTGTACCTCTTGATTTTATTTATTGGGGGACAGGGATAACTTTTATTTTCCATATAATAAATTTTTATTTTATTTTCAAAGGGAATTCTCCTGTTAATATAGGAATTATTTATGGATTTTGGCTTTATGTCCGCCCTTATCTTTTGGGAGCGTTTCTGCCATTCTTGTTTTTCTTTATCCTGCATTTTATTTCACAAGGAAGATGGATGGGCTTAGGAGATTCAAAAATAGGATTTTTATTAGGTTTAATTTTAGGATATCCCAATGTGTTAATAAGCTTGTTGTTAGCTGTTTTTCTAGGTGCTATAATGG
>JAGOPM010000038.1 GCA_017991975.1 Candidatus Parcubacteria bacterium | reverse complement strand
TCATCTACTTTAGGTCTACCTAAATGTATATCAGATATCACCGCAAATTTAGTACTCGTGGCTCACCTCCATTATTTGGTATAGTAAAAAACTGCTTTTATAATAGCATATTATTAATATTTTGTCAATATTATTATCTAACAAAAATCTTTATAAGTAGATCTTAAAACAACCAAAAAAGCCCTTAAATAATATTTAAATTATTTAAGGGCTTTTAATATCCTTAAAAATTCTTATGACCAAAATCTTTTAGATCCTTCTTTACTCCTTTTAAGAATTTACCGAACTGGCGGTCTTTTTCTTTTTTCTCTAGCTCGCTCATTTGATAAAATTCGGCTTCTTTTTTGAGGCTTATATAATTAGCATATTTTTCTTTATCAAGTTTTCCTTCTTTTACAGCTTTAGCAACTTGGCAACCAGGTTCTTGAGTGTGAGTGCAATCAGTATATTTGCATTGTTTGGCTAAAGCTGTTATTTCATCAAAAAAAGAATCGATTCCTTGGCCAACATCAGCCATTCCTACTTCGCGCATTCCAGGATTATCAATTACTATTCCCCCATTTTTTAAAAAATACATTTGTCGGCCGGTTGTTGTATGTTTTCCTCTGTCAGTAGTCAAACTAATCTCACCTGTTTTAATAATGTCTCCTCCTAACAATTTATTAATTAAAGATGATTTCCCCACTCCCGATGATCCAAGAAAGCAATAAGTTTTGCCTTTGGCTATATATTTTCTCAAATCATCAAGGCCTTTGTCGCCAGAAGCGCTGGTTAAAATTATATCAATGCCCAAAAATCTTTCTTTGATTCGCGATAATCTTTCATTCAAATCCTCTTGGCTAATAAGATCAATTTTATTTAAAATAATTGCCGGCTCTACTCTGCCATCTTGGGCAATGGCAAAATATCTTTCAAAACGATTAAGGTTATAATCTCGATCCACTGATTCAACCACAAAAGCAACATCAATGTTAGCGGCAATAATCTGAACATCACTTTTTTCCCCTACTCTGTTTTTATCGCCATGTTTTCTTTTGATTATTGTCAGCCTGGGCAATAATCCATTAATCACAGCTTGCTGACCGCCTAAATCAGTAATGACCACCCAATCGCCAACTGCCGGATAATCTTCCCTTGATTGCGCCTTAAACATCTGCTTGCCAGTTATTTTAGCCAGATATTCCCCTTTTTCATTTTTAACTTTATAAGCTCCTTTGAATTCTGCTATAACTCTAGCCACATCAAAATCGTCCCAGCCAAGCTGAGTCCTATTTAATTCAAAAAATTGATTGTATCCTAAATCCTGGATTTTTATTTCTTCTGCCATTTTAGTCAAATTAATTATAGCTTTCTAAAAATTTTTTAACCAGATCTTCTGTTTCTTCAAGATTTTTTACTTTCATTAAATTATCTCTTAATTCTTTAGCTCCGATAAATCCTTTGCAATAAGAATGGAAATGCTTTCTTATTATATTAAAATTTTTTTCATGGCTGAAAAAATCATCAAAAACTTTTGCGTGTTCAATCATAACATCTAATCTCTCTTTAATACATGGATTTTTTCCAGAAAACAACCAAGGATTTCCCAAAGCTCCCCGACCAACCATGATCCCATCAATGCCAGTTTCTTGAACTAATTTTTCAGCTTGAGCCAAAGTTTTAACATCGCCATTGCCAATAATCAAAGTTTCTGGGCAATATTTATTTCTTAATTCTAAGACCTTAGATACCAATTCCCAATGAGCTGGAGGACATGACAATTCCTGTCTAGCTCTGAAATGCACAGTAATCGCGGAAACATTTTCTTGCAAAATAACAGGAAGCCATTCTTTGATTTCATCTTTTCTATAACCAATACGAGTTTTTATTGATATTGGAAAATCAGGCGCGATTTTTTTAACTGCCCTAATTATTTCTTTTGCCAAATCAGGATTTTTTATTAAAGCTGCTCCGCCTCCATTTTTTTCTATATCTTTGTCAGGACATCCCATATTGATATCTATCCCGTCAAATCCAAGCTCTATCAATAACTGCGCAGCTTTTTGAAAATATAAAGGATTTGATCCAAAAATCTGAGCGACAATTGGATGCTGATTTTGATCAAATTTTAAAACTTCAAAACAATGTTCTTTGCCTTTAGAAAAAAGCCCTTCAGCTGAAATGAATTCAGTCCAAAAAACACTAGGCTTTCCATATTTTGCAAGCACAGTCCTAAATGGATAATCTGTCACGCCAGACATAGGAGCAACAGCCATAATGGGCTTATTTAGTTTTTTCCAAAAATCTTGGGGCATATTCTGATTTTCAGTCTACCAAAAAATCGCCCAAATGGCGACTTCTTGGTTTTAAAATTGGCCGCTTTAATTATCTAATTTTTTATACATAAAAGTATAATCGGATGTTTTCAAATATCCCTGGCTCTCATACCATTTTTTCAATTCGTCATTTTGGGCATTAACAAAAATAGAAGATTCTTTTATTCCTCGCCCTTTGATTATTTCCTCAGCTTTCTCAACAAGCATTTTTCCGATTCCTTGTTTACGATGCTCCTCGCGCACTGAAAGCCGCCAAATAAAGGCATTCCAACCATCTTCAACAACAAATACGCACCCGACAATTTTTTCATCGTCTATCGCCAAAAGTATGGATTCCGGATCGCGCTTTATTTTGTGTTCAAGATTTACCCTATCTTCCCAAATATCGTCATACAATCCTCCTTCTTGGAGTGTTTGCTTAACTTCTTCATAATCAGAGTCTTTATAGTATCGAATTGAGGCCATGATAGTTTTGATTATTTATACTATTTAATTCTACCAAAAATCGCCTTGCTGGCGATTCTTTTTTGGCTCGCCCTGCTCAATCAGTTTCGAACTTTTGACTGGGCGGAGGAATATAAATATCCTACGGTGATTCTCTCCCAAATGAAAGAGTTATTAGCCGAACCGCAACAGGGATAACCCAGAAT
>JAGOPM010000037.1 GCA_017991975.1 Candidatus Parcubacteria bacterium | reverse complement strand
AATATAGTGAATGAATATAAAAATCAGTACAATGTTTCCTTTGTATGAAGAAAATATGATTAGCCAAGTGCTATGGAAGGAGCTTTAAAATTAAAAGAAATCACTGATTGGCATGCTGAAGGATTAGCCGGGGGGGAGATAAAACATGGACCGCTTTCATTAGTAGATAGAAACTTTCCAGTGATTGCCCTTTGTCCAAAATCTTCTGTCTATGAAAAAATGATTGCTAATTTAGAAGAGATATCTACAAGAGGAGGAAAAATATTAGCTATTGCGACAAAGGGAGATAAAAAAATAGAGAAAATCGCTGATCATGTTATTTATATTCCAAAAACATTGGAGATATTAAATCCATTCCTGTCAATTATACCGCTGCATTTGTTTGCATATTATATGGCTTTAGCTTTAGGAAGGGAAGTAGATAAGCCAAGGAATCTTGCCAAATCAGTGACAGTGGAGTAATAAGTTTATAATAAAAGTTATGAAAAATACTACAAAAAACAACGAAGAATATAATATTTTAGTAGGAGGAGCGGCTGGAGAAGGGTCGCGTATGGCTGGTCTTACTATTGCTAAGCTTTTAAGCAATTATGGCTGGAGGGTTTTTATCGCTGAAGATTATCAATCCTTGATAAAAGGAGGGCATAATTTTTCTCAAATAAGAGTTACTAAGAAGAGAAATGCATCTCCCAAAAAGACAATCGATTTTTTGATTGCATTAAATGACCATACATTGAAGAAACATGCTCCTGATTTGGATAAAGATGGCATAGTTATTTTTAATTCAGATGTTTCTCAATATGAATATGGTTTCGGATTATCAGGAAAAGAGATTTTAGAGCAATTTAAATGCGCTCCAATTATGAAAAATTCCGCTTTTTTAGGGGCTTTAGTAAAAGTCCTTGGAATGGATTTTTCAATTATTGAAGATGTTTTTAGAAAGGAAATGCCAAAAGATTACAATGGAAATGTAGCTATTGCCAGATATGGATACGATAAAGCTGAAACTCTTTTAAAGATAGAAAAGATTAAGCAATCTCCATTGCCTTTGATAACCGGTAATGAAGCATTAGCTTTAGGAGCTGCTAAAGCCGGATTAGGAGCTTATTTTGCATATCCAATGACTCCAGCGACTAATATTCTACATTTTTTGGCTAAATATACCAAAGAATTTGATGTAAAAGTTATTCAATCTGAAAACGAAGTGGCAGCTATAAATCAAGCTATGGGATCAGCTGCTTCAGGAATAAGAACTATGACAGGCACTTCTGGAGGTGGATTAGCTCTAATGGCCGAGGGAATTAGCTGCTGCGCTCAGGCAGAGATTCCTATGGTTGTGGTAAATAGCCAGAGAACAGGTCCTGCAACAGGAATACCAACTTATGGAGGACAATCTGATTTGGAGTTTGCTAAAGGAATAGGACATGGAGATTTTGTTAGATTTATAGTTGCTCCAGGAAATGCCGAAGAATCATTTTTACTTGGAAATCTTGCTATGAATATGGCTTGGAAATATCAAACTCCAGCAATTATTCTTACTGATAAAGATTTAAGCGAAGGGACATTTGATTTCGATCCAAAAGTTCTAACAAAAGGAACTAAAAATAAAGAATTACTTTGGGATGGTAAAGGAGAATATTGCAGATATTTAAATTCTAAAACTGGGATTTCTCCACTAGCTTATTATGGCCAGAATACAGTTGTTAGGGTTACGAGTTATGAACATGATCAATGCGGAATAACTGCTGAAGATTCAGAACCTGATATTAAGATGATGCAAGACAAAAGATTGAAGAAATTTTTTTCATTAGAAAAAGAAGTTGCGAATATCAATTCAGTCAATGTTTATGGGAATAAGAAATCTAAAGTTGCTATATTAGCTTGGGGTGCAGTGACTGGAGTTGCTAAAGAAGCTGCTCAAGCTTTGAATATTAAGTTAATCCAACCAACAATATTGCAGCCATTCCCAAAGAAAAAAGTATTGCAGGCTTTAGCTGGAGTTAAGAATTTAATAGCAGTTGAAATGGGCGCAAAAGGCCAATTAGCTGATTTATTTATTGAAAATGGAATAAAGGTTGATTCAAGAATTTTAAAATATACAGGCAGACAATTTTTCATTGAAGAATTGTTATCTGAATTAAAAAAGAAAATCAAAAAATAAAATTTTATGAATTCAAATTTAGACACAAAAGCTATAAATACTTGGTGCCCTGGTTGCGGCAATTTTGGTCTTTTAGCAGCATTAAAAAAAGCAGTTGATACATTAATTGCTCAAGGAGTTAAAAAAGAAAATATACTTCTTGTGAGCGGAGTTGGATGCCATGCCAAGATTATTGATTATATAAATATAAACACTTTTTATGGATTGCATGGTAGATCTATTGCTGCTGCAGTTGGCGCAAAAATTGCCAATCCTGATTTAAAAATTATTGTCTGCACAGGAGATGGAGCATCTTTGAATGAAGGGTTATCTCATCTTATTCATGCAGCAAAAATGAATATTGATATTACTGTTTTGATGCATGATAATCGTGTTTTTGCTTTGACAACCGGACAATTCACAGCAACAACTCCAAAAGGATTTAAAGGAAAATCAACTCCCTTTGGATCTCCTGAAGTAAATATTAATCCTTTGGAATTAATGATGGCAAGCAACACAATGCATATTTCTAGATCATATACTGGAAAAATAGATCATTTATCAAAAATGATTGTTGAGGCGGTAAATTATAAAGGATTTTCTTTTATCGAAGTTTTGCAGCCATGCATTGCCTGGTATAATAATTCCCAGATGTATAATGCCAATGTTTATGAAATTCCAGATGAGAATTTAGAAAACAAGGATATCGCGCAGAAAAAAATTAGAGAATGGGATTATATCAGCGAATCAAAAATTGCTCTTGGAACATTTTATAAAAAAAGCGTTCAAGATTTTAACGAAGCGATGGTTGATATAAATCCGAAAAATGATATTACTAAAGAAATTCAAAACATATTAGCAGAGAAAATCTAATATGCCAAAGAAACTAAAAATTGTTTGCTTAGGAGGAGGGAATGG
>JAGOPM010000036.1 GCA_017991975.1 Candidatus Parcubacteria bacterium | reverse complement strand
TTTAAAACTTCTGGTATAGTCTCTAAGGTTTATGTAAAAACAGGCGATCAAGTAAAAACAGGGCAAATATTAGTTTCTTTAGAAAATGCCAATTTAATTGCGCAAAAAAAACAGGCTCAAGCTCAAGTTGACGGACAAATGGCAAAGTTGCAGGAATTAAAGCTTGGAAGTAGAGCTGAAGATATTGCTGTTTCTCAAAGTAGTTTAGATAAAGCGGAAATAGATTTGCAGAATTATTACAAGACGTCTTATGTTACATTAAATGAAGCTTTTAATACTGTTGATAATATTTTTCGCAAGCAAACCAGCGCAATATTTGATTACAACCCTTATTCGATTGATAAATATGATTTAAGTTATTATCCTTGCGACGCTACTACAAGAAATTCTTTGAATATAAGGCGCAGAATCGTTGATGAAAAAATATTAGCTTGGCAAAAAGACATCAATCTAATGCAGGAGAATAATTTAACAAATGAGGAATTTGAAAAATTTATCAATAATTCTGTTGATTACATGTATTATTTTCAGCAATTTTTAACTGATCTTAATAAAACCGTTATTGTTGATTGCGCTTTGGATTCAGCTCAAGTTTCTGAAATTAATGCTGCCAAGCCTGTTATTACTTCTGCTATTACGACTTTTAATACTTCTTTTTCCACTGTTAGAACTTTAAAACAAACAATAGACGCTCAGAATCAAACAGTAAAAAATTATGAAAATCAATTAGCTTTGAAAAAAGCAGGTGGCACCATAGAACAAATTGCATATCAAGAATCTCAAATCAAATCAGCGCAAGCTAATTTAGAATTAATACAGAGCCAAATATCAGATACCTATGTTATCGCTCCGATTGACGGAATTATTACATTTGTAGAAATTGATCCAGGAGAAGTGGCAGCAGCCGGGAAAAATTATATTTCTATGATATCTTCTGATCCTTTTGAAATAGAAGCATATATTAACGAGACAGATATAGCTAAAGTTGCGATTGGCAATGAGGCCAATATAACATTTGATGCTTTTGGATTAAAAAGGCAATTTCATGGAAAAATAATTAAAATAGATCCTGCTCAGACGGTTGTTGAAGGAGTCGTTTCGTATAAAACAACATTTCAGATAATTGATTTTTCTTCTGAAATAAAATCTGGAATGACAGCAGATATAGATGTTGTCACGGCTCAGAAACAAAATGTTTTGGCAATTCCATCAAGAATTATTCTCAGAAAACAAGGCAAAGCCTTTGTAAGAATAAAAAGAGATGGAAAAGAAGAAGAAATAGAAATTCAAACAGGTATAAAAGGCGACAATGGAAATATGGAAATTATTGAAGGATTAAGCGAAGGCCAAAAAATAATCGCTAATTAATTATTTTACGATGGAGGATTTAATAAAAATAGAAAATCTTTGCAAATCATACCAAGGAGAAGGTTGTCTTACTCCTGTTTTAAAAGAAATAAATTTTTCGATTCAAAAAGGAGAATTTGTCGCTATTATGGGACCTTCAGGATCAGGGAAATCAACTTTGCTTCATGTTTTGGGTTTTTTGGATAAGCCGACTGGGGGAAAATATTTTTTTGAAGGGAAAACAATGGACGATTATGGGCAAGATAAAATTGCTCATATTAGAAATCATAAAATGGGATTTGTTTTTCAATCATTTAATCTTTTGAATAAAACATCTGTCTTAGACAATGTTAAGCTTCCATTGTTATATTCTGGAATAAGCGAAGATAAGTGGGATAAGCTTGCTATTGATGCTGTTGCTAAAGTAAAAATGGAACATAGAATTGATCACACTCCCGGGCAGCTTTCAGGAGGGGAACAGCAGAGAGTGGCGATTGCTAGAGCTTTAGTAATGAATCCAGAAGTGATTTTTGCTGATGAGCCAACTGGGAATCTTGATTCAAAATCAGGACAAATTATTATGGAAATTTTACAAGATTTAAATGATGCTGGAGAAACTATTGTTTTAATCACTCACGAGAAAAGCACTGCTATGCATGCAAAAAGAATTATTCATATTTTAGATGGGCAAATTGATAGTGATACAAAATTAGAGCAACAATTAAAAGCTAAAGATTCTTATACTAAGTAATATGGTTTTAAAGTATATAATCAAAACTGCATACAAAGGACTTACAGCAAATAAATTTAGAAGTTTTTTAACTATCCTGGGAATTTTGATAGGAATCGCTTCAATTATTTTAATTGTTTCAATTGGGCAAGGAGCTCAAAATTTGGTTTTAAGCCAAGTTCAGAGCATGGGTTCTAAAAATATTTTTATTTTGCCAGGGAAACATGATACATCAATGAGCAGCGGTTTCTCAATGATTATGAGTGATTCATTGAAAAATAAGGATTTAGATGAATTAAAAAAGAAATCTAATGTTCCTAATGCTGTTAATGTTTTCCCAATAGTTCTTTCTACAAGCTTGGTGAAATATGGAAACAATACTTATCGCCCAATGGTTTTTGGATCAACTCCGGAATTAATGGCTTTGTATGATACTTTTCCCGACCAAGGAGAAATGTTTACAGAAGAAGACATCACGGGAAAAACTTTAGTTGTTATTTTAGGAGAAAAAGTGAAAAATGAATTATTTGGCACCGATGAAGCAATAGGGAGGAGAATAAAAATAAAAGACGCGAGTTTTTTAGTAATTGGAATTTTTCCAAAATCAGGGCAAAAAGGTTTTATGAATTTTGATGATATAATATTTGTTCCATATAGCACAGCACAAACATATATATTGGGAACAAAATATTATAATCGTTTAGTTGTTGAGATTGATTCTGAAGAAAATGTTGCGCGAGCTAAATCAGATATAGAAAACACATTAAGAGATTCTCATAACATCGAAGATTCCAAAGACGATGATTTTTCTATTGAAACAACAGAAAGCATGATTAATTCTATTAGTATCATTACAAATGTTTTAACGCTATTTTTAGCTTCAGTTGCCTCAATATCATTAATTGTCGGCGGAGTAGGAATTATGAATATAGTTTTGGTTTCTGTGACAGAAAGAACAAAAGAAATCGGTTTAAGAAAAGCATTAGGCGCTACCCAGAAAGATATTCTATAT
>JAGOPM010000035.1 GCA_017991975.1 Candidatus Parcubacteria bacterium | reverse complement strand
GAGTTTCACTATCTTCCCTGCTCTGCTCTAAAAAATCACATTCATCTTTATTACGCGCAGAAATATATTCAAAATCATCAATAAAAATATGCCTTCCTATTTGAAATAAATCAGAATCTCTCTTATCTATATTGTCTTTTAATTTTAAAATATTTCTTAACTTTTCTGAAAATTCTTTTTCAGTCAGCAAACACCCTCCGCTCGGATTAGGAAAATCATCAATTCCGAATTTTTGCGCTATGGCATATTGTTCCTTTCTCCCTCTCCCGATTATTCCATATTCTGCCCTCACCAAACCTTGCTTTTGCGCCTGAATCTCAGGCAGAACTTCTGCGGACAAAGGTCTAAAAATTTTTCCAACTAATCCGGTTTTTCTTTCTATCAAATCAAGAGCAGCATGATTTTGAGACATCGGTCTTTGACCTAAGACTTCTCCTGTTGCTATAAAATCGAATCCCTCTTTTTCCATGATTTCTTTAGCAAAAGAAAGCATTAAAGCATGGCAATCAATACAAGGATTCATTGCTCCGCCTCTTCCAAACTTTGGATTTTTTACTATTTCCAAATGCTCTTCTGAAAAATCAATAATTCTTATCGGAAAGCCTATCTTCTTCGCAGCTTCCTGCGCCTTTTTTTCGGAAAAAAAATAGCTCTTAAAAACCAATCCTAAAACATCAGTCCCCTGTTCAAGCAAAATTTTTCCAGCAAGCATAGAATCTAATCCGCCGGAGACTAATAATAAAGCTTTTGCCTGTTTAGCCATTATTCTGCTTTTTTACGTATTCGAACTTGGCAAACATATTAGTATTGTCTGGAACATTTTCCATTATCGGAGTTCCTGGCCCTATATTGCAATTATTGCCAATCATTTTTCCTGGCATGGAATATGATCTAACTCCTGATCTTGTGTCATTTCCGCATATCAAACCTAAACTTTTCTTTTTTGTATTAACTTTTTCCCCTTTAATATCAGAAAAAATTTCTTCTCTGTCATTTCTAACATTAGCGCTGACATATCCGAACCCAAATTTGCATCCTGCAGATATTATGCTATCGCCAAAAAAAGCGCTATGGCATTCTATATCTCCTTGAGTAATTGTTCTAGTTATTTCGCTTGATGCTCCAATCAAAGAATTGGCTTCAATATCGCAATATTCTCTTATCAAAACATTATTACCGATGATTGAATTATCTCCTATATAACAAGGGCCTTTAATAACAGCATTTTCAAAAATTTTAACATTTTCTCCAATATAAACATCTCCAAAAATTTTAGCAGTTTTATCAATTTTAGCAGTTTTAGATATAAATCTTTTTAATTTTTTATCCATTAAAAATTTAACATAATCAAAAAGATGCCAAGGATATTTTAAAACCAGCGAGCATGATTTTTTTAATATTAAAGCGCGCAAATCTTTTTCTTTAGCATAAAGAGTCAATGCATCTTCAAAATCATAAATACCTTTTGCCACCTTCCCATAAATATCAAAAAAATCTTTTTCTAAAACATAAACTCCGGTAGCTCTTATATCAGAAGGTTCTGCGCCCTTTTTAGGCTTTTCAATAATTCCTAAAATTTTATTTCCTTTCAATTCCAGCATTCCAAATAATTCAGGAGTGTCTGTTTTATCAGCAAAAACCAATGGTTTTCCGGATAAAATTTCTTTTTTATTCTTTTTTAAAATGTCGCAAAGATCTATCTGCTCAACAGTTAAAACTATAAATCTACCTCTTATTAAGTCTTTTGCACAAGCAAGCGCATCGCCCATTCCCAGAGCCTGGTCTTGTTTTACATAGTCAATCTTTAATCCAGGAATTTTATAATTCTTTAATTCCTGCGAAACATCTCCTGCCAGACTTTGGACTATAATAATATCTTTTATTCCTCCAATTTTTAGAGAATCCAAAAGATGAACTATTAGAGGCTTGCCCATTACTTTCAATAGCGACTTATGTTTTTTATTTAATGGCCAAAATCTGGAACTTTGTCCAGCAGCCAATATTATTGCCTGCATTTTGTAAGTATTAATTTTATTAATTTTTTTGAATCATGAATAATTGGTCCTTTATCTGTTATTACATCAAGACCAATAAGCTTCTTCCCATAATTATGTCCATCTGTAAAAAAAACTTGATCCATTAACTCAGGATGTTTTTTCTTATAGCTTTTTATTCTTACAGGATTGATTTTTTGATTATTATAAATCACATAATCTAATTCTGATTTTAAAAGTTTTTCAATTTCTTTGAAAAAATCAGCTACAGAAAAATTATTTGTTTCACCGTATTTTGTCATTAAATTGCAGATATAAATTTTCTTAGCTTTGCTTTGTTTAATAGCTCCAGTAATGCCATCAACTAAAAGAATTTGGGCAATAGATGAATAAAGATCTCCAGGTCCTATAATTATTAAATCTGCTTGCTTTATTGAATCAATAACAGGCTTATAAGCCTTTGCCGGAGGATCAAGAAAAACCCTTTTTATTCTTATCTGGCCGTCATGTTTCGGGACATCAATATTTGTTTCTCCTGAAATTATCTGGCCGTCATTTAATTCAGCAAAAAGATGGGATTTGCTCAAAGTCACTGGCAAAACTTTATGGTCAGGATTAATATTCAAAACTCTGGTCATCTCCTGTAAAGTCTTCTTATAATTTTTTGCAGAAAGTTCTAAGGCAGTTATGAAAAGATTAGCAAAATTATGGCCTTTTAATTCTCCCGCCTGAAATCTATAATTAAACAATTCGCCTATAGCTGGAGAAACATTCGCCAAAGCGATAAACGCCCTTCTGATATCTCCAGGAGATGTAATCGCATAATCTTTTCTTAATCTTCCAGCAGATCCTCCAGAATCAAGCATGGCACAAACAGCTGTTATTTCAACATTATTGTGATTCTTTAAATCAGACAAAACAGCTTTCGGCATTCCATTCCCTCCTCCTAAGCAAACAATTTTTAGTTTCTTTGGCATATTAGATTTTCTCTGCTAATATTTTTTGAATTTCTTTAGTAATATCATTTTTCGGATTTATATCAACCATCGCTTCGTTAAAATCTTGAACGCTTTTTTTATAAAATGTTCTAAGAGCAATTTTTGATTCTCTGATATAATCCCATTCTCTAATTTTTTTTTTCGCGATTTCCTTTTTTTTTTAAT
>JAGOPM010000016.1 GCA_017991975.1 Candidatus Parcubacteria bacterium | reverse complement strand
ACCATAGATCCTACAGAATCTTGTCCCTGGATATTCGAAATATCATATCCTTCAATACGCGGTTTTTTGTTGGCATAAATTTCTAATAATGTTTTCAATGCAGATATGATTTTTTTTGATTTTGATTTATTTGATTTTGATTTATTTGATTTTGTTTTTTTAATGCAATATCCCGGGCATAGTTCTAAGTCGTGGTAGATGCAATATTTTTTAGGCATTGTTCTGCAGGTTCGAAAGGGGAGTATGTTTCTTATATCATGTAGAAATTCTTTTATTTTTTTTGCGCTCACAAAGGGACCGATATATTCAAAATTTTTATCCTTTTTTTGATGGGTTATAGAAACATGAGGAAAGTCTTCTCGCGATATTTGGACATAAGCGTAGTTCTTGTCATCTTTCCATAATTTATTGTATTTTGGCTGGAATTTTTTTATCAATTCATTTTCTAAAATCAAAGCGCGTTTTTCTGAAGCTGTTATTATGAAATCTATGTCGTTGATTTGAGGAATTATAATATCATCTGGATAGCTTTGAGCCTGATAATGATCTTTAACTCTTTTTTTGATATTTTTGGCCTTTCCTATATATAAAATTTCTTCACTGTTTGACTTGAAGATGTAAACACCTGGTTTCTTAGGCAATTTGTTGATAATTTGATTCATCACTTTAATTTGACAGATTATAGAAATATTGCAATATAATTGATAATTGTTTAAGCAATGCTATACTTGACATTATTTAAAATGTGTGCTATAATTATATATAGAAGAACATTATTGTTTTTCTAAAAATCAGCTCTCAAAAAATTTAATATTGGGAGATAAAATAGAAAAATACAAAGGAGGAAGAATGAGAAAAATAATCCTGTTTGTTTGCGTTTTTTGCATTTTGGCATCCGGTTTTACGGCTGTCGCAAAGGCTGCTGATCCGATCGATGATCCGCCAGCGCCTGAAGATGTTGAATTTGCTTCTATAGAAACATTGAGGCAAATCTCAAACAAAATCGATGTAAGCTCTCTGATGGGAAAGGTAATCATTAAGAATGATTTTGATTATCCTGAAGTTGATGAATGGATATCTCAAGGAATAAGATATGGTTTTTATATAAATTTCCCTGGGACAAAAGAGCTTTACGGGAGCAACTATTGGGTTAATGGAGAAGGGGAAGTTCATGTAAAAGGGACTTTTCCAATATTTTTCAAAAAAGAAAAATATTCTGGAAGTTTTGAATCCTTTGTTAGGAAATACGCTACAACAGGAAAATTCCTTTATGTTTTCTATATCGTATATCAAAAAGACGATAAAGAATTCGTAAAATGGGGATGGAATGAAAAAACTGGAAAATGGTTCGAATTTGATATTTTTGCAAATCCGAGACCGGAAAAACCGAAGAATGGTGCAATAAATAGCAAGATTTTTTCTTCAAAGAAATTTGAAATATCATATACGAATGCTGGAAAAACAGATTTGGATATGATTAAAACAGAAGTGATTGCAAAAGGAGTTGATCAAGCCAAATATAAATGTTCTTTTGAGTTCTATGCGTCTGGAGCCTATGATTTCTCGACTAGCGATCTTGGGCAAGATTACATAATCAGTAAAGATGGAACATTTCTTATAGGATTTAAGCCATTACAGGAAGATAGTGAAGATCAGGAAGAAGTAGTCTATGGATTTCAAGATTTTTGGGACCAGGCGACAAGGCAGAAATGCCCGGTCTATATAAGACTTGTAATCAAAGACGAAAAAGATACTATTGTCTATAGAACTAAATATTCTCTTGTAAAAGATTAAAACAAAAAACCGCTCAAAATGAGCGGTTTTTTTGCAAGTAAATTGCATATTTTTGCGTATTATATATTATAGATTAATGGAAACAAGCCAGAAAACAGACGCAGAATTGGTACAGATGGCATTAAGGAATCACAATGATTTCTTGTTTTTGATAGAGAGGTATTCTCCAAAACTTACCAGGTATATCTCAAGGATTTCAAATGCTTCTTCGGAAGATATTCAAGATGTCCTGCAAGAAGTTTTTATAAAAGTTTATAAGAATCTCAATGATTATGATTGTGATTTGAAATTTTCTTCATGGATTTATCGTATAGCCCATAATCAATTGATGGATTTTTATAGGAAGAAAAAGAGTGGTCCTAAAATTCTTCTTTCAAATGATGATTACGATTTTTTCGATATTATTGGAGAGAATTTTGATTTAATAAGCCATGCCCAGAATGATGATGATAAGAAAAATGTTTTGGAAACTTTAGAAAAAATCGATGGGAAATATAAAGAAGTTTTGGTGCTTAGATTTTTTGAACAGAAAGACTATAAAGAAATATCTGATATCTTGAAAAAACCAGAAGGCACTATTGCGACTTTGATAAACAGAGCAAAGAAACAATTTAAGGATCTGTATTCTCAGAAGTCACATCTAAAATTGGATTCTAATAATCAAGAAACATATGAATAACGATTTGGAAAATAAAATTTTAGAAAAGATAGAAAAGGAAGAAATAAAACCTATTCCCAAGACTTATTTTGTTATAAAAAATATTTTGTTTTGGAGTTTTTGGTTTTTTTCGATAATTATCGGAGCATTAGCTTTTTCTGTTATTGAACACATGGTGGTTAATAACGATTGGGATTTATATAAATATTCCAGCGATAGTTTTTTAGTGTTTGTTTTATCAACACTTCCTTATTTATGGATATTTTTGATGTTGATTTTTATTGGAATTGCTTATCTCAATTTTGCCAATGTGAAAGGTGGTTATAAACACAGAATTCAATATGTTTTGGTTTCGAGCATAATTATTTCAATTCTTTTAGGAACTGGTTTTTCTTACGCTCAGGTTGGAGAGAAAATTGATAAAATTTTGTCTGAAAAAATACCTCAATATAGAATGGCCAAACAAGAAAACGAACTTAAAATATGGAATAAGCCCCAAAGAGGAATATTGTCAGGAGAAATAAAATCAATTAATGAAAATGGATTTATATTAGAATGTTGCTGCAATATGTTTTGGAATGTTTCGGGTTTTGATGTTAAATCGTTTTACGAAAATGGCATAAAAAATATTAGAGTTTTAGGAGAAAGAACAGGAGAAAGAGAATTTAGGGCTTATGATGTCAGGCCGGCATCTAAATATAAAGAGATAAAGGAAAAGGTAAAAGAAATGCAGAAAAATAAGAATAATAAGAACATTAAGAAAGAAAAATCAAATTGAAAGTTTTTTTAAATTTAATCGTAGTAATGATTGAAAGGGTTGAAATAAAAAATAAAAATTGATTATGAATTCGAAAAATATATTTTTATCTATGATAGCGATATTTTTTGTAAGCTCATTATTTGCATCTAAGGCATTTGCTTGTCGCCAAGGTTGCATTAATAGTTCTACAACAGCTACAACAACTTGCGCTTGTTCTGACAAGGGAAGTTGCGATTGCGCTAAAAATCGAAAAGACTGTAAATGTAGAAATTGTGACAATGCAAGCAACACAACAAGCACTTGCGGATGTAATGATAAGAAGGATTGCAAATGTGCTCAAGATGGAAAGGATTGTAAATGCGGAAATTGCGCTGTAAAAGAAGCTAGACCAATGAAAGACAAAGCTAATGAGCAGGGGAGATTATCGAGATTAAAAGGGTGGCTCAAAGGTCTCGCATTTTGGAAGAAAAAATAATTCTTGTTATAGATAAATAAAAATAGCCCTTAATCAGGGCTATTTTTATTTATCTTGGTAGATCTTTTAAAAGTGGTGATTTTATGGTATAATCTGCTGGCTTTAATAATGAATATATTATGGAAAGCGATCATATAATCCTTAAAGGAGTAAGAGAAAATAATTTAAAGAATATCAGTTTAAATATCCCCAAAAATAAATTGGTGGCTATTTGCGGTTTGTCTGGATCAGGGAAGTCATCTTTGGTATTTGATACTATTTATGCTGAAGGTCAAAGAAGATATTTGGAAAGTTTGTCGTCTTACGCCAGGCAGTTTTTAGGTGGAATTTCTAAGCCTGATGTTGATAAGATTGAGAGTCTGTCTCCGACTATAGCAGTTAATCAAAAAACAATATCAGCTAATCCAAGGTCTACTGTCGGAACGATTACAGAAATTTATGATTATTTAAGATTATTATTTACTCATATTGGAGAAGCTTATTGTCCAAATTGCAATATTCCATTGGCATCGCAGAATGTTTTACAGATAACAGATAAGATTTATGAATTGGTAAAAACCAAGCCTATAGCCATTTTAGCCCCTGTAGTTGTTGGTCAAAAAGGAGAGCATAAAGGGATTTTTGAAGAAATTTATCGTTCTGGTTGGCCAAGAGTAAGGATAGATGGTATTTTTTACAATACTTCAGAGGCAATGCAGAAAGGATTAGATAAGAATAAGAAGCATACTATTCAAGTGCTGATTGATGAATTTGATTTTCAAGATTATTTGAAAGTCATGGGTTCTTTTGAAAATAAAAAATCTTCTAAAGCTGAAAGGGAAGCAGCTAAAACAAAAAAGCAAAAAATAAAAAATCTTCTGTCAGATGAAAAAGACAGGATTTTGCAAGCATCAAGAAAAGCATCTGAGATGGGCCAAGGACGTTTGATTGCTTTGGATAAAAAAAATGATAAGGAGTATTTGTTTTCAGAATTATCAGCCTGCATTAAGTGTGATTTTTCGATGCCTAAAATAGAGCCAAGATTTTTTTCATTCAATAGTCCTTATGGAGCTTGTACTAAATGTCAGGGTCTTGGTAGAATTTTGAAGATTAATCCTCAGAAAGTTGTTAATCCGAGGCTTTCTTTAAATGAAGGAGCAATTCTTCCCTTGGGGTCTTGGGGGAAGTATATGCAACGCTTGATTGACGTTGCGATCTATGAATCAAAAATCAATGAATTAGGATTTTCACTTGATACTCCTTTTGGAGAGCTTCCTCAAAATACTCAAGATGTGATTTTGTACGGTAATGATGAGTTTGAGGGTATAATCGGAAGAATGGAAAGGCTTTATCATCAGACGAGTTCTGAATATGTAAGGGAGGAAATCGGTAAATATATGAATGATTTGATATGTCCTGAATGCCAAGGCGCTAGATTAAAAAGAGAAGTTCTGGCTGTAAAAATAAATGGAATGAATATTAATGATATAGTATCTGTGCCGGTAAAAGAAGCTATGAATTTATTAGAAGATTCTTTTTTAAAATTGAAAGAATCAAAACAGAAAGTGGCTCAACCGATATTAAAAGAGATTTATGCTCGTTTTGAATTCTTACGCGACGTTGGAGTAGACTATATATCTTTAGGAAGACAATCGGGAACATTATCTGTTGGAGAAAATCAAAGAATAAGATTGGCATGTCAGTTGGGGTCTGGGCTTTCTGGCATAGTTTATATTTTAGATGAGCCTACTGTCGGATTACATCAAAGGGATACTGATAGATTGATAAAATCAGTAAGAAAATTAGTTGATTTAGGGAATACTGTTTTAGTTGTTGAACATGATGAAAATGTGATTAAAGCAGCTGATTGGATTATTGAAATCGGACCTGAATCAGGAATAAAAGGAGGAAAAGTAGTTTTTGAAGGAACTCCAAAACAGCTTGAGAAAGCTGATACTTTAACCGGAAAATATTTTTCTAAAAGATTGTCTGCAAAAACAGACTTTGAAAAGATTGAGAAAGAAACGCCTTTTTTAGAGTTAAAGGGCGCTAGCGAATTTAATATTAAGAATTTAGATTTAAAAGTTCCTCTTCAAAAGTTTGTATGCGTGGCTGGAGTGTCAGGGGCGGGCAAGAGCACATTAGTTTTAGATATCTTAGCTAAAGCTTTACAATATGAAGTTGAGAAAAAACAAGTTGTTCCAGGAGAATATAAGGAGCTTTTTGGAAAGGATAATTTGAATAGGGTAATAGTTATTGATCAAAGCCCAATAGGAAGAACTCCAAGATCAAATCCAGCAACTTATACAGGAGTTTTTACATTTATAAGAGATCTGTTTGCTCAATCTCAAGAAGCAAAGATGTTTGGATTCAAATCAGGACACTTTTCTTTTAATACTAAATATGGGAGATGTCCTGCTTGTTGGGGTGAGGGAGTTAAAAAAGTAGAAATGTATTTTTTGCCTGATATTTATGTTCCTTGCGAGGTTTGCAAGGGAAAAAGATTTACCCCTGAAATTCTTAAAGTTTTGTATAATGGGAAAAATATTGCTGATGTCTTGGATATGTCTGTAGACGATGCAAAGAATTTTTTTTCTGAAATTCCTCATATTTTCAGAAAATTAAACACTCTCTCTCAAATAGGATTAGGTTATATAAAATTAGGGCAGAGTTCGACTGAATTATCAGGAGGGGAATCGCAAAGAATAAAACTTTCAGAAGAGCTTTCGAAAAGAGATACCGGAAAAACTATTTATATTCTTGATGAGCCGACTACAGGGTTGCATTTTCATGATGTAAAAAAATTGATGCAAATTTTAAGGAAATTAGTTGAAAAAGGCAATTCTGTGCTAGTAATCGAACATAATCTTGATGTGATAAAAGAAGCTGATTGGATTATTGAAATGGGGCCTGAAGGCGGGAAAGAAGGAGGAAAAATCGTTTTTCAAGGCACAATAGATAAATTGAAAAAGCAAAAAACTCCTACAGCAAAATATTTGTGATATAATAAATAATGGAATTTGAAGTTAATATTCAAGGAAATTTAGTCGCAGTTTTTCGGAGAATAGGATACAAATATATAGGAACAGATACGAATAGGGGAGATTTTTCGTTTGTAAGGCCTATTGATCCTTTCGGATATCCTCGTTTTCATATTTACTATGATCCCCAAAAAGGTATTGCAAGTATACATATTGATCAAAAAAGGCCTGTTTATGATAATCAAAAAGCACATGATGCCGATTATTCTGGCCCTGTAATTGAAGCGGAAGTTTCTAGGATTAAATCTCTTCTTGAATAAAATATTTTTAGTGCTATATTAAAAACGCGAATCATTTTGTTCTTTAAATAAATGTTAAAAAGAAGAAAGGAAGAAAACGATAATGGAAAAAAATCGTTTTGATGTAATTTTTTCATTTAATTATAGTTATCCGGATAATGAAGGCATGGTTTTAGACAAGATTAAAGTTCAATTGCTTTCATATAATGGATGCGTGGTTACTGAAACAGATTCTGTTGAGAAGTTGTTTGTGGCTATAGAAAAAATAGCAAAGACCAAAGTATGGATCGAAGGTTCTTCGATATTCATAAAAGCTGACAAAAATTTGGCGAAAGAACCAAGCAAGATTATTTCGACAATCAAAGAAGCGTCTCATTTAATATTTTAAAAATAAAAAATTCCGAAAAAAATCGGAATTTTTTATTTCATAAACCTGTGTTATAATAATCCAATATGTCATACTCATCATACAATCCGCCTAAGCCGGAAAAATATTTATTTAATCCGAAATCAAAGGCTCCTTTTAGATTTTCAAGATCAAAGATAGACCTTTTTATGGAATGTCCACGTTGTTTTTATCTCGACAGAAGATTAGGTATAGACAGACCACCTTCATTTCCTTTTAATCTTAATAAGGCAGTTGATGAATTATTAAAAAGGGAATTTGATATTCATAGAAGCAATAAAACGCCTCATGAATTGATGAAAAAATTTGGAATAGACGCTGTTCCTTTTGATCATAAAAAAATTGATGAATGGCGAGATACTTTTAAAGGAGTATCTTATTTCCATGAGTCTACAGGATTTGAAGTTTTTGGAGGAGTCGACGATATATGGGTAAATAAAAAAGATGAATTGATTGTTGTTGATTATAAGGCAACATCAAAAAAAAGTGAGGTTAATCTTGATGCTGAATGGCAGAATGGATATAAAAGGCAAGTGGAGGTTTATCAATGGTTATTGAGAAAGAATGGATTTAAAGTTTCAGACACTGCTTATTTTGTTTATTGCAATGGAGATTCTGACAAAGAAGCATTTGATGGCAAATTGGAATTTGATGTTAAAATAATTCCTTACAAAGGCGATGATTCGTGGATAGATGAGGCTTTAATTCAAGCCAGAAAATGTTTAGAGCAGAACAAGCTCCCAGAATCTGGACATAATTGCGATTATTGCAAATATATAAAGGCTTTAGGGCAGGTTAAACAAAAATATTCTAAAAATTAAAAGAAGTGGGTTATCCACTTCTTTTAATTTTTCTAAGATGTTAAAATTAATAAAAGTCAATATTTTAATTCATTTTCATTTTGCATAAATATGAAAAAATATTTTAATAAATTTTTCTATCTTATACCGATTTTATTAGTCGGATTGTCGATTTTTCTATCAAACCGCACTACAGCTCAAGACGCTTATTGGCCTTGGGTTGATTTAGCGTTTCCTAATTATACTTCCAATATTACCAGTAATGGAGCTACATTTAACGGCACTCTTTCGTTTGCCAGTGCCATGGACGCTAGGGACACGCAAACAAGAGTCTGGTTCGAATACTATAAATGGTATGGGGATTATAATACTGTAAAATATCAAACATCGCAGCAAACTATTTACTATAATGGAGGACAAGAATATCCGAGGTTTTCTTTTTCAGCAAATGTTTCCAATTTAGAGCCTAATACAAATTATTGTGTTCAGGCAAAGGCAATAAATAATGCTGGAACTGCCGAATCTACGGCTTTATGTTTTACGACTTTAGCTTCAGGGTCTTCGGGCGGATCTTCTGGAAGCAGCGGAGGAAGCACTTCTGGAAATCTTCAGGTAGTCACAAAAGGGACAAATGGCTATGGACAAACATGGGCTAATCTGCAGGGAGAAATAACCCAGATGACTGGAATTAGCAAAGTAGATTATTATTTTGTTTATAGGAAAGAAGCAGAATCAACTACAAAGGCAACGGGAATTTATCAAAGAACTAATTTGGGGACTTTTGATATTCAAGTTAATGATTTATTAGCTGGTACGAGATATTGTTATAAGGCAGTCGCCAAAGATTCTAATAATCCAAGTGTCATTTCTCAAGGTTCAGAAATTTGTTTTACAACTCAGAGTTCTAGTGGATCTTCTGGATCATCTAATAATTTTGTTATCCAAACAAGAAGCACTAATGATTACGGAATAAATTGGGCTATTTTGAAAGGTGAAATAACCCAGATGACTGGAGTTAGCAAGGCGGAATATTATTTTATCTACAAGAAAGACGGGTCAGCTTCTTCGCAAGCTTCTGGAATTTACACGACTACCGCAACAGGACCGGTCCAGATACAGGTTAATAATTTAGATCCTGGGAGTAGATATTGTTATAAGGCAGTCGCCAAAGATTCTAATAATCCAAGCGTCATTTCTCAAGGTTCAGAAATTTGTTTTACAACGAATTATTCAGGGAATAATACTAATAACTCCGGCAGTAACATAAATTCAGGATTGAATGTTAATACTTTACCTTATGATTACATAGCTGATAACTATGCTATATTGAGAGGGGAAATAACGAATATGGGTTATGCCAATAGGGTTGATTATTGGTTTAAATATTATAAATCAGGAAATAGCGGTAATTCTTATTCGACAAATGTTGAATCAAAATATTCGATAGGAGGATTTTCATTAGGTGTTTATGGTTTGTCTCCTGATACGCAATATTGCTATAAAGCAATGGCTGCGAATTCTAGCAATAGCAATGAATGGGATGAAGGAACAGAACATTGCTTTAGAACTTTGAGATCTGGTCAAACTGGTCAAACTGGATCAACTTCAAATGAGTCATATATAACTCAATCAAAGAAGGTTTGCTATAAAAAAGTAATAATTTATATTGATACTGATAGTGCTGGAAACAAAATAATTTGGACGAGAGGATTAGTTGGAAACAACAACGCGGTACAAAGATTCTCTTCTGAAGCAAGTGCTAAAGATTATATAAATTCTTTAGAAACTGCTTATAACCAGTGCAGTGTTTCTGAATCACAAAATACATCGTCTTCTGAAAATAAGAAGAGATATTATTGCAAAGCAGCAACTGGTGAATGCGTGACTACTAATTCATCATATCCCAATATTTCTTCTTGTGAGTATTCTTTAAAAACTTATCTTCCAGGGATAAGTACTAATGTTTGTTTTGATACTACCCAGGAATGTTCTAAATATTGTAGAAAAACATCTTCTGGTTCTGGAGCTTCGACAGGAAATTATTCGCAAGATTATCAAAGAAGCAAATATTATTATTGCAGAACATCTGATAAGACTTGTGTTGCGACAGATGGAACCTATGCTAATGTTTCTATTTGCTCACAATCTTTGAATATCTATAAACCAGGAATTTCTACAGGAATGTGCTTTCAAGATTTAGATACTTGTTCGAAATCATGTTCAGGAACTGTCCAAAATAGTGGGCAGACAGCAATACAGAATCAAATTGTTGTCAGTCCTCCTTGTCAAAGCGGAGAAACAAGGATCGAAACTTTAGCCCCGACTGATATTTTAGAAAAAAGCATGCAATTCAATGGAAGATTGCTTTGTATAGCGGACAAAAATACAAGTGTTGGATTCGAATATTATGGAAAGTCAGAAACAGCAATGTCTCCAAAGCAGATTTTTCTTTCCGAATATAAGATTTTAGAAAGCCAACTTAAGAATGTTCTGGAATTTAAAACTATAGCAAAGGATTTAGAGCAAGGAATAACTTATTGCTATAAAGCTATAGCCAAGGTTGGAACGCAAACACTTTATGGCAATGAGATTTGTTATCCTGAGGATAAGAGAACTGCGGAATCATGTGAAGCGGTAGTAAAAGAATATATTACAGAACCTTTTTCAGGATTAGAGGATTGTTTTGTGGCTTTTAAAGAGAATTGTCCTAACAATATCAGCGAAGAATGTTTTGCCGATAAAGACAGAGGATTCATAGATCAAATGGAAGAAATGGGAGTAAAATATCAGGATTCTAAAAAAATAGTTCTCGACCAGGTTAAGAAGGCGACAAATCGTAAAGGATTGGCTAAATTCTTTATTGGACCTAATTGGAAAGCGATAAAAGCAGTAGAGAAATATTTGGAAGAAAATAAAACAAGAATCGAAGAATTAAAAGATTTGAAAAAAGAATTTAAGAGTCAATGCTCTACAATGTCAATCGAAAGAACGATTAAGTTGTTAGAAGACGAAAATTCTCAGATAAGCGATAACCTGGCGAAATCTAGAAAAGGATTTTCATTATTCGGATGGTTGTTCAAATTATTTTCTTAATATGGAAAAAATTGTCCTTATATTATTTATAATATCAGGGTTGCTTGCTTATTTTTTGATATTGTTTCAGAAAGAGGACAAAGAATCTGAATTAGAAGATTCTTTGATGGGAATAGGAACTCTTATTCAAGAGAAAAAAAAGAAATCATTAGATAAGATTCTGGATTTATTTCAGAAGATGGACCAAGTAAGAAATAACGATATTGAGGAGTTGCTGGATGTTTCCGATGCGACTGCTACTAACTATTTAGATGAGTTAGAGCGCCAAGGAGAAATAATCCAACATGGAGAAACTGGTAGGGGAGTTTATTATACTAAGAAATGATTTTAAAGCAGCCCCTTCAAAAGGGCTGTTTTTTAAATTTAATGAGTTTCTTCTGTATATTGACTTTTTGTGATAAATTTGGTATAATATAATAAGAGACCTTTAAAAAAGAAAACTGAAAAAGGAGGAAGACATTGAAAATATCAGGGATTGTTGTGAGGATTATTTGCCTTATATTAGCAATAATCTGCTTTATTTATATTGTTGATTTTTTTATAGTATCAAATCAGATGTTGGCAAATGGAGTTATATCCCATTATCGGAGTAATGAAACTCTCTATCTTTCTATGAAAGCGAAAGCGAAATTGGAAATATGCATGTTTTTTGCAATGTGTTTGCTGGTGAGTTTTTTAGTGTCAGGATTACGTAAAAAATATGAATATCCAATATTCTTTATGACGATTTTGATTATTTTAGCTTTCATAGCTCATACTTTCTTGATATTCCAATGGATTTATGGGGGAATCAGGACTCCGATGGCGCAGAGTTTAAATGGCACAATCTTATCTTTAATATTTGTTTTCCTATCATTTCTATTCCTTGTTGCTTCTTGTGTCATTATGCTTACAACAAAGCCCAAAAAAGATTAAAAATAAAAAAAGCCTTATTCAAAAAGGCTTTTTTTATTTTCTTTGTTTATATGGAAAAAGCATTGATTTTATGCTAAGTTTAAAATAATTATGAAAGCTTATAATCCTCAAGAAATCGAAAAGAAATGGCAGGATTTTTGGAATATAAATGGAACGAATAAAACCCAGGAAAATGGGGGAAAGCCAAAATTTTATGTTTTGGATATGTTTCCATATCCTTCGGGTTCTGCTATGCATGTCGGACATTGCAAAGGATATATTGCGAGCGATATAATCGCGCGTCAGAAAATGATGCAAGGTTATAATGTTTTACATCCCATGGGTTGGGATGCTTTTGGTCTCCCGGCAGAAAATTTTGCAATAAAAAATAAGATTCATCCTAAAATTGCTGTCCAGCAGAATATAAAAAATTTTAGAGAACAGATTGAAAAAATAGGTTTTACTTATGATTGGAGTAGAGAAATCAATACTACAGATCCTTATTATTATAAATGGACACAATGGGCATTTTTGAGAATGTTTGAAAACGGATTGGTGAAAGAAGCCTATGATCCAGTAAATTGGTGTCCGAGTTGCAGAACAGTTTTGGCAAACGAGGATGTCGAACAAGGAAAATGCGAAAGATGCGGATCTGATGTTATTAGGAAACCTATTAGAGAATGGTCGATTGAGATCACAAAATACGCTGATCGTTTATTGAATGATTTGAATGGACTTGATTGGGAAAAGGCTATTATCGAACAACAGATAAATTGGATTGGAAAATCAGAAGGAGCAGAAATAGAATTCAAAATCAAAAACCAAGAATCGAAAATAAAAATTAATGAAGAATATTTTATTAAAATATTTACCACGAGATTGGACACTATTTTTGGTTGTACTTATGTTGTTATTGCTCCAGAACATTCTTTGATTAATGAGTTAAAAGATAACATACAGAATTGGGGAGAAGTAGAGAAATATATAGAAGAGTCAAAGAAAAAATCTGATTTACAAAGAACAGAATTACAAAAAGAAAAAACTGGCGTAGAAATAAAAGGTATAAAAGCCATTAATCCTTTTAATGGAGAAGAAATCCCAGTTTTTGTCGGAGATTATGTTTTAGGTCATTATGGAACTGGCGCTATTATGGCCGTGCCCGCGCACGACCAGCGCGATTTTGAATTTGCCAAGAAACATAATTTGGAAATTATAGAAGTTGTTAAAGGAGAAGAAAAAATACCTTTTACAGAAGATGGAGTTCTTATAAATTCAGGAGAGTTTAATAGTTTGGTTTCAAAAGATGCTAGAGTCAAAATGGCAAAATTTGCCAAAGATAAAAATTTTGGAAAAGAGATAGTCGCCTATAAAATGCGCGATTGGATTTTTGCCAGGCAACGATACTGGGGAGAACCTATACCATTGGTATTTTGCGAACATTGCAAACAAGAAATATTAAATGGCAATAAAAAAAATTATTCTATCGGTGAGATAAACAATCCAGGATGGATAGCTGATTGGAATTTGCCTTTAGTTTTACCAGAAGTAGAAAGTTATCAGCCGACAGATGATGGCCAATCGCCGTTGGCAAACATAAGAGAATGGGTTAATACAAAATGTCCTAAATGTAATGGCGATGCAATAAGGGAAACAAATACTATGCCGCAATGGGCAGGATCATGTTGGTATTATTTGAGATATATTGATCCTAAGAATAATGAAAAATTAATAGATATTGAGAAAGAAGAAAAATGGATGCCAGTTGATATTTATATAGGAGGAGCAGAACATGCAACGAGACATCTGCTTTATGCGAGATTTTGGCACAAATTTTTAAATGATATTAAGGTTGTAAAATCTAATGAACCATTTAAGAAACTCCAGCATGTAGGATTGATTTTAGGAGAAGATGGCCAAAAGATGAGTAAACGTTGGGGGAATGTCATCAATCCCGATGATGTAGTAATTGAATTCGGGGCTGATTCTCTGAGAGTTTATGAAATGTTCATGGGAAAATTTGAAGAATCTTGCGCTTGGAGCACTAATGGATTGATGGGTGCGAAAAGATTTTTAGAAAAAGTTTGGAATTTGCAAAATATTATTTCGGAAGAAGATAACGATCAAGATTTGGTAAGATTGTTACATAAGACTATAAAGAAAGTAGGAGATGATATTTCTGTATTTAAATTCAATACAGCAATATCATCGATGATGATTTTTGTAAATGAATCAGAAAAAAAAGGAAAGATATCAAAGAGAAATTATTTAGATTTTTTAAAGATATTAGCTCCTTTTGCTCCGCATATTTCAGAAGAAATTTTTTCAGGATTTAGTAATAATGAATCGATTTTTTATTCTTCTTGGCCAGAATTTAATCAAGAAATGATTAGAGTAGATAAGGTTGAAATTAGTATCCAAGTAAATGGAAAATTGAGATCTTTTGTTGAATGCGATTTTGACAGTTCTCAAGAATTTGTGTTGGATTTAGCTTTGAAAGACGATAAAATAAAGAAATGGATTGATGGTAAACAGATCAAAAAGAATGTTTTTGTGAAAAATAAACTTATTAATATAGTCGTATCCTAAAAAAGAAATAAAAAATATGTGTGGAATCATAGGATGTATAG
>JAGOPM010000015.1 GCA_017991975.1 Candidatus Parcubacteria bacterium | reverse complement strand
ACGTCTTAAAGGTAATGAAAACAATATTAAGACTGAACTTAGATCTATTTCTATTAAGAAAGATGCTGTGCATTATCGGGTTGTAGCTAACGATAATTTTAGGAAATATAATCATCATATGATTTTTTATTTAGGAATTTGGAATCACGAATCAGAGTTTTTGAATGGCACAGAACCAATCTATGAATATTTTGGCCTGGTAGCTAAGAAATATAAGGAAAACATAAAATGCCCTATTTGCGGAACTACTGCTAAAATGAGCGAAAAAAGAGAATTCCTGAAACAGGCAGAGATTTTATATTATTGTTCCAATCAAGAATGTCAGTGTGAATTTTTGGTTGATATTAGAAATGGGGAAAAGTCTTCTAAGATAGGTAGATCATTTTTTAAAAAATGATAGTATAAATAATAAAAAAACAGTTGTAGGAAACGACTGTTTTTTTATTGACTTTTTTGAAAATATATGTTATTAGAACAAAAGCAACAAGAGTTGCTTTTGTTATTTAAAAATATACATTGCTAAGGAGGTTTATTGATGGAATTTTTCCTAATTATTTTTTATCTCGCGTTGATTGTTGGATTAGTCGCTCTTTATATTTGGATATGCAATTGTTTGCGAAGAATGGGGGAAAACAGTGGATTGGATTATAATTGGATATCTTATATTCCAGGGTTGCAAACTGTTCAAATTGCAAGGATTGCTGGACTGGGATGGGCAGTTGGTTGGATTCTTCTTCTTGTAGAATCCGCTTTGTATGTTTTATCTAAGACTTTATCGTATAATATAGTTTGTCTTATAATCATTACTGTAATATCAATCGCAATATCAGCTGTTCTTTGGTGCATGGTAAGTTATAAATTTCGCGAAGGCGAATGGGGTTACGGATTGATGATGATCATACCGATTATCAATCTTTTCATGTATGGAGAATTTGCAAAAAATTCTGACAGATACGCTGAACTAAATAACATTCAAAAATCTCAAGCATAAAATTTTAATATCAAAAAACAGCCTTTTTTCAAAGGCTGTTTTTTAAATAGATAATTTTATTGGATTAATTGCTCTTGGCTTATGATAATTTTATTATTGCTGGAGACTATTATTTTTTTTAATTCTGGGAGGAAAAGAAATCGAGAAGAAGGGAAATCAGTTATTTGGGCTATATTTATAGTATCGCGGTTATCTATGCTCATTGCTTTTATATTATTATCGAAATTTGCAATTAAATGAAAATCGTCAAGCCATTGGAGATTCGATATTTTTTGGGAAAATCTGTCTAAAAATACTTTTTGACCCTTATCATAATGAAGCTGACCTGATTGTTCCTGAAGGTAAAAAATCATTATTTCATGCTTAGCATTGATAGCTACTTTCTTTTTATCCGGAGAAAGAATAATATCTTCTACATTGTCTTGAAGGAAAAGCAATTGTCCTCTTACTTGGTCTAAAATATACAAATTTCCTGATGCTATAAAGAAAATATTTCTATCCAAAATTATTATTTTAGCATCTTTGATTCCAACAAGGTCTATTTTTTCTTTTGTAAGTTGACTGGAATTTTTTCCTGAAAGATCAGTTTTATAAACTATTCCATCTTTTGCGAAATAGATCATGTTATTGTCTATTATTTGATAAGCTAGAGAAGTGCTTGCGATAGCTGGGCTGGAAGTGGGTATTTCGTAAAGAAATGATTGGGCGTCTTTTTTTATATTAAAAGATTTTTGAATTTTTTTCTTTAAATTTATCGCTACAAAATCTTTGCCTGCATTTATTATTGCTTTATCTTCTGATAAGAATTCTATACCATTGAACGCGATAGAGCTCGAGGTATTAAAGATTGATTCTTGGGCTTTGTTGGAAGGATTGTAGATTGTTAAATTCCAAGTATCATCTGTTCTTGAAAGCAAAGTTAATTTGTTTTTATCTGGGAATTCAAAGAAATCAGAAATATTTTTTAAATCTTTAACTTCAAAATCTTGGAATTTATATTTGTTCTGGAAAAGAACAATATTCTTAGCATCGGTAACTTGCTTTTCGTAAATCTCAAGATTCTTGCTCCATGGTTGAAATCCTTCTTTTTCTATAAGGAAGTTGTGAATTCCAGGTTTAAGATTATCGATTAATATCTTTTTCCCACCGCTTACTTCTTTTCTATCTTGTTTTTTGTCTATTGAAATATTAGCTCCTGATTGATCTATTTCGAAAGCAATTCCTCCAACTTGAAATATTCTGAATTGTTTTGAATTTTTGTCGAAAGAAAGCCTATATCCTTGGGAATAATATATTGTTCCAGGCGCTACTAATAAGAAAATAAATGTCAATATTGTCAATATAATATAACTTTCTTTTTTATTCATATATTTATCGATTTTTCCTTATAATATATTAAAAAATCGTACTTGCCAACTGTCCTTTTGAAATGTAATATGAAATTATAAAATATGGACGAGAAATTCCAAATCAATGGCCCGAGCAAAATAAGCGGCGAAATAGATGTAAGAGGGGCGAAGAATGTTGCTTTCCCGGCAATAATCGCTTCCATTCTTACTGAAGATGATTGCGTTATAGATAATCTTCCTTTGATTGAAGATGTTTTTAGGATAATTGAAATTTTGGAAAGCATGGGCGCTCGGATAGATTGGATTTCTAAAAGAAAGATAAAAATAAATACGAAGAATATTGATCCTGAAAAATTGAATCAGAAATTAGTGAAAAAGATTAGAGGATCGATCTATTTATTCGGAGCATTGCTGGCGAGATTCAAAAAAGCTTCTTTGCCTTTTCCAGGGGGATGCGTAATAGGGGCAAGACCTATATCAACTCATTTGAACGCTTTGAAACAGTTGGGAGTAGAAATAAAAGAGGATTTTGATATTTTTCATTTAAGTTCTGATCAGGTAAAAGGTGGAAATGTTGTTTTGAATGAATTTAGCGTTTCTGCTACTGTGAATACTTTGATTTTTGCTTCATTGATTCCAGGAGAGACAATCATCAAAATAGCTGATCAAGATTATCAGACATTGGAAATGATTAAGATTCTTAACAGGATGGGGATTAAAGCAAAATTATACCCAAGGAATATTATTAAAATAACAGGAGCAAAGAAATTAGGAGGTTTTAAATATAAATTGATTCCTGATCCTATTGAAGCCGGAACATTTATTTTAATGTGCGCTATAACAAAAGGGAATCTTTTAGTTAAAGGAGTTGAATTTGATTATTTGGAATTATTATTAAAAAGATTAAAAGATTTCGGACTTGATTGGCAAAGGAAGGGGAAAAATGCGATACAAGTAGTCCCTTGGGATTCTATGGAAATAGATAAAGTGCAAGCCTTGATTGCGCCAGGGATAGGAACGGATATTTTGCCATTGATAGGAGTCTTATCAACTCAACTCCCTGGATTAACATTGTTACATGATCCCTTATTTGAAGGCAGATTGAAATATTTAGAAGAACTAAATAAAATGGGTGCTAATATTATTTTTTCAGATCCTCATAGAGCGATAATTTCAGGACCTACTCCTTTATATGGAGTGGAGATAAAATCTCCTGATTTACGCGGAGGGGCCAGTTTGATTGCTGCTGGAGTAGTCGCTAAGGGTCAGACTACAATAAGCAATATTTACGAAATAGATAGAGGTTATGAAAAAATTGATGAAAGATTGAGAAAAATAGGAGTTGATATTCAGAGAATAAAAGGATAAAGATTAAATAGCTATGTTAAATAGAAAAATTGGAATAGATTTAGGAACTGCTAATTCATTAGTATTTGTTCCAGGAAAAGGAATAGTTTTAGAAGAGCCTTCAGTAGTAGCTGTTTCTTTAGATGAAAATAAGATTTTAGCGGTAGGAAAGGACGCAAAAGAGATGATAGGCAGAACTCCTGATTCAATAAAAGTTTATAGACCATTGAAAGACGGGGCTATTGCTGATTTTCGCGTTACTCAGGCAATGATACATCATTTTATTGAGAAAGTAAGTGGAAAATGGAAGTTTATTAAACCGGAATTATTAATTTCTGTTCCGGCTGGAATAAGCTCTACCGAAAAAAGAGCAGTTATTGAAGCAGGTCTTTTAGCAGGAGCGAAAGCTGTTTATTTAGCAAAAGAGCCGATTTTGGCAGCAATTGGAGCTGAAGTTTCTATCAATTCATGCGCTGGCCATATGATTGTAAATATTGGCGGAGGGACTACTGAGGTTGCAGTTATATCATTAGGAGGTATTGTTTCTGCGCAGTCATTACGTGTAGCAGGCGATAAGATGGATATGGCGCTGGTTGATTTTATAAAAAAGAAATATAACTTGGCTGTTGGTCCGGAAACCGCAGAAAAAATAAAAATAGAAATAGGGACCGCAATGCTTGAAAAAAAAGAAAGTGAAATAGAAATAAGAGGAAGAGATTTGATACTCGGTCTTCCGAGAAATATAAAAGTCACATCTAACGAAGTTGCTCAAGCAATTTCAGAAAGATTAGAAGAAATAATTTTAGCCATAAAAAAAATTTTGAGGGAAACTCCTCCAGAATTGTCAGCTGATATAATGGATAAAGGAATGATTCTATCCGGAGGCGGAGCCATGATAAGGAATTTAGACAAATTAATAGCGAGAGAAACCGGAGTTCCGTGCAGCGTTGCTAAAGAACCGATATATTGTGTTGCAAAAGGAACGGGAGTTGTGTTAGAGAATTTAGAAATCTATAAAAAGAGCATAATGAGTAAAAGCTGATTATGGATCCTTTATACAAAAACCAGATTGATTTTTTAGATAAATGCATAAAAAATAATACATTGTCTCATGCTTATTTGTTTTATGGAAATTCTAAGATAAAAGAATTTGCTTTAGAATTTGTTTCGAAGATAAATTGTAAAGGCCAAGGAGAGAAACCGTGTCATAATTGTCAGTCCTGTAGAGATTTTGATAATAAAATATTTAGCGATTTAAAATTAATAGAACCACTATCGCAAGATTCTAAAGGCAATCAAAAAAAAGGGAATGAAATCCTGATAGATCAAATAAGAGATGCTCAGTATTTTGCCAGTCTGACATCTATGAATGATTGTTATAAAGTAGTTATGATTGATTATGCCCATTATTTGAACCAAGAAGCGCAGAATGCATTATTAAAAATTTTAGAAGAACCTAATAAAAGAGTTATTTTTATATTGATAAGCGAATATCCGGACATATTGTTGGAGACTATACTTTCCAGGTGCACTAAAATATTTTTTCCATTTTTAGAGCAGGAAATCACTGAGCAGGATAAGAAATATATAAAAGATATTAAAGATCTCATGGACCAAAATATGGCTCAAAGATTTGCTTATGCCAAAGCTTTGTTCCCAGGAAAAGATAAATCAGGAGAATTGTCTGAAGCTAAAAGATTGCTTCAAATATGGCTCATGTTTTTCAGAAATGCGCTATTAGAACAATCAGGGGCAAAGAACATATTAAACCAGGAAATTTTCCAAATGAAAAAGATAAGATATCCCACAAAAAAAATATTTAGTATAATAAAAAAAATCCAGATGGTTTTAGGATCATTGGATTTTACAAATGTAAGCCAAAAATTAAGTTTTGAAATAATTTTATTAGAATTATGAATTATAAAGATATATTTACTAAATTTAAACCTGATCTTGAAAAGAATTTAGAGTTTTTGAAGAATGAACTCCATAAGATAAGGACAGGACAAGCCAATCCTTCATTAGTGGAGGATATTATTGTTGATTATATGGGTACCATGCTTCCAGTAAAGCAATTGGCGTCTATTTCTGTTCCTGAGCCGAGACAGATTCTGATACAGCCATGGGACAGGAGCTGTTTGGAAATGATTGAAAAAGCAATTAATCAGGCTGGAATCGCTGGAGTTCAGGCAATTGTTGATAAAGATTCGATAAGAATATGCCTTCCAGTTCTGACTCAGGAATACAGGCAAGAACTAAAAAAAGAGATTTCTACAAGAAGAGAAGAGGCCAGGCAGAATCTCAGAAGAATTAGACAAGACATTTGGAAAGGAGTCGAAAGCATGTTCTCAGCGAAACAGATAACTGAAGATGATAAATTTAGAGCAAAGGACGAGCTTCAGAAAATCACTGATGAATTCAATGGAAAAATAGATGAGGCTTGCGATAAAAAAGAAAAAGAAATTACATTAAACTAAGATGTTAGAACTAATATTTTCAATTTTATTATTTTTATTGATTATAAATGTTATTGCTTTTGTCCATGAATTCGGTCATTTTTATCCTGCTATTAAATCAGGTGTTAAAGTTTCTGAATTCGGATTCGGCTATCCGCCAAGGATTTTTGGGATTTACAAGAAAGCTGGGAAATTAAAGATTGTCTGGGGATCAAAGGATGTTGAAAGCGATTCGACAATTTTTTCAATAAATTTACTTCCATTAGGAGCTTTTAATAACATCAATTCCAGCAGAGATAGGGGCGAAGAAGCAAAAGGAGATAAAGATGATTTCGATAATAAAAAATTAGTCAACAGATTCGCCATAATTTTAGGAGGAATTATTTCTAATTTTATTTTAGGCGTTGTTATTTTTTATTTCATATTGGCGCATAACGGTTTTATTTTTTATCAATCAATGCCGTTTGATTATAAATTTCCTTATGGACAAAAAGAGACATTGCCTTTAGTTGTCCAAGTTGAACCTTTTTCGCCTGCTTCAGTTGCCGGATTAAAAACTGGAGATATGGTCCTTCAAGGTGAACAAGAAGAATTTCATAGCATAGATGATTTTACACAATTTCTTTCTAAGTATAAGAATAAAATGGTTGATATTAAGATAACAAATATAGTTGATAATCAAGAAAGAATAGTAAAAATCATGCCAGATGGTCGTAGACCGCAGGAGAAAGGATTGATAGGAGTGGGATTAAGTCGTGTGACTAAACTTGATTATAGGGATAAAAAATGGCTTTCAGGCATTATTCATTCTGTTAATTTTATTGATTATAATTTTTCAGCTCTTGGAATGCTTTTTTCAAAAGCTTTCAAGGAAAATAATCCTAATTTGATAACTCAAAATGTAGTCGGGCCAGTAGGGATAGCGGCAATGGTAAAAACAGTGGCGCCTGCTGGACCATGGAAATTATTAGAATTGACAGCTTTGATATCATTGATTATTGGATGCATGAATCTATTGCCTTTGCCAGCTTTTGACGGAGGAAGATTGATGTTTTTGATTTATGAAGCCATAAGTAGGAAAAAAGCTTCATTGGAATTGGAACACAAAGTCAATGGATATGGTTTTGCAGTTTTAGTAATTATAGGCATATTGGTGATTATTAAAGACCTATTTCAATTTAAAGATTTATTCTTATCAAAATGAAAATAACAAATTTATTTTATAAGGCGCAAAAAGAAGATCCAAAAGATGAAGCAAGCGCGAATGCTAAACTTTTGATGCGCGCCGGATTTGTCGACAAATTATCTGGAGGAATCTATACATTTCTGCCTTTAGGCTTCAAGGTATGTGAAAAAGTTAAAGCAATTATAAAGGAAGAAGTGCTTAACTTAGGAGGCCAAGAATTATTAATGCCTTCGATTCATCCAAAAAGTAATTGGGAAACAACAGGCCGCTGGGATTCGATGAATGATTTATATAAATTGGAAAAAGAAAATTTAGCCTTGGGTCCAACTCATGAAGAAGTGGTCGTTCCTTTAGCTAAGAAATATATTCAGACATATAAAGATCTTCCATACTTTGATAAGACTGAAAAAAAATATCCTCTTTCATTATTTCAATTCCAGACTAAATTTAGAAATGAACTTAGAGTTAAATCAGGTCTTTTGAGGACTAAAGAATTCGTGATGAAAGATTGGTATTCTTTTCATCAAACAGAACAAGATTTGGATAATTTTTATGATGCTGTAAAGGATGCTTATTTAAGAATGTTTGAAAAAATGGGAATAGGGGAAAATGTTTATTATACTTTTGCTTCTGGCGGGACTTTTTCCCAATATTCGCATGAATTTCAACTTCTGACTGATTCAGGCGAAGATACTATTTATATCTGCAATGATTGCAAAAAGAAAGGACAGAATGTCGCTATCAATAAGGAAATAAAAACAGAAACAAAAAATTGTCCGGTTTGCCAAGGGAACGATTTTCAAGAGAAAAAAGCGATTGAAATAGCAAATATTTTTAAATTAAAGACAAAATTTTCGAAACCTTTTTCTTTGAAATATACTGACGAAAAAGGCGCAAACAATGATGTTATCATGGGATGTTATGGAATAGGAATAGGCAGACTTGTCGGCGCAATAACTGAAATGCATCATGATAAATTAGGAATAATTTGGCCTGAAAATGTCGCTCCTTTTGACATTCATTTGATAAGTTTGGGGAAAGAAGAAGAAAAAGTTTCTAAAATTTCTGATGAATTATACGAAATTTTACAAAGGAATGGTTTTGAGGTATTGTATGATGATAGAGAGAAGTCGGCAGGAGAAAAATTCGCTGATGCAGATTTGATAGGAACGCCATTGCGAGTAGTAGTGAGCGCAAAAACATTAGAGTCTGACAGTATTGAGATAAAAAATCGTTGGGAAAGCTCTGCATTCTTGGAAAAAATCCAGGATTTTAAGAATAGGAAGCGAATTGGTTATGATTAATTTAAAGAATCTAAAAATAAAAATACCAACTTTTTTCAAAGATTTATCAAGAGATTTGGCTATTGATTTGGGGACAGCAAATTCTTTGGTTTATGTCAAAGGTCAAGGAATTGTGATAGCAGAGCCTTCAGTCGTTGCGTTAAATCAAAAAACAGGGAAGATTTTAGCGGTTGGTAAAGAAGCTGAGGTGATGGTTGGGAGGACTCCGAGTCATATTGTGGCAACTTATCCATTAGTTGATGGAGTTGTTTCTGATTTTGAGGCAACCGAGCAAATGATAAAATATTTTATTGAAAAAGTTTTTGCCGATAAATTTTTATTAAGTCCTAAGATAAGAGTGATTATTGGGGTTCCGTGCGGCATAACAGAGGTTGAAAAAAAAGCTGTTATTGATGCGGCAAAAAGCGCAGGAGCATTTGACGTTTGTTTGATAGAAGAGCCTATGGCAGCAGCTATAGGAGCGAGACTATCAGTTCAAGATGCTGGAGGAAATTTTGTTGTTGATATCGGAGGAGGAACTTGCGAAATAGTAGTGATATCATTGGGAGGAATAGTGCTTTCAAAAAGTCTTAAAAATGCAGGAAATAAATTTGATAATGATATAATAAATTATTGTCAGGAAGAATATAAGCTTTTAATAGGAAAGAGGACTGCTGAAAAAGCTAAGATAGCCATTGGTTCTGTTTTAGATATACCTAAAAAAGACAGGAATCCAATTGATAAACATGAAATACCTGTAAGAGGAAGAAATTTAATTACGGGTCTTCCTGAAGAGATAATATTGTCAGAAGATGATGTTCGTAAGGCAATGGAAAAATCAGTGCGCAATATAGTTGAAGCCATAAAAGAAACAATTGAACAGACTCCGCCGGAACTTTTATCTGATATAATGACTAGAGGGATATACTTAGCAGGAGGAGGAGCACTTTTGAGAGGATTGGATACTCTGATAAACAGGGAAACAAAAATTCCTGTTAGAATCGTTGAAGATCCTTTGACAGCTGTTGTCAGAGGGGCTGGGATAGTGTTAGAAGATATTGATTCATTAAAAGATGTCTTGTTGGATACAAAAGAATTGGAACCGCCAAGATAAATATGATTTCAAAAGATCAAATACAACATATTGCAAAATTGGCAAAATTGGATTTGAGCAAGTCAGAGGAAGAAAATTTGGCTAAGGATTTAGATTCTATTTTAGATTATGTAGAAAAAATGAAAGAAGCTGATGTCACTAAGATAGAACCAACATCTCATTGCATTGGTTTGACAAATGTTTTTAGAAGCGACGGAATAGAAGTTTGCGATCCAACAACTATAAAAATAATCAAAGATGATTTTCTCCAGACTAAAGGAGAATATTTAAAAGTAAAATCGGTTTTTAACAATGGAGATTAAACACCTGACAATCAAAGAGATAAACCAGGGTTTAAAAAATAAGGAATTCTCTGCTAAAGATATTCTTGAATTTTATATTAAGCAAATAGAAAAAAAAGAAGGGGAGATTAATGCTTTTATCTCCACTTCTTTTGATTTAGCAAGAAAACAAGCTCAAGAAATAGATCAAAAAATCGCTCAAGGTCAGGATTTAGATATATTAGCAGGAGTGCCAATGGCAATTAAAGATAATATTTTAGTTCAAGGATTGCCAGCTACTGCAGGGTCTAAAATTTTAAAAGATTATCAAGCGTCTTATGATGCCACTGTTGTAGAAAGACTTAAAAGAAAAGGCGCAGTCATATTAGGAAAATTGAATATGGATGAATTTGCCATGGGGTCTTCAGGTGAATATTCATCTTTTGGAAAAACAAAAAATCCCAGAGACTTGAAACGCGTTCCCGGAGGTTCTTCTTCTGGAGCTGCAGCAGCTGTGGCAGCTGATATGTGCGTTTATGCTTTAGGATCTGAAACAGGAGGATCAACCAGACAGCCAGCATCATTTTGCGGAATTGTTGGTTTAAAGCCGACATATGGATCAGTTTCAAGATATGGTTTAATGGCTTTAGCTTCATCCTTAGATCAAATAGGCGTGTTGGCTAAGAATTCATCTGATGTAAAAATAGTTTTTGATGCAATAAAAGGAATTGATCAAAAAGACAGCACTTCTGTAGAATCAGACCTTGTCTCAAATAACAATTTTGATATTTCAAAAATAAAAATCGGAATACCAAAGGAATATTTTATAGAAGGCATAGAGCCCGAGGTGAAAAAAGCGGTAGAAGAAGCCATAGATTTTTTTAAAAAATCAGGAGCAAAGATAGTTGAAATATCTTTGCCGAATTCAAAATATGCTTTAGCATGTTATCAAATATTAATGACAGCTGAAGCCTCTTCAAATTTAGCAAGATATGATAATATAAGATATGGCAACAGAGATTTTCTTGCCAAAGGATTAAAAAGTCTTGAACAAGAATATTCTGAATTTAGAAAAGAAGGATTTGGAAAAGAAGCAAGCAGAAGGATAATGCTTGGCACTTATGTTTTATCGGCAGGATATTATGATGCTTATTATTTGAGAGCTCAAAAAATAAGAACATTGATAATCAATGATTTTAAAAAAGCTTTTGAAGAAATTGATTTAATAATCACTCCAACAGCCCCGACAACAGCTTTTGAATTTGGTCAAAGGCTTAAAGATCCGGTTACTATGTATTTAGCTGATATATTCACGTCTTCTGCAAATTTGGCAGGAATACCAGGAATATCTATTCCTTGCCATAAAAAAGACCAGCTTCCGATTGGATTGCAAATTATGGGAGATTTGTGTCAAGAAGATAAAATTTTTAGAGTAGCTGAGTTTTTTGAAAAAAATAATAAATAACATGGATGTAATAGAAATAATAACGCAACAATCTATCCAAGACGCTCTTTATTGGGTAAAAGCGACTTTTATCTTTTTTACTTTGCTCTTCATGATAGGATGCGCTTATTTATACGCTACTACCGGATATTTGGAAGATAGATTTTTTCGAGATTTCAGGGAATTTTGGACATTTAAACCTAAAGTAGATTTGGAAAGGATTAGGCGATGGAAAAAAATAAATGACAGGATGAAGTCGGGGATAGATAATGAGTACAAAATTGCTTTATTAGAAGCAATGAGCATGCTTGAGGATTTCATGTTTGAAAATCTGAAAGGAGAAACATTTGAAGAGCAGTTAATGGAGATTAGAAAAAATTATCCTGAATTTTGTGAAAAAATAGAAGAAGGCAAGAATTTAAAAGAACAGGTAATGAAAGATAAGACAACTTTGGTGAAATTTGAGCAAATCAGAGATATTTTGAATAATGTTGAATTGTTTTTAAGGAAAGCAAAATATTTGCCTGCATAATAAAAAGGCTTGCCAGTATAATATTTTTCTACTATAATACTTTGAAGCTTAGAGCTTGATTTTTTAGTGTTTAAAGATATAATATTTTTTGGTTAATGTTTATCTATCGCGGGGTGGACCAATGGTAGGTCGCGGGTCCCATAAGCCCGAAGTCTGGGTTCGACTCCTGGCCCCGCAACATTATTGAAAGATTTAACTTAAAATATTTTGAGCCTGGGTAGCTCAGTTGGTTAGAGCGTGGGACTCATAAGCCCAAGGTCGGCAGTTCGATCCTGCCTCCAGGCACCCGGGAGCAGAAGATGCGGCGGTAGCATAGCCCGGCTTAATGCGCCTCCCTGTCACGGAGGAGATCGTGGGTTCGAATCCCATTCGCCGCGCATATCAAAAAAATATCCCTTGTGGATGTTTTTTTGATATTTGGTGGTGATGTTGAGAACCCAACCCTCTGAATTGCGGTTCGCGAGCAAAAGCGAGCGAAACGGCAATGACCTTCGGGCAACACATTCGAATCCCATTCGCCGCGCATATCAAAAAAATATCCCTTGTGGATGTTTTTTTGATATTTGGTGGTGATACTTTTGTTTGACATTATAATCAATATTACTATTTTAGAAGATAAATAAGAGATTCTTTGGATTTTGATTGGCAGCAATATTATTGGTATGAGAATTTTGGTAAAGAACATAGTCTTCTTTAAATTGCTTTGATAAAAAACATTCAAAAAGCCCGATGAGAATCGGGCTTTTAATATTTAAAAAATCAAGTGATATGCTATAATTGTTTTAATGTTTTTATCAATTAAGAAAATTTTTATCCCTTGCAGAGAAAATCAATACAGGCCTGGATTGCTTTATGGCAGTTTTATGTTTTGGGCAGTTGTTGCCATGGTTTTTTTGCATGCCATACCATTAGTTTTTTTTGCTAATCTACCAAGAAATTCGGAATTCGCTGATATTACAAAAAGCGCGATAATCAATCTCACTAATCAAGAAAGAAAAACCCTTGGGCTCTCGGAATTGTCGGAAAACAAATCTTTGGATGAAGCTGCTTACCAGAAAGCATTGAATATGTTTAAAGATGATTATTTCGATCATTTTTCTCCTACTGGAATTTCACCATGGTTTTGGTTTGAAAAGAGTGGATATAAATATGATTATGCCGGGGAAAATTTGGCAATCGGTTTTTTAGAACCAGAAGAGGTTTATAAAGGCTGGCAAGAATCTTTCACTCATCATCAAAATATTCTTAATGGGAAATATGAAGATATAGGAGTAGCAGTAGTACGGGGCAATTTTAATGGAGCGCCTACGACAATCGTTGTTCAAATGTTTGGATCGCAAAAAGAGGATAGTCTTGCGCAAGAATCTTTGCAAGATATTGCTGGAACAACAAAATCTTCAGGAGTCCAAAAATCGCAGAATGATACAAAGGGAATAGTTTTGGAAGATAAAAATTCAGAAGTTAGAAAAAAGGTTGCTGGCCAGGCAAAAGAATCAGAAGCTTCAAGCGACGCTCAAGATATTTTTAATAATCAAAACTCAAATTTTAAACAGAAAAGCGTGCAATTTTTTGCTTTCCATTATAATGATTTGATGCAACAGATCATTATAGTCATTGTTTCTGTTTTTAGTTTTGTGGCTTTTTGGTCATTTGCTTTCTATTTCAAGAATCAAAGACCATCTGTTTTGGCGAAATCTATAGCAACTGTAATTTTTCTGCTTTTGTTCGCTTATCTTGAAAAAGAAAAGATTATCAGCATAATCCCGCATAAGTTAATAATTCAATAAGATGGCAGGAAACAAGATAAAAAATTTTTTGAAAAATAATTTTTTTGGAATCGTTAAAAGACACAAGCCTCTTTTGAGGCCTTTTATTCTTTTATTTATTTTTTTTGTTATCGTTCTTAATTTCAATCAGATAATTTGGATATTCAATAGAAGGGCGTTAGATGATGCTGTTAAAGGGATGATGGAAAGCAGTAAAATCATTGAAAGTTTAAAACAACAAGAATTATCTGGGCAGTCTTTGTCTTTAAATGATTCAGCCAGCTTGCCAGGAGAACAAAAGACTGTGGCAGAGATACAAAAAAATTATGTTTTGCAGGGATCGTATTTGGAAATACCCAAAATAGGGATAAGGGCTGATATTTCTTTTCCAACAAGCGATTCTGTCGAGGAAGTAAATAAAGCGTTAATAGGACATGCGATGCATTTTCCAGGATCTGCTTTTCCTGGAGAAAAAGGAGATGTGTTTTTTTTATCGCATAGCGCGCCTTTGAACTGGAGCGCTGATTATAGAATATTTAATGATATAAATCAGCTTGAAGCAGATGACACTATATTGGTTCATTTTAATAGTAGAACATATCGTTATAAAGTTATTAAAAGTTTTTTGATTAAACCAGGAGAGAATATTTCGCCTTCAAATGAAAGCGCTTATTCTATGCATTTGATGACTTGTTGGCCTCCTGGGAAAAGTTCTGGAAGAATGGTTGTAGAAGCTGTAATGGATATCTAATAATTTTTATGATTAAAGAAAAAAGCCCGCAAATAGGGCTTTTTTTAGGTATTTTTTTGATATTAGCTGAAAACTATTATAAACAAAGGGGGAGTAGACTTTGTGTTTTAGATACTTGACAGAAGTGGTTAAGTATGATATAATTAATATAAGAAGGGAATTTAAACCTTTTGCAAAAGTTTTAAAAAATTTAAAGAATTATTGATAAAAATAAATTATATATGAATAAAAAAATAACAAAAATATTTTCAGCATTATTTATTGCGATTTTTGGATTGATTTCTTTAAATCCTAATGTTGCAAAGGCTGATCCTAATGTTTTGCCTTTTCCTTATACATTGCAAGCA
>JAGOPM010000014.1 GCA_017991975.1 Candidatus Parcubacteria bacterium | reverse complement strand
TGTTTCCGAGATAGTTTTAAAAATTATATTGACTAATTTATCCATCTCTAACACTCTATTCAATCGTTTTCCAGTATCGATTAGAACTTGCTGCACAGAATAAAATGTATAGTAAAAATATTTCGATGCAAATTTTTCAAAAAATAAAAAGATAGCGGGATAAATGCTTAAGGATAAAAGCAAAATAATATTAAAAAGCCATACATCAGGCAATTGCCATGAGAAATATCGAGTCGAAAAAATAATTAGATAAGCTATCCCCAAAATAGAAGCAATCGACGAAATATAAACAAATAATCGACCAAAAACATAGCCGATATCCATAAAACGATAACGCAGAATAGCATATAAAATGATTAATGTTCCTAATATCTCTGCTATATATCCTATCGGAGGAACAGAGATTTTATATGCAGGTAAAAATTCAATACTACTAATATAAAGAATCGAAAAACCAAATAATATATAGAACGTTTGGATCTTTTTTACACCCACTTCTTTTTTATAAAAAAAATATATATTTTTAAAAAAAAGAATGGTATAAAATAAGAAAAATAATAAAAAATAATGATGATATTGTTGAGCTATAGTATGTACTCCCCATTGATATTTATATAAACTATTAACGAATAAATCACTTTTTATAGCTAAAAACATGAATACTAATCCCAAAGCATATCCGATCCACAATAAAAAAATTTTTTTATCATTCTTTTTGCAAAAAATCAAACTAAAATGATACATAAAAACAGCTATAAAAGCTACTCCTGAATAAGCAATCCTATCAAAAAAAATTGCAGACTGTTCATCTTTTGAAATCAACATTGCATAAGTACCAAATAACCACAAAGATACTGATAAACAAAAAAAGGCAAAAATAATCCTTTCTCTATTATTTCTGCTGGCATTGAGAAGAAACAAAGCAATTATCAAATTAATAATTCCACTAAAAAGAGGAACTAAAAAAATAATTGACATATTTTAAATTAATTCTAACAAATAAATAAAAAATAACAATCAAAAAGGCTAAACAATTTGTTTAGCCTTTATATTTTTTCCAAAACTTCTAAAAGGAGCTACTTTAATTATATGTTGATTACGCATGAAGGATTCAATTTCTTTTGCTGAGCTTTCTGCAGTGCAATCTCCAATATGATTTTCAAGCCTACCTTCATAAGCCATTAAGATAGTCTCCCCAAGACAAGCATATGCAAGGTGAGAATCAAGACCTATATCAATACCGTATTTAATACTTGGGGTCATTAAAACCCCTCCATCGATCACAATACTTTCATTAGGATTTCTCTTTAATGCTCTTGGTTGAGTATCATCAAGAATTACTGAACCTGGCTTAAAAATATTTAAATGATTATCGAGAAATTCCCTACATCCATTAGTAACAAGAATAGATAAACTACCTTCTCCGACCCTCAGTTGATCTGTAGATATTTCTAAATTAGTGCCTAAATCTGATTCTATCATTGTCTGCTCGAAACTTTTTATTTTCGCGAGATTAATATCAATACATAAAATCTTATGTCCTTTCTTAAGAAGAGTTTCAGAAACAGATCTGCCGACAGACCCCGCTGCTCCGAGGATAGATATTTTCTGGGAATTAAGATCAATCTTAAATTCCTCTGCTATATCTATCGCTGTTTGAGCAGTAATTCCTCCGGTTAAAGAATTGCCATTTGTGATAAAAACATTACATCTTCTAGCAATTCCTAGAAGATCTCTACCACCATGTGTAGCAGGAGCAGTCAAAGCTCCAAGGCCGATTATTTTAGCTCCTAACTTAGAAGCTAATTTCACTCCTTCTTCCATACATTTCAATGCAGACTCACGATGTTTAATAGATAACAGCGATTCTCCCATAAATGGAATAACTATTATCCATCCAATTGGTTTTCTCTTACCGTGGATCCGGCATGGAAAAGCCATTGGTCCAATTCTCATTGAAAAATTTCTTAGAAAATTCTCAAACCATAATTTTGCTTTACCAGTTAGAATTTTTCCGATCCAAGCAATTGGTTTAAAAACTTTTCCCATATCTTCGATTGCAGAAACTCTAGGATGTACAAAGAAAGCAAATTTCTCGGCAAAATCATTATCCTTCATTTATATTCACCTCTCTTTTTGATTTTTATTTTTTAAAAAGCTTTATTTTCTACCAGACTCAAATTTATGGTCTGTATATATATTATATCATACATTGTCAAAAAAGCCAATAGATAACGAATATCCATATTTTATAAGTCTTTCCCCTATTAGATATTGAATCATTCTAATTTTTATATTATATTATAAGGCATTAGGCTAAAAACAAATGCTTAATGGAGAGGTGGCAGAGTGGACGATTGCACCGCACTTGAAATGCGGAGTCGGGGCAACCTGACCGTGAGTTCGAATCTCACCCTCTCCGCAAGACAAAAAGATATTTTGTTTTGCGGAATAGATAAGAGAGATGAGAAGTTCATGCCCAGAAAGTGAACTAAGCGAACGAATGGGCAAATCTCACCCTCTCCGCAAGACAAAAAGAATCTTGATTGATGTGATTTCAGAATCAAGACCGAATTATATTTTATCTCGCTGTGATGGTGTTCCTTTCCGACCAGGAGGAATTTATGAATTCTGGTTAGAAGTTTCAAAAACCACTATCGACCCAAAATTTGGAAAAGTTGTATGGTCCACAAAACATCATGTCAGCGCAATTCACTATTAACTAAAAAATGGTAAAATTCTCCCAAAAAAACTAATTTTAAAAAAAACAGCCTTAATTTCAAGGCTGTTTTTTATTATGCAAAGAAAATTTTTCTGGCAATCCATAACATGCAAGATTATTATTTTTAAAATCTTCATCCTCTGTGACATCTTTCCCTAACCAGGAAAAGGAATTGAAATTTTTCGCTTCTGATTCTGTCTTGAATTCTATCTCAGCTATGATTAAACCAGAAAGATTGCCCCTATAGAAGTCTATTGCCACTTTTAACCCATGCATGTTAATAATATGCCTTAATTTGCTCACTCTTTTATTTTCTGTCTTTCCCCAATAATGTTCAAAAGTTTTCTTATTTAAATATACTTCTGCTTCTTCTCTTACCATGCCTTTTCCATTTTTCACCGTCAAAAAATATTTAGTTCTTTTTGTCTTTAAATCTTTCTGCCTCCTTATTCTGATTTCTTCTCCATTACATTTTTCCCAGAAATAGCCCTGAACAATATCTATCTTTTGGCAGTCATTAATGCCATCAGGGATAATTTTGACCAAATATTTTTTTTCTATCTCTTTGGAAGTTCGCATTCTGCTTCTATATGAACCTTCATCCTTCTTCGGCACTTGGCTGCCTCCTTTCTTTTTTCTTTGCGCAATTTTAAAAGTGCGTAAAAACATCATAACCTTTTTTTTAAAAAAAATCAAAAAGGCATTTTATTCCATTGGTTTACCAATCATTGATATATTGAATATCATCATCTTCCCTGCTCTTTTTTGAGAAATTACTATCTTCCTCGGTATAATCAAAATCCAAATATCCTTTTTTCTTCTGAATTTTTGGCTTGTAATTAGCAAAATCAATATTCAAATAACTTTTCTTTTTAGCTGGCATCAACATTTTTTGAAGATAATCATTTTGCATAATATCTTTATCTAAAAATCTGCAAGCTACTGAAAAATCTTTCTGCAAAACATTTTCCTGCCAAACTCTTGGTCGAATATCGGGCTTCATCAGAAACAAATTATTTTTAGCTCTTGTTAAGGCTACGTAAAAAAGTCTTCTTTCTTCTTCTAAATTATCAAGCGACTTCAGAGATGGCATAAATCCATCTACCAAATTTATCAAAAAAACATTATTCCACTCCAAACCTTTTGCAGAATGTATTGTTGAAAGCACTAATCTGTCAGATGTTCTTGTGAAATCATTATTATCTGGAGATTCTATTAAGGTGTCTGACAAAAATTTCTGTAAATCTTGATATCTGCTAGAAATTTCTTGAAGAGATTGCAAATCTTTTTCTCTTTTATCGAAATCATCAAGATACCTTTCTTTTAGAATCGGTTTATAATAATTAAAAACAATCTTCATTTTCTTTTCTGGTTCTGTTTCTTTGGCAACATCTATTAAAGTTTTAAGCAATTTTCCCAATTTATATTTATCAAGAATATCGATACTATTCTCCTCAATAATTACATCTATTATTTTTTGCGCGGTTTTTAATCCAATCCCCTTGTGCAAGGACAATATTCTCTGCCATGCCGCAGAATCTTTGTAGCTGAAATCAACTCTTAAAAAAGACAATATATCTTTAGTATGCGCGCTCTCCACGAATTTTATCCCGCCGTATTTTACAAAAGATATATTATTTTTTATCAGTTCAAGCTCTAATTCATTGGAATGCCACGAAGATCTAAAAAGAACAGCGCTTTCACCCAGAGGTTTCTCTAAACTTTTTAATTTCTCAATTATAAATTTAGCTTGTTCTCTTTCAGAAGAAAATTCCGCATATATCGGTTTAGGGCCTTTGCCTTTAAAAGCTTTCAAATTTTTTGAGTATTTCTCTTTAGCCTTTTCTATAACTTTATTAGTTAAATCCAAAATCTGTTGAGTCGAGCGATAATTCGTTTCCAACGTAACAATTTCTGTTCCCGGAAATCTTTTCGGAAAATCCATAATATTTTTGAAATCAGCTCCCCGAAAAGAATAAATACTCTGAGAATCGTCGCCAACAGCCATTATATTTTTACGCTCTCCAGCCAAAAGCTCGGCGATTTCTGATTGAATTTTATTAGTATCCTGATATTCATCTATCATTATATATCTATATTGATCGGAAACTTTTTTCCTGATAGAAATATTATTCTCCAGCAATTTTTTGCAATAAATGAGCAAGTCGTCATAATCCATCATTGAATTCTTCAATTTTAACGAAGAGTAAGCGTCAAAAATCTCTTTTATCTGGTCAATCTTATCTTTGAATTGAGGAAGTTGATCAAAAATTATATCTTCCAAATTAGTCTCTTTATTCTTATGGAATGAAAACAATTCCCTTAATGTATTTTTCTTCGGCATATCTTTTTGATCGGGGAAAAGCTGGTTACGTATCTGTTTTAAAAGATTTTCAGAATCCTGTTCATCTAATATAGAAAAATTGTTAGAAAAACCTATAGCCTGAGCATATTTTCTCAATAAATTATTAGCAAAAGAATGGAATGTTCCTCCAGGAATTTTCAAACATCTATCGTCTAACAATTCTCCAGCTCTTCTTAACATTTCTTGGGAAGCTTTTCTAGTGAAAGTTAAAAGTAAAATATTGTCAGGATCTATTCCTTGCTCTATCAAGTAAGCAACTCTAAAAATCAAGGTTCTTGTTTTTCCGGAACCAGCTCCAGCAATGACCAAGACTGGACCATTTAAAAAAGTAGCAGCCTTATACTGAGAATCATTTAATTCTTTTTTATAATCTATCTTTGTCTGCATATGCAGAATTATACCCCAAAAATTTTAATTTAAAAAATGCCCTTCTAAAGAAGGGCATTTTCTTATTTTTTGCTTGATGTCGGAATGATTGGCGCTGATCCTGAAGCAAACATTTTCTGATAGTCAGCAGTCCAATCAGGATTATATTTTATCGCTTTTTCTACTAAATCATTAACTTTTTGCATATCATTCAAAGTCCCAGCGAAGAATATCGCTAAATCAAAATCATTTTTTGTCTTCTCGATTTTTTTATCGTCTATTTTCTTTTCCGCAGCCTGGAGGCCTTGTAAAGCATAAGACATCAGTTTATCTTGATTCTTCAAAACCCTGGCAAACTCCATTCCTGTTTTAAAAAATCCTAAATTACTATTACCAGTATCAGAGATTGCTTTATTTATAACATCATAAACTTCATTAGTCTTACCTAAGAGCCCTCCAAAATAAATTGCATTATCATAAAAATTTGCCACTCCAGGAACATTTTTTATATGCGCTAAACTAGCATCCCAACCCATCTGAGCATATTTAACCACATAATCAATTTTCTTTAATGCTTTAGCATAATCAATCCCGATTATATAAGTTCTTTCAAGAGTTGGCTCTAATTCCGCAGCTTTATCTATCAATCTAAAAGATTCGTCTATTTCTCCGATCATTATTCTTGCCTGGGACAACCCCCAATAGCTTTGAGGATTATTGGGAGACAGTTCAAAAGCTTTTTGAAAGACATCGATAGCTTCATTTATTTTTGACGGATCGTAAGCAATGCCATAAGAAATAAGCATATATCCAAGCCTTATATAAGCCCTATAATCAGTAGGAGCTTCACTGATTGTCTTTTGATGCTCCTGAATGAACATATCAGCTTCTTCTTTAAATAATGCTTTCTGCTGGGCGTTATATTGATTGCTTTGCATTATATTGTTGACTGTTTCGCATAAATAATCTCTTTGCTGATAAAAACCGATGTGCGATTTGTTTCCCTCTTTGTAAAGAATAATCCTTTGGTTAGGATTATTTTCCTGTAAAAGCTGAACTATTGCAGAATTAGATTTATAAGGCAAAACCGCAAAATTATAAATCCAAGAACCAAACATAGCAATTACAAGAATAATTCCAAAAACTTTTGTAGGAGAGATATCTTCTTTCTCGGAAATATTTTCTTGATCATTTTGGTTAATCAATGATCCGGCAAAAGCTAAAACTAAAAAGAACATCATATAACTTGTCACCATGTCAAAAACAGTCAGATTCTGAACAAAATATGCCGCTAATAGTCCCGATATAATCGAAAACTCCCAGAAATATTGATTATCTTTGTTATATTTCTTCCAAAGAAGATAAGATGTTCCTAAAAATAAAGATAAATATGATAATAATCCTAAAATTCCAGTTGATATAAGCGTATCTATGATAATATTATGAGCTCTATCAAACCATACTTCCCCTCCATATTCGACCAAGAATAATTTCGGATTAAAATATTTATAAAATACTAATTCAAAATTTTCGGGTCCATAGCCAAGCAAAGGTTTCTGCCAAATAGCTGGAATAATATTTTTCCATATCAATAGTCTTGCCCCTCCTCCAGATTTTATAAATTCATTGCTCAAATAACTATTATCTTTCAGGATAGAGCTTAAAAACCAGATAGAAAAAATAGCAAAAACTACTATAGTTATTTTTCCTATTTTTCTTATTTGGACGTTTTTATGATTAAAGGCCAACCAAAACAAAAAAATTATTACTAATCCTCCAAAAAATGATGCCAGAGCGGCTCTTCCCCCGCTGTAGAACAACGCCCAAAAATTTAAAATAAAAATCAAAAACAGATAAATCCTATGGCTTAAAAATGAAAGCATTGCTAAGGCAATAGTCAAAAAAACCAGAAATATGGAAAAATAAATCCCTGTTTGCTTTAACGTAAAAACACACCATGCAACTATGCCAGCGCTTGATAACCAGAAAAGCCATCCGTTCTTGCTAATTTCTTCCCAAGAAAAAATTTTTCTATTTGAATCTTTTGCGAATTGGCTGATAAGATAAATTATCAAGAAACAATTAAACATCAAATAAGTAGCAAGAAAAGAAGAGTTTCCCAACGTTACTCCTCCCCAAGTTGAATATTTTAATAATGTATTAAATACATTTATTCCGTATTTTACACATAAGAAATAAAGGCTCATCAAAGTCGAAAAAAATGTCGATACTAAGAAGATAGAATTCCAATCGCTTTTCTTTTTAAATGTATTTGAAAGGGCGAGAAAAAAAGCGCCTAAATGCAATTGCATCAAAAATCCTGTCATTCTCTCAAATTTCGACCAAAACGATCTTGTTGGATCCAATCCAAAAGCAGTAGCCAATCCAAAAACCAAAAGATATAAAAAGACTATTATAATCAATGGATTTATTTTAGGCCTATATTTAGGATTAATGATTGCCAATATCATCCATGATGCAAAAGCTATTTGCGCAAAAGCCATAAAAAATATCGACTTGGCTCCTACAAAAGGAAAAAAGCCCTTATTGTAAACAATGAAAGGAACAAACATTGCCATTATAGTTGAAACCCAGATGGCAGTTTTCAATATTTTTTCCAAAATACTTATTTTATTTTCTATTTTTGTCATATTTTTCGTTTTAAAAGGATTACTTATTTTTATATAAATTTAAAATCGTATCAAACATTATTTTGATATCAAATTCATCTTTTAATTTGCGATAAGAGTTTTCTCCCATTTTTTTGATTAAATCGAAATTGTTGATAAGTTTTGTCAAGTTTTCTGCCCAAATGCTTGAATCATCTTCTTTTATCAAAATCCCGCAATCAGAGCTCACTGCTTCTTTTATGCCTCCAACATCGCTGGCAATGATAGCAAGACCATAGTTCATAGCTTCAATTATAGTATAAGGGAATCCTTCCCATTTGCTAGGCAAAGCAAAAATATGGGCATTTTTAAGATAATCCGAAATTTCTCCATGATCAACCATGCCCGTAAATTTAATTTTTTCAAAAAGATTATTGTCCCTAACCAAATCACGAAGGATTTTTGTCTGCGGTCCGTCACCTATTATTGTAACTTGAGATTTATTTTTAGTTTCTTCATCCAATAAATCATAAGCATTTATAAGCAAAAATGGATTTTTTGGCTCAGCTAACCTGGCAATCATGACAATTTTTACAATATCAATATTCTTGAATTTATCTTCCAGATTCACCTCGCTCGGCTGGACGCCATTATAAATAACTGCGAATTTTTCTTCTGGCGCGATCTTATATTTCATTCCAAGTTCTTTTACAAAATTAGAACAACAAATTATTTTCTCAGAATATTTCGCGCAAATCTTTTCAGTAACTATTCCTAATACCTTTTGTATCCACGGAACTCCATCATTAAAACTCCAACCATGAGCCGTAAAGAAAGTTGGGATTCTGTTTTTTATAGTCATTCTCCCCACTATTCCAGAAAAAGAACTGTGACAATGGACTATATCCGGCTGAAAATCTTTCAAACATTCTTTTAGCGCATCTCCAGCCTGCATCATCACTGCAGGATTGAATGTGTTTATAAAAAAATCATTAGGATAGTATTTAATCTTTAACGATTCTGATTTTTGCGCCAACCACCCTCCAGGAGAGCTCATTATAGCGATTTCATGCCCTTGCATTTTAAAATGTTTCGCCAAGTCAAAAACATGGGTCTGAGCGCCCCCAATTTCTGATTTTGTTATCAAATACAGTATCTTCATGAATAATGATTCAGCATAGCAGGAAAATAGCCTTTTTTCCAGACAAAGAAACGATTATTCCCTTTATTTTTCAAACCTTTTGTGTTATCTTGAAATATAAAATATGGCTCAAATAAAGATAATAAATGTTGTCGGTGCTAGGCCAAATTTCATGAAAATCGCACCGCTAATGAAAGAATATTTACGATATCCAGAAATATCGCCTATTTTAGTACATACTGGGCAACATTATGATTATCAGATGTCAGAATCTTTTTTTAAATCCTTGGGAATAAAAAACCCTGACTATAATCTTGAAGTAGGATCAGGGACGCACGCTCAACAATTCGGAAAAATCATTGAGAGATTAGAGCCGATATTATTAAAAGAAAAACCAAATTTAGTTTTAGTTGTCGGAGACGTAAATTCAACAGCTGCTTGCGCTATAACTGCGAAAAAAATGAATATTCATGTAGCGCATATTGAATCAGGTCTAAGAAGTTTTGACCAAGAGATGCCAGAAGAAATAAACAGAATAATTACTGATCATATTTCTGACTTGTTATTTGTCTCAGAAAAATCAGGAATAAAAAATTTAAAGAAAGAAGGAATATCTTCAAAAAAAACCTATTTTGTCGGAAATGTGATGATTGATACATTAATTAATTCTTTGCCTCAAATAGAAAAATCTGAAATTCTTAAAAAGAATAATTTAGAAAATAAAAGAATAGTTTTAACAACAATTCATCGCCCTTCCAATGTCGATTCCAAAGAAAAATTGGAAAAAATATTGGAAATATTAAACAAAATCGAGAAGAATTCAATTATTGTCTTCCCTATGCATCCCCGTACTAAAAAAAATATTGAATTATTCGATTTAATGGAAAAATTCAAAAGCTTAAAGAATCTCTTAATATTAGATCCTATAGAATATCTTGATTTAATAAAAATTCTAAAAAATTCCTGGTTAGTTATTACTGATTCAGGAGGCATCCAAGAGGAAGCTGCATTTTTAAAAATACCAACTATCACGATAAGAAAAAATACTGAAAGACCTGCAACTATTACCTGCGGAGCTAATATAATCACAGGATTGAATACAAAAAAAATCGCTTCTCAAATCAAGAAAATTTCAAGCAAAAAATATCCTAAGATAAAAAATATTCCTTTATATGACGGGAAAGCGGCTAAAAGGATAGTTTCAATAATCACTAAAAAATACAATGCCTAAAGTAAGCATAGTACTGCCAACTTATAAAGGTTATAGATATCTCCGCCAATCAATCCAAAGCTGCTTAGACCAAAGCTTTACAGATTTTGAACTCATAATAATAGATGACGGGCCATCGCAAGAAACACAGGATATAGTCAATTCATTCTCTGACAAAAGAATAAAATTACTTATAAATGAACATAATATCGGCTTGCCTGATTCTGTAAATAAAGGCATGAAAAATGCAAGCGGGCAATATATTACATGGACATCGGATGATAATTATTTTTCTAAAGACGCCATCAAAGAAATGGTAACCTATTTAGACGAAAATAAATCTGATTTTGTTTATTGCAATTATTGGCTAATAAACGAAGAAGGAGAAAAAATCAAAGAAGTGAAATTAAGCAATCCTGAGAATCTTGATGGATTTAATACAATAGGAGCTTGTTTCCTCTATAAAAAAGAAATACCAGAAAAAATAGGTGGGTTTAACAAAGAGTTCTTAGGAGCTGAAGATTATGAATATTGGCTAAGGATAAAATATTCAGGATTCAAAATATCAAAAATAGATAAAACACTCTATTACTACAGGCAAAATCCCCAAGGAATAACTGGAACCCAAAAATCGATAGGATTAGCGCAAAAAGCTTATTTAGCGTGCAAAGCCCACTGCCCTGCCTGGTCGCAACTTATCAACTTAGGAAAAGTGGAATTATATTCCAACAGACCGCTATCAGCTATTAAATATTTTTTACAATCAATAATGCAAAAACCTAATTTTTTCTATACCTGGAAACTAATAGTTTTTGCAATAATTAATATAATCAGCCCTAAATTTGCTCAAAATTTAAAAAATAAAATATGAAAGAATTTTTAGAAAATAAAAAAGTATTAGTCACCGGAGGCGCTGGAGCAATCGGATCGAGATTAATTCAAATGATAAAAGATGTCCCAGGGGTAGAAATCTTCAATATTGATGATTTCTCGTCTGGAAATAATATTGTTATAGAAGCGCCTAATATCCATTTCTATAAAGACGACATTCTTAATGAAAAAACATTAGAAGAAATTTTTTCAAAAAAAATAGATATAATCTTTCATTTGGCAGCTAATTTCGCGAACCAAAATTCTGTGGAGCATCCAGAGAAAGACTTAATGGTCAATGGAATGGGAACTCTCAGAATTTTGGAATATTCAGTAAAGTATGATGTCAAAAAAATAATTTATTCATCTTCATCATGCGTTTATGGACATCAAGATAATGCCATGGAAGAAGAAAAAATTACTATCAAGCTTGATACTCCTTACGCGATTGACAAATTATTAGGAGAAATGTATTGCTATTATTTTCATGATATTTATAAAACAAATGTTACAATTTTTAGAATATTTAACTGTTATGGACCAGGCGAGAAACCGGGACAATACAGAAACGTTATTCCTAATTTCATAAAATTAGCATTAGATGGCAAAGCTTTACCGATTTTAGGAAACGGCCAAGAAACCAGAGATTTTAATTATATTGATGATGTTATAAACAAAATGATATATGTTTCCTCATTAGAAGAATCAGAAGGTCAAATTTATAATTTAGGAAGCGGAAAAGAAACTCGAATTATTGATATTGCTAATGAAATAAATAAACAAACTGGAAATAAGGCTGGCATACAATATCTCCCTAGAAGAAGTTGGGATAATATCTTGAAAAGAAATTCTGATATTAAAAAACTTGCATCAACCGGATATTTTGAAAAATTTCCAAAAGAAACAACTCTCCAAGAAGGAATAGCAAAGACTATCGAGTTCGTAAAATCGCTAAGATGAGAAATCCCCTTATTATCGCAAAAGAAATACTCAAAAATTATTCCAAACCAGAATCTTGGAAAATTTTAGCTTATCATCTTAATAAACAAAACGAAGCATTGCCGGAAAAAGAAAGAATAAGAATCGCGTTAAATTGGATATTGCGAATGCAAAATCAAGATGGTGGCATAGCTTCCCAATATTCCCTACTCTATGGCAGATGCCCTAATTTCCCAGAAACCACAGGATATATAATTCCTACTTTTATAAAAGGATATTATTTTTTAAATGATCAAAAATATCTTGATGCGGCGAAAAAAGCTGGAGATTGGCTGATAGAAATACAAAACGAAAAAGGATATTTTTGCGATATTTTTTATAAAGATAGACCTATGATTTTTGACACTGCGCAAGCAATGTCTGGATTAATAGCTATTTATAACTTGGACAAAAACCCAAAATACCTTGATGCGGCGAAAAAAGCTGGAGATTGGCTGATAGCCCAACAGGAAGAAAATGGATCGTGGATAAAAAATTCTTATAATAAGATTCCTCATACTTACTATTCTCGCGCCAGCTTATGTCTTCTCGAATTATGGTTAAAAACAAATGAAGAAAAATACAAAATAACATCTATTAAAAATTTAAATTGGACTATCTCTCAACAGAAAGAGAATGGTTTCTTCGAAAATTCTTCTTTCTTCTCAGACAACAGCCCTGCGCTCCATACTATCGCATACACCTTAGAAGGTCTCTTAAAATCATATATTATTCTGAAAGATGACCAGAAAATAGAATCAAAAAAATACCTTGATGCGGCGAAAAAAACAGCTGATAGAATATCTCTTATTATAAAAAAAGATGGAATCCCTTGGGGTCATTATAATCCTGAATGGCAAAGAATTAAAAAAGGAAGATGCTTAACAGGGTTAGCTCAGATATCAGAAATATTTTTCCTGCTTTACGAACAAGATAATGATATAAACCATTTAAAAAACGCAAGAACAATTATCAGATATTTAAAGACCCAGCAAAAAACTAAAGGATTGGAACAATTCCATGGGGCGATTCCTGGCAGCGACCCGATTTATGGATCATATATGCCTAATTCATATCCTAATTGGGCGGTAAAATTCTTTATAGATGCTCTTCTTTTAAATGAAAAACATAAAGAAAAATATTTGACAGCTGGGATTTTCCCAAATGATCCAATAGAAAACTATCTTTTAAAAGGCGAAACAAGAGAAGACTATTGGAACCCGAATAACTGTTTTAAGGAAATATATGTTTTCAATGATTCTGATTATAATTTCAGCAATCAAGATAAAGAAAAATTACAATTAATGGCAGGAAGCGCAAAACTCCATATAACCCCAATAAATCAAGCAAAAAAAATCAGCTCAAAATTCAATATAGATATCATAAGAACATACGGAGTTTACCAACCTGGCCTTTTAGCTAAAAAATTGGCAAAAAAATACAATATCCCGCTAATATTGTCAGTTCATACTAATTATGACGATTACAGAGAAACAGTAGTCAAAAAAAACAAACAATATATAAAATATTTAAAACAATTAATCTGGAAATATCTTTTTGAAATAGGAATTATAAAAGCAGCGCAACATATAATCGCAGTATATGACTTTGCAGCATCATATCTTAAAACTCTCAAAATACCAAAAGAAAAAATAACAATTATCTATAATAGAGTATCCTCCAAGAAATTTTTCCAGGATCAAAAAATTCCAAAAAGAAAAGAATTTACTATTATAAATGTGAATTCTTTCATTCCAGCAAAAAATCAAGAAGTTTTAATAAAAGCTTTGCAATATGCTGATTTTAATCTAATTCTTGTTGGACAAGGTCCAGAAAGGCAGAGGCTAATTGAACTTTCCAAGGAATTGAAAGTAGATAAAAATGTAGAATTCATAGCTTCAATACAAAATCAAGAATTGCCAAAACTCTATAATCAATGTCATGCTTATGCGACAATTATCAAAATCGGAGGAATTGGAATAGGAGTCATTGAAGCTATGGCCTGCGGCTTGCCCATAATTACCAGTAAACTTGATAGTGAATTAGAACCAGAATTATTAGGATTTGATAATTGTATTTTTGTTGAGGATAATCCAAAAGATATAGCTCAAAAGATACAAAAATTGATCGATGATGAAAATTATTATCAAGAATTAAGCAACAAATCATTAAACATTTTCGGCAGAATAAATGGCGAAAAAGGTTCAGAGATGGAAAAAATAATTTATATCCATAATTTATGAAAATCGCTGTTGTAGGAAATTTGTGTCAAATAGGATATATCTTAACAAAACAATTAAGATCTCTTGAAATTAATACTGATTTATACATTACTTGTAAAGATAATAAAATAGGACTTAATCAAAATCCTTGGGATTATGATATTCTTCCAGAAAAAGTAGATTGGATAAAACTTTATAATACCAGACCAATTATAAAAGCTTTTATTGAGGGAAAAAAAATATTCTCTCAATACGATAAAGTAATAGCGCTTACTCTTTCCCCTTCTTACATCCAATTCTTCAACAAAAACTATTATTGCATTGCCACTGGCTCGGATATCAGGGAATTTGCTTTTCAAAAAGGAATTCAAAACTTTTTATTAAATCGCGCTTATAAAAAATCTCGCTATGTCTTTATGCCAATATCTGAGATGTCATGGGTACCAAAAAAATTAGGCATAGAAAATAAGTCATGGATAATGGCTACTCCAGTAGAAGCAGACAAAATAGATAGTTTAAATATAAAATCAAAGCCTAGTGAAAAAATATCTATTTTCTACCCTACAAATTGGATAACTACCAAAACAGACAGAGGTCATAAAGGATCTGAAAAATTTATTAATGCCTGTAGCAAACTTTTTGACGAAGGATATGATTTTTCGATAAGAATAATAGATCAAAACCAAAATAGTAATA
>JAGOPM010000013.1 GCA_017991975.1 Candidatus Parcubacteria bacterium | reverse complement strand
GGAGACGAGAATCGGACTCGCGCCGTTTGCTTGGGAAGCAAACATTCTACCACTGAACTACTCCCGCGCGTTAAAATAAAAATACTGAACTGATCAAAAATTTTGTCAGCCAAACTAATTATAGTGGACTCACCGGGAATTGAACCCGGACCTCCGCAATGCGAATGCGGTGTAATGCCGTTTTACTATGAGCCCTTTTAATCTTAGGCTCAAAACAGATTAAGCCGCTTAGATAACCAAGGATACACAAAGCTTATCTGCTAATAAGAACTTTTTCTCCCAATTCCGCATTAGGAGCTGAAATAATAATTTTATCGCCTTCTTTTTCGATTTTATAACCGCTTCCTTCTCCTTTTGCTTTAGGATCAATCGGCATTCTCATCAAATAATTGTCTTCTCCAACTAATGATGACAAATCAATCAAACTGGCCGAACATAAAGATCCTGCGCAAATTTCAGTAGCTTGTTCTGGAATATTATCAGGAAGTCTTCCGCCATTATCAAGAGCATATTTATATATTGCGTTTACTATAGAATTCAAATCAGCAAATCTCTGGGCATTTCTAGCGTCTGATAATTGCCTAGTCGGACTCATGGCCAAAACTATAATTGCCGCTAAAATGACAAAAGCAGAAAGCCCTAAAAGGATTTCTAATACTCCTATACCTTTATTAAAAGAATTTTGCATATGCTATTTATTTAATAATGCAATATTAAAAAACAAAAATCAAATTATAACAAAGAAAATCCTTTCTGCGCTAAATATATTCCAACTAAGATCATCACAATACCTCCAATCAACCCTGAAATCCTTGAATATTTAGTAGTTATCCCTGTGGCATGCAAAGTAACCATTGATATAAAAAAGACAACCATATCGTCAAACATAAAGACAAAGATATACAAGAAAAGATATAAATAATATTGCAACGCGGGAAGATTATTCATTGAAAGTATCTGAGTGTAAACTACAGGCAAACCCAACGAACATCCTAATTCCACTATATTCACCGCAACTGCCAAAGCTATTATTCCGCAAAACGCAAACAGAAAATTTTTTTGAGTCGCAACTGCTTTCAACTGTTCAAAGATTTTTTTTCTTTCCTGATTCTGACCGACAACTTTGCACTCCCCTGTCTTATTAGTGAAATATTCTTTTATATTATATCCTCCAGTGTAAAATGCGATCGCCGCTACTATAAAAGCTATCCATGGAATTCCGGCAGCTAATTGAAATACTTTCAACCATGAAACCATTATCAAAAAATAAAGCAAAGCCGAAGCTCCGATAAAAGCGCTTCCTAAAATAAACATTCTCTTCCTATCATGCATTCCAATCAAAAGACTGATCAGAAAAACTAAAACCCACATAGCGCAAGGATTAAATCCATCAACCGCTCCAAAAACCAAAGTAAGCACAGGCAATGATAAATTATCAATAGACACATCTCCGATAAAAGGAACTTTTATACTATTCGGAATTCCGATACTCGAACTTGCTTTTTCCTGAGTGCTGGTGGCAGAATCTATATCGCTTACGCTTGATGTCGCATTCTTTTTGGCAAAAAAATCAGCTAAAGCGTCTTTCGATTTTCCTGATTGAACATTTTTTATTTCTTCTAAAATTTGCCTCCCCGTCCCCTTTTCTCCAGACCATCCGATGAAATATTTCTGCCCAACCGCGGTAAAAGGATAATAAGATGTATTTGCATGGAGTTCTTTTCCGACTTCATCGAATATTGAATCATTTTCAGCGTTTCCTAATTCAAAAAAGTTCACCTTTATGCCAATCTGTTTGTCTAATGCCTCCATATATGGCTTTTGTTGAATACAATGAGGGCAAGTTCTTGAATAAAAAAAATATACATTAACATCTTCCTGAGCCCTGGCAAAAAAAGATGGGATAGCCAAAAAAACCATCAAAAATAAAAAAGCTTTATTTAAAAGCATATTTGACTTATTCATATAAATCTATATTATAATGTCAAAAAGATATTGTCAAAGCAGATGTTTTTTGTTATTATCTAAACAGATTTTTAAACAATTGTTGGACGATTCGTTATACTAATGTTTGCCAATCGGTAAGATTTAGGCGGGCTTGCCCGCCGTAGTCCGATGTTTCGGCGGACATAGGCGGGTATCGTATATCGGTATTACCTCAGCTTTCCAAGCTGATGAGAGGGGTTCGACTCCCCTTACCCGCTCCAAAAAACCCAATCTTGCGATTGGGGTTTTTATTAAAAAAGGAATTAAAACCAAAAGTGGTCTTAGAAACTGAGAGATTTTTTATTGAAAATAAACGGCTAAATGAACTTAGCCGTTTATTTTCAATACAGTATTAGATTTTCTCAGTAATATAAAACGGCTAAGCTTTGAGCTTAGCCGTTTTATATTAGAAAGTGGGAAATTAAAAAACGCTCCAAGAAGAAGCGTTTTTTAAATAAATTATTTGACTGCGTCTTTTAAAGCCTTTCCAGCTCTGAATTTTGGAGTTGTTTTGGCAGCAATCTGCACAACTTCTCCTGTTTTTGGATTCCTTCCTTGTCTTGCTTTTCTCTTCGAGACAACGAATTTTCCAAATCCGGTAATCACAACTTCTCCTCCTTTAGAAAGAGTTCTTGTGATTTCATCAACTATTAAGTTGATGCATTCTTCAGCTTTGGCTTTTGATAGCTCTAATTTGCTTGCTAAAGCTTCTGCTAATTCTTGTTTTGTCATAATTTATTTTTTTTACCCTGTGATATCCCTTATGGGGTATAATTCGCATTAGCGAATTGTATCACAGGGTAAACCTATAATACAAATACTTTACGAATTTTTCACAGAATGACCTTTATTTTATTTATTAATTAGCCTTTCCTGGCTATTACTTATATTTTACCTTTATTTTGCGTATTCTACAACCCTATTCTGCCTAATAACATTGACTTTTATCTCTCCAGGGTATTTTAGCTCCTTTTCTATATTGCCGGCAACTTCCTTTGCAAGCTTGCGCATAGCAATATCGTCTATCTCATCAGGATTAACAAAAACTCTTATTTCCCTTCCTGCTTGGATAGCATATGCTTTTTGAACACCATTAAACGCCAAAGCAATATTCTCCAAATCCTCTAATCTCTTAATATATTGCTCAAGAGTATCTTTCCTTGCTCCAGGTCTAGCTCCAGAAATCTGATCAGCTGCCTGAACTAACAAAGATTCTATATTCTCATGTTTATAATCACCATGATGGGATTTCATGGCATTAATAACTTCTTTGTCTATGCTAAATTTTTCAAGAATCTTGATTCCAATATCAACATGTGATCCTTCAACTTGGAAATCAATCGCTTTCCCAATATCGTGCAACAATCCTGCTTTCTTGGCTCGTTTCACGTCAGCGCCTAGCTCCTGAGCCAAAAATCCAGCTAAATGACAGACTTCTATTGAATGCAATAAAACATTCTGGCCGTAACTTGTCCTAAATTTTAGTCTTCCTAATAATTGAACCAATTTAGGATCCAAATCAATTATTTCAGTATCATAAACCGCTATTTCACCGGCTTTCTTTATTTCTTGATCTATCTGCTCTTTTGCTTTTTGAATTACTTCTTCAATTCTTGCCGGCTGGATTCTGCCATCTGAAATAAGCATCTCCAATGCAATTTTTGCAGTATGTCTTCTAATCGGATCAAAAGAAGAAATAACAACTCCTCCTGGAGTATCATCAACAATTACTTCAACTCCCGTTAATTCCTCAAAGGTTCTTATATTCCTGCCTTCTTTTCCGATTATTCTTCCTTTGATTTCATCATTCGGAAGATTAACAATTGTAGTTGTTATTTCCTGCGCCTGCGATAAAGCGCATCTCTGAATCGCCAATGCAGTTATCTCTTTTGCTTTCTCATCAAGCTTTTCCTTTCCTATCCTTTCAAATTTTATAATCCTTTCCAATATTTCCTGCTGGCTTGTCTTTTCAATGTTTTCGAAAAGTTCCTGCTTTGCTTGTTCTTTTGAAAGACCAGCAACTTTTTCGAGTTTGATTTGAGTCTCTTGCTCTAATTCAGAAAGCCTAATTTTTATTTTTTTAGCTTCTTCAATCCTGTCAAGTAAAGTTTTTTCCTTTTCTTCAACATCTTCTATTTTCTTTTGCAATAAACTTTCTCTTTTAAGCAATATCTGTTCAGTCTTGATGAATTCCCTCTTTCTTTCGCGGAATTCATTCTCTGATTTATCTATCAAAATTTGAGCTTCTTTTTTGGCTTGCTCTACTATTTGCCTTGATTCTTCCTTGCTCTTTTCTGTCTTTTCCTGGATCATTTTCTCCAGGTTATCTTTCTGCCTTTGAGCTATTATTCTCCTGAAATAATAACCAAGCGCTCCTGAAACAACCATCAGCAAGAGAGTAAACAAATAGCCTCCATTTTCGACTATATTCATATTTTCTTTTATTTAATTTTAAAGCTACTACCCTATCTTTTAGTCGATGGCTTTACTAGAATTCTTAGTATCAAGAATTTGGTCTATCAAACCATATTTCTTGGCTTCTTTGGGATCCAAATAAAAATCCCTATCAGTGTCTGCTTCGATTTTTGCCAGAGTCTGGCTTGTATGCATTGCCAAGATATTATTAAGCCTTGCTTTTATTTTGAGAATCTGCTTTGCAGTAATCTCGATTTCGCTTGCCTGGCCTTCAGCTCCTCCAGCCACTTGATGCAGCATTATCTCTGCATTTGGCAAAGCAAACCTCTTATTTTTCTTACCCGCTGATAAAAGTACTGCAGCCATAGAAGCTGCGACCCCTACACAAACGGTAGAAACATCAGGCTTAACATATTGCATGGTATCATATATTGCCAAACCAGCTGTAACCGATCCTCCTGGACTATTGATATAAATCTGAATGTCTTTTTTAGAATCCTTTGCTGCCAAATATAAAAGCTGGGCAATAACAGAATTAGCCGTAGCGTCGTTAATCGGCCCGGCTAATAAAATTATCCTATCTTCTAACAATCGAGAATAGATGTCATATGCTCTCTCTCCTCGATGTGTTTTTTCTATAACTGTAGGTATAATCATTGTCTTTAAAAATCATTAACCTTCGACAAAACTTGCTATTTTTTGGTAGGTTTTTTGATTTTCTAGCCTTTCTTTAGTATATTCTACCAAATTTCTAAGGTCAACTTCTTTGAGATCGGGATATTTCTGCATTATCTGGTTTGTCTCTTGATTAATTTCTTCCTCTCCGACTTGAATATCTTCAGCTTTTTGTATCTCTTTTAATATCAAATATTCCCTAACCTTAATCTCTGTCTTAGGTCTTAATGTTTCTATCATCTTTTCCTGAGTTTGATTGGACTGTTTCAAATATTCTTCAAAACTAATATCTGAATTCTGAGCTAATCTTGCTTTGAAGTCTTGCATTGTCTGTTCTATTTCCGCTTCAACCAAAACTTGAGGTATTTGTATATGTTTTAGCTTTTCTCCAAGCTTTGCTAAAACTTCTCCAACGACTCTTTGTTCTTCTTGGACTTCTTTTCCTTTCAAAAGATCTTTTTTAATATTTTCTTCCAATTCTTTAATGCTCGAAAAATTGCCGACAGTTTTTGCGAATTCATCATCAATCTCTGGCAATTTTATTCCTTTAAGTCCTGTTAATGTTATTTTGCATTTTGCCTGTTCTTCTTTTCCCGGAAATTTGAATTCAAATTCTTTTGTTTCTTTTTCTTGCATTCCTTTAATATTGTTTTCTATCTCAGGAATCAATTTCCCTTTACCTAAAATAAATGCGTCTTTAGTTTCAGGGTTATCATTTATCGAAAAAGCAACTTCAACCCAATCCCCTTCCTGAGCAGCGCCTATTTTAGAAATAGGCTGAGCCATTGAACCTTGAAGCCATTTCAAAGAATCTTGTATTTCCTTATCATCAATCTCTATTTTATTTTTTTTAACTTCTTTGGCTATCTTCTTGTAATCAGGCAATTCAATTTTTGGCAAGACAAAAACTTCAATAGAAAAAATAAAAGGATTTCCCTTAGCGCATTTCTCTATCTTAATTTCAGGACTGCCAATAATCTCTAATTTATTTTCTTTAATAGCAGTAATATATCCATAATTTACTGCCTCTTGCGTCGCGTATTCAATAAGCTTCTGTTCTCCTATAGCTTTCTGAACAATTTCAATAGGAGCTTTTCCCTTACGGAATCCCTGAACTTCCATATCTTTAGACAATTCCTGCAATCCTTTATCCATCAAAGAATCGAATTCAGAAGATTGAAATTCAATTTCAATCTTTACTTTGGAATTATCTAAATTTTGAATTTTAATTTTTGGATTCATTAAACTTTTTCTTTCCTTGGCGGAATCTGCTTTCAAAAAGAATGTAAGCAGATTCCGCCAAGTTTATTATTTAATTTATACGAATAATGCAACTAATGCTAATGATAAAGTTCCTAACAATTTAACTAAGACATGCAAAGAAGGACCTGCAGTATCTTTGAATGGATCTCCGACAGTATCTCCTGTTACCGCTGCTGCATGAACAAAACTTCCTTTTCCTCCTTCAACTCCTGTTTCAATATATTTCTTAGCATTATCCCAAGCACCTCCGGCATTATTCATAACTGTTGCCAAAAGCACTCCGACAATTGTTCCAATCATTATTAATCCTCCTAAAGCCTCAGCTCTAAATATTAATCCAACTGCTATTGGAATAACAACCGCTAAAAGTCCTGGCATAACCATTTGTTTCAAAGCGGCTTTCGTTGTGATATCTACGCATTTTGCATAATCAGGTTTATCTGTTCCCTGCATTATTCCTGGCTTTTCTTTAAATTGTCTCCTAACTTCTTGGACAATATCACCCGCTGCTTTTCCTACTGCTTTCATTGAAAATGCAGAAAAGAAAAAGATCAATGCTGCTCCAATCATTGCTCCTACAAAAACTTCTATTTTTGCCAAATCGACAACCTTGATTCCAGCTTCTTCTAAATAAGAAAAGAAAAGTAAAAAAGATGCCAATGCCGCTGATCCCATGGCATATCCTTTAGTTAAAGCTTTGGTAGTATTTCCTGCAGCATCAAGCTTGTCTGTTCTCTTTCTTACTGATTCATCTGCTCCAGACATTTCCACAATTCCTCCGGCATTATCAGTGATAGGTCCAAAATTATCCATTGCCAAAATGTATGCTGCTGTAGAAAGCATTCCCATTGTAGCAACTGCTGTTCCATATAATCCTCCATGATCAATTCCTGTAGCAGTCCCAAAATTATAAGCCAAAATTAATGAGATTATTATTGTCAAAACAGTCAAACCAGTGCTTTCAAAACCAACCGAAAGACCAGCGATAATATTTGTAGCATGCCCAGTCTTTGATGAAGCGACAATATCTTTTATCGGCTTATATTTGCTTTCAGTATAATATTGAGTGATGTAAACAAAAGCTAAACTAGCGATAATTCCAACTAATCCAGCATAAAAGAAATAAATTTCTTTCAGCATTTGCATTGTTACAAAATAAAATGCTCCTGTTGCTAAAAGACTTGTTACAAAATATCCTCTATTCAAAGCTGTCAAAGGATGTTCATCTTCCTTGGCTTTAACAAACAATATTCCGATAATTGAACATAACATTCCAAAAGCTCTTAATATTAAAGGAAACAAAATTCCACTGATTCCGAATTTCGGATAAAGAGCAACTCCCAGAATCATAGCTCCTATATTTTCAGCAGCTGTTGATTCGAACAAATCAGCGCCTCTTCCAGCGCAATCACCGACATTATCTCCAACTAAATCAGCGATAACTGCCGGATTCCTCGGATCGTCTTCAGGTATTCCTTGTTCTATCTTACCAACTAAATCAGCCCCGACATCAGCCGCTTTAGTGTATATTCCTCCTCCAAGCTGGGCGAACAATGCCACTAAGCTTGCTCCAAATCCAAAACCTGTAATCATTTGCGGTATTTCCTTTTCAGGAGTTCCCAAATGAAGATGAATTAAATAAAGAACTGAAATTCCAATCAAACTCAAAGCTGTGATAGAAATTCCCGAAGCAGCCCCTGCTTGAAAAGATGTTTGCAACGATTCAGAAAAACTTCTCTGAGCCGCAGACGCTGTTCTTACATTTGCTCTTACCGATATCCACATTCCAATCAACCCTGCAATAGCCGAACAAGTCGCTCCGACTAAAAAAGAGATCGCCACATTTATTCCTTCATTTAATCCTTTAGTAGAAAACATGCTATAAGAGACTAAAAAAACAATAGCAAGAATAATTGCCATAATTCCTATTGTTTTATATTGCCTTTTCAAGAATGCTCCTGATCCAGACTTGATTGCCAAATGGATTTCTTTCATCTTCTCTGTTCCCATATCTTGCTTAAGCAATTTTACGACAAGATAATAAACAAAAATTAAAGACAATAAAGAAATTGTTATTGGCAGATAAATTGAATTTAAATCTATCATATCTTTATTTAATTAATTTCTTATTTTATTTTTATAATTAACCTTTTCAAAAATTATTTATTATTCATTAGAATCATCAGTTTCCTGATTATCTTCTTGGACAGAATCATCTTGAACATCTTGGGCATCTTCGTTTTCTTGATAGTTTTTCTTTACTATCTCTCCTTGTTCATTCACCTCGATTACATCTTGGTTTTCTTCTCCTTGAACCTTAATATCTATCTTCCAACCTGTAAGTCTTGCAGCTAATCTGACATTCTGGCCTCCTTTTCCAATAGCTAAAGACAATTGATCTTTTTCAACAATAGCCAAAGCTACATTTTTAGGCATAACTTTGACTTCCAAAATTTTGGCAGGAGCTAAAGCGTTTGCAATAAATTTTTCAGGATCATCAGAAGCTTCAATAACATCAATCTTTTCTCCTCCTAATTCGTTTATAACAACCGCAATTCTAGTTCCTCTCTGACCAACCATTGCTCCGATTGGATCTATTCCTTCAACATCACTGGAAACCGCTATTTTTGTCCTAAATCCCGCTTCTCTAGCGATTGAAGCAATCTTAACTTGTTCAGCTCCAATTTCAGGAACTTCTAATTCAAATAATTTAGAAATCAATTTAGGATGAGACCTTGAAACATAAATTACTGGTCCTTTAGCTGTATCTTCAACTTTTAATATAAAAACTTTAAACCTTTGATCTGGTCTATAAAATTCTCCTTGTATTTGTTCTTCTTTAGGCAAGATAGCAAAAGCTTTCCCTATATCAAGGATAACTGCTCGAGCCTCGATTCTTTGAACAACTCCAGAAATCACGTCTCCTTCCTTTTCTTTGAATCTTGAAAGAATATTAGTCCTTTCAATCTCTTTTACTTTTTGCAAAAAAACTTGCTTGGCTGTCTGAGCCGCAATTCTTCCAAATTCTATTTGAGAAGGAAGAGGAATCGTAATATCATCCCCTACTTCAGCATCTTCATCGATTTCCTGAGCATCATCAATCATGATATGCTTTTCAGGATTAAAAACTATTTTTTTATCTTCTGGATCCTCTTCAATATCTTCTGCGTTTTCTACTCCTCTTTTGGCTTTTAATTCTTCTAATTCCTTCTCTGAGTAAATCATCTTTTTGTTGACTATCGATTTAACCTGCCAAAATTCAGCTATCCCATTCTCTGGATCAAATTTTGATTTTATGACTTGAGGTTTCTCCCCATATTCTTTTTTATATGCTGCAGCTAAAGCTGCTTCGGCTGCCTCTAAGACTCTGTCTTGAGGTATGCCTTTTTCTTCAGCGATATGTTTTATCGCCACTTTAAAAGATTTTAAATCCATATTTAATTGTGATAATTAAATCCGCTTAATAGCGGATTAATTCAGAATACCATAAGTCAAACAAACTTGTCAATCGCTCATAAAAACAATCTAAAATAAATTTTAAAATATATCAATTGCTAAATAAACAAAATAAACGGCTAAGTTCACTTAGCCGTTTATTTTCAATACAGTATTGAGGTTCTGGCGAAACGGCTAAATGGACAATGAGGAGCTGAATCAATTTAGCCGTTTAATTTTAGAATTGATTAGGATATGTTGCATGCTTCTTGGATTCAGTCCTTGGAGCTGAGTTTCAAGAATCATATCACAGGGAAAGAATGCATGGTCTGGAAGGGATTTTTAAACTTATAACGGAATATTGCCGTGCTTTTTAGGCACTTTTAATTCCCTCTTATTAAGCAAAGATTCAAAAATCTTAAATAATGATTCTCTTGTTTCTTTCGGATTTATAATCATGTCAATCTGGCCTGCTTTGGCTGCGACAAAAGGATTTAAAAATTTCTCTTTTAATTCCTGAATTTTTTCCTGTTCTAATCTTTCAGGATTCTTGCTTTCAGCCAACTCTCTTTTATAAATTATTTTTACAGCTTGTTCTGGACCCATGACTGCAAGTTGGGCTGCAGGCCAAGCGATAACAGCATCATAAGCTAAATGCTTTGAGCACATTGCAATATAGGCTCCTCCAAAAGCTTTTCTTAAAATAATACTTATCTTTGGAACAGTAGCTTCAGCATAAGCATACAAAACTTTAGCTCCATGTCTAATGATTCCCTTTTCTTCTTGATCGGTTCCTGGCAGATATCCTGGAGTATCAACAAAATTTACTATCGGAATATTAAAAGCATCGCAAAGCCTTACGAATCTCGCGATTTTATCTGATGAATCAATATCCATGCATCCAGCTAAAACGCTTGGTTGATTTGCAACTACTCCGACTGTATATCCTGAGAGTCTGGAAAACCCAGTGACTGCATTCTGAGCAAAATCAGGTTGAATTTCAAAGAAAGATGCTTTATCAAAAACTTCATTAATTATTTCTTTGACATCGTATCCTTTTTTTTCATTATCAGGAATGATATCTAAAAGTTTCTCGCTTATCTCTTTTTCAAAAACTTCACCGATAATGCTTCTCTGCCTCGGAGGATCTGATAAATTATTTTGAGGCAAATATGAAAGCAGTTGCTTTACTCCACTAAAACAATCCTGTTCTGATTGAAACACCATATGCGCGCATCCGCTTTTAACGCCATGGGTTTTAGCTCCTCCTAAATCTTCTCCTGTGACTTCCTCACCTGTCACTTTTTTCACCACATCAGGACCTGTTATAAACATTGTCGATGTTCCTTGGACCATAAAAACAAAATCAGAAAGCCCAGGAGCATAAGAAGCTCCTCCAGCGCAAGGCCCGAGCAAAACTGTTATTTGAGGGACAACTCCGGAAGCTTTAATAATCTTTCTGAAGATACCTCCATATCCATCTAAACTATATACTCCTTCTTGAATCCTAGCGCCACCAGAATCTATTATTCCTACAATAGGAGACCCAGTTTTAACAGCCATGTCAAAAATCTTTATTATCTTTTGAGCATGCATCTCGCCTAAAGAGCCTCCCTGTGCTGAAAAATCCTGAGAGTAAGCATAGACTGTTCTTTTATTTATTTTTCCAAAACCTGTGATTACTCCATCTCCTGGATAATTATCTTTTCCAGTTTGGAAACGACTCTCTGCGAAAGCATCAATCTCGCAGAAAGATCCTATGTCAAAAAGAGATTCTATTCTTTCTCTGGCAGTGAGTTTCCCTTTATTATGTTGTTTTTCTATTAATTTGGGATCATTAAGCTCGAGGTTCTTTGATTCCAAATCTTTTATTTCTTTTTGAAAGCTCATATTAATGGGTTATTGTTTCTAATTGTTTTTTTAATCCTAATAATATTTTTTGCAATAAATAATCATTATCTACTTCTTTTCCTAATATATCTTTCAATGATATGGCATTCAACTCTTCAGGAAATCCTGATCCGTTGGTATTTAATCCTATACCTATCACTGAAGAACTTATATTCTTTCCAGAAATTACATTTTGAGTCAATATCCCACAAATCTTTTTTCCGTCAATCAGTACATCATTAGGCAATTTTATCATCGGCTCAATTTTGAATTCTTCTTTTATTGTCTTTGAAATTATGAATGCTGCCAAAATCGTTATTGTCTGTAAATCATCAAAATTGCTTTTAGGAAGTATCACTGAAAAGTAAAGAGAACCTTTTGGAGAAAACCAGCGCGATGTTTCTTTGCCATGGCCTTTTACCTGTTGACCTGCCACCACTACTGTCCATGGAAAAGCGCCTGATCCTGCAAGCTCTTTAGCAGTCTCCTGTGTTGACTCTAAACTGTCAAAATATCTTATTTGAAAAATGTTATCCAACATTATTTTAATTTTAGCAAAATATCATCTTTATTAACAACATCATCTTTTTTAACAAAGATCTCCATAACCTCACCTTCGTTGGAAGCTAATATTTCATTTTCCATCTTCATAGCTATCAAAGTAACAACTTTCTGCCCTTTTTTCACTTTATCTCCGACACTTACCCATACACATGATATAGTACCGGTAAGCGGAGCGGCAATTTCATTAGAATCCTGTTCTGAAGATTTTGCATTGATATTAAATTTACCAGATTGAGCAATTTCTAAAACCTTATCCTTGGGAATCTGCTCCAGTTCCCCCTCCCTGTTATAAAAAAAATAATCTTTATCATTTATTTCAACTTTAAAAATATCCTGATGTATTTCATCAGCCTCTATATCGTAAAATATTTCTTTTATTTTTATTTTTTTCTTCATAAAAACATTTCACTCAAAAATCTGCATTCTATTTGAAAGATTCCACTTATCATTATGCCCGTTATGATTGCACGATTGCGCGCTTTCTTTATATACATTGGCAATAATGTAAGCCAAATCTTCCTGATCAATCATCTTTCCTTTAATCTGTCTTTTTTTAGAAACCTTTTTAAAATTTTTCTTAGTCTGGGCTACTATGTCTTCCTTATCTATAAAAGAGGTAGATAGATTCCCCTTAATAAAATTATCATTTTCTAAAACTGTCTTATGGAAAGACAAATTTGTTATCAAACCATTTATGATGTATTCATCAAAAGCTCTCTTAGCTCTTTTTATTACAGAATTCCTATCTTTTGCATAAACAACCATTTTTGAAATTAAACTATCAAAATACGGGAAAATTTTTTGTCCTCCTCTACAAAAACTATGAACCTCCACTCCTTTTCCTCCAGGGACTATATATTCTGAAATTTTTCCCGATTGAGGCACAAAATTATTTGCAGGGTCCTCGGCGCAAATCCTAAATTCCATAGCCCAACCGTTCATTTTTATATCATGTTGCTTAAGCTGTAGCTTCTCTCCCTTAGCTATTTTTATTTGTTGCTCTACAAGATCAATACCAGTTATCAGCTCAGTGACAGGATGTTCAACTTGAAGTCTTGGATTAACTTCGCCAAAATAATAATTTTTTTTGCTATCAACCAAAAACTCGACAGTAGCCACGCCTTCATACTTCAAATACTTTATAATTTTCACTGCGGCATTGCCCATTCTCTTTCTCAGTTTCCAACCTAAAAAAGAAGATGGCGCTTCCTCAATCAATTTTTGATGTCTTCTTTGAATCGAACATTCCCTTTCAAAAAGATGCACTGCATTCCCTTTCCCATCTCCTATCACCTGGAATTCTATGTGTCTTGGATCAATTAAAAATTTTTCAACAAAAATTCTCCCTGATCCAAAAGCGCTTAATGATACTCTTTTTAATTTTTCAAAAATAGCAAAAAGCTGTTTTTCATTGCGTTTATCAATTATATCTATTCCTATGCCTCCCCCTCCATCAACAGCTTTCAATAAACACGGCAATCCAATAGTTTTTACCATTTCCTTACACTCTTTTTCGTTTTGACATTCTTTAAGAGTACTTGGCAAAATAGGTATTCCGCATTTCCTCGCAATTTTTTTTGCCTCTATTTTATCTCCTAATTTTTTTAAAGTATCGCTATTAGGTCCGATAAATTTTATTTGATTGTCTTTGCAAAGTTTTACAAATTCACTATTTTCAGCAAGAAAACCATATCCTGGATGAATCGCGTCAGCTTTTGAAATTTTTGCAATTTCAATAATTCTGCTTTGATCTAAATATCCAGCAACTCCTTCTTTGCCTAAATAATAGAATTCATCAGCTAATTTTGTTTCTAAAAAATCATCTTCCTGCCCCTTAACTGGACAAAGAGCAACAGTTTTGATGCTCATTTCTTTACACGTTCTGATAACTCTTAAAGCAACTTCTCCTCTATTTGCTATTAATATCTTATTTATTTGCATAATCTCATTCTTTTGGATAAGGCTTATCGCACAATAAAGATATCTCACCCATTATCCTATCGGTTACACCCCTCCTAAAACTGTAATATTCTTGAGACGAACTATCCATATCTTTAGTCCTGGCTATTTCTTCTTCAAAGAATATAGGTTTTCCTATTTTGACTATCCTTTTTTTAGGATTTTCTGGCAGTCCTTTCACCCCTACTGGCAAAACCGGCATTCCTGATTTAAAAATCATATTAGCAATACCTGTTTTTGCCCTGAGCAGTCTCGACCTCAAAGAAAAATTTCCTTCTGGATAAATAACTATAATATTGCCTTTCTGTAAATGGTCTATAGCTCTTTGCATCATCTCTTTCTTACTATTCTCATTATTTCTTTTAACAACAATAGTATCAGTGAGATAATACAACAAAGGGGTTGTTAATTGCGTCTTTAATTCATCTTTGGCTCCTATAAATCGAGCATCTTTCATTCTCTCCCCTAAAAGAAACAAAATCAAATAATGGTCAAAAGAATTATTATGATTTGAGGCGACGATAAATCCCCCTTTTAAAGGAATATTTTCCAATCCCTGAATACTATGAATATGACCCTTTACAATAGGATTTATCAAAAATTTTGTTAGCAATATATAGAGCTTTTTCATTTTTCTATTTCGTCTTTCAACTCCTTAATCCTGGCCATCAATTTCTTAGCCATTTCTTCAAGGATTTCTCTATATTCCGGAGAATCTGAAGAAAGAGCCTTAAGTTTTTCTTTTTCTTCTTGGAAATACATTGGGCTCCCAACATTAGCCTTGACTTGTTTGCGTATTTTAAGTTTACCTCCTGGAGGCAATAAATCAAATACTCCGGTTATTCCGACTGGAACAATAGGCTTGTCTGTATCAACAGCAAGTTTTAAGCTTCCTATTTTTCCAGCTCCCATTGCTCCGGTTCTAGTTCTAGTTCCTTCTGGAAATACAATAATATTTTCCCCTTTCCTTAAACAATCAGCGGCTATTTGCATTGCCTCTTTCT
>JAGOPM010000001.1 GCA_017991975.1 Candidatus Parcubacteria bacterium | reverse complement strand
GGTTTGTGTAAACAAAGGGGCGTGGTGAAACGGCATCACATCGGTCTCCAAAACCGCTATTGAGGGTTCGATTCCTTCCGCCCCTGCCATCGTGAAATTACAGAGGTCAAAGCCTCTGTTTTTATTAATTATAATTTTGGTGATTTTTCAAATATATTTTTCTAATAATTATTAGAATTTTATAAAAAAACAGAAGTATATTTTGTCAATATTGCGTATATGCAACATATTGTTAAAATATATGTATGGAACGAGCAGAACAACAATTCAGAGAATGTGATAGTGGAAAGAAGCTTCCAGAAAAAATATCTTTCGCGATTTTTGATGTTGATGGAACTTTGCGCGAAATAATCGGAGCTAAGAAAACAAAGCAAGTAGATTCTCTAATATTGGAGAAGCTTATAAAACTCGCTAATAAAGGAGTCCAAATAGCAATTATCACGGGATGTTCATTAAGCCAAATGAAAGATAGATTTGCTGAATTAATTATTCATCCTCAGTGGAAGGAAATAAAAAAACAATTCAGATTTTATGGAGAACTTGGTTTAATGGAATGTGATATAGACAATGATAAAGTCATAATAAATGAAGAATTTTTAAATCATCCTATCCGCGATAAAGATTTTAGACAGAAAGTTTATGATTTTTTCATGGATAAGGAAAATCAAAAAAGATGGAATCCGGTAATTCCAGAATTTAGAGAAAAAGATGTGATGCTCAATTTTGCTGTTCCTAAATCAGATCATTATGAAATTGAGGAAATAGGACATCAGAAAATGTTTGAAGATTTTTTAGAATTCTTGAAAGAAATAAAATGTGATTTTGTATATCCGATAAAGGGACCGACTTTTATTGATATTACTTTAAAACTGAGAGATGGAACTTTCTGGGATAAAGATGATGCTTGTGGGTATGCGATATCTCAATGGGCAAAAGAATTTAATATAGATAAAAAGGAAATTGAAGATAACTGCATCGCTTTTGGAGACTCGCTTTCTGATATAAAAATGGCTCAACCAAAATATCCAGATTTTACAATTGGAAATTTAGCTTTTGCTTATGTAGGAGAAAAGAGATACTTTTTACCAACAGAAGGGCAGAAAAAAAATATAACTATCTGTTCTTTAGCATCTTTTACAGAAGGTTTGCCTTGGGGTCCTGTTATTACTGGACAAATAATAGATTATTTAGACAAAAAATTTTCTAAATTAAATTAATGGATAAAAAACCAAAAAAAGCGGTTTTTATCATTGCATTCAAGGATTTTCGAGATCCAGAATATTTCATTCCAAAAGAAATTTTAAATAAAGCCGGGATAACGACTTTTTGCGCTAGTTCAAAACAGGGAACTGCCATAGGAGTTGAAGGCGGGGAGGAAGATGTTGATATAATTTTAGAGCAGGTAAAAGTTAAAGACTATGATGCAATAATATTTGTTGGAGGGATAGGAGCTGCTGGATATATAAATAATCCCTTAGCCCATAAAATAGCTCAAGATGCTGTTATTGAAAGAAAAATTTTAGCTGGAATATGCATCGGCCCGACAATTTTAGCTAAGGCAGGAGTGCTAAAAGGGGTAAAAGCGACTGTATGGTCGTCTCTGATGGATAAATCGGCAATTAGGATATTGCAAGATCAAAAAGCTTTGTATCAGCCGGAAAATGTTGTTATAGACGGAAAGATAATAACAGCTGACGGCCCTGGATCTGCCCAGGCTTTTGCTTTAGCAATAGTTAAGGCTTTAGGGGATTGACTTTTTTCTTTTTATCTGCTATTTTAATAAATACAATTTATTTCACCACAGACAATAGGTTTTGAAGGTTCGCGCCTAAGAGTAAATCCTATCGAGGTACAAAGCTGTTTTTAAGCTTTTTGGTCGATGTCTGCGGTGTCAGGCATTTTTTATTTTTATAAACAGATTATAAAAATAAAACCCTGTATGATAATATACAGGGAGTAAGAAATAATCATGTTAAATCATGGCAAAAACAAAAGAACAGAAAACGCAAATACTCCAAGATCTTAAAGAAGCTATTGATTCTCAGAAATCGATGTATTTTATCGATTATAAGGGAATGACAAGTAACGATGTAAGTACATTCCGTAAAGAATTAAGAAAAAATGATGCCAAGCTCTATGTAGCTAAAAAGACACTCGCAACAATCGCTTTCAAAGAAAAGAAAATTGATTTCGATTTGAAACCGTTGCAAGGGCAGTTAGGCATAATTTTCTCTTTAAAAGACGCTTTTCTTCCTACAAAAGAAATATATAATGTAGCGAAAACAGAGAAAATAAAAATTTTAGGAGGATGTTATATCGAAGATGGGAAATTAAATAAATTAACCGTCCAGGATGTCATCGCGTACGCCTCAATTCCTTCAAGAGACGAGTTATATGCTAAACTTGCTTATGTATTGAATGATACTGCTGCAAGTTTTGCGAGAGTGATTAACGCAATTAAAGAAAAGCAATCGACATCTGCTGCATAAAAAACAGCTGATGCGACTATTAAATAATTAAATTGCCTCAAAAGATGCATGATCGCTTCTAAAGAGGTAAAAAGAAATAAATAATATGGCAGATGAATTTACAGTCCCTGAAAAATTCAAGGACATAGTTGAAAAAGTTGAAAAAATGACAGTTATCGAATTAGCTGAATTAGTCAAAACTTTGGAACAGAAGTTTGGCGTTTCAGCTACTCCAACATTTGTCGGTGGAGCAGCTCCGGCAGGAGGCGCTGCAGCAGCTGAAGAAAAATCAGAATTCACAGTTGTATTGGCAGCAGCAGGAGACAAGAAAATCGAAGTTATCAAAGCCGTTAGAGATATAACTCAAAAAGGCTTGAAAGAAGCTAAAGATTTAGTTGATGCAGCAGATAAAGGACCTCAGGTTATTGCTGAAAATGTTAAAAAAGAAGATGCAGAAGCAATGAAAAAGGCCTTCGAAGCAGCAGGAGCAAAAGTTGAATTGAAATAATCTTTATTATTTCTAATAAAAAGCCGCTCTATAAGAGCGGCTTTTTATTTTCAAAAATCAGGAAATAGTTTCTAAAAATTTTTATTGCAATTCGTAAATTTTTTGATTGTCTATCAGATAAATCAATCCTTTTTCATTGACTGCAAAATCTTTAATATTTATCCAAGCAGGATCTTGATGTGTTTTTACAATATTTCCTTTTTTATCGATTACCAGGATTTGTGTTCCTTCAGGATCTAAAACATAGATATTATCATTGCCTCTTTGAGTCCAGATTTTTTTAGCATTAACTGCTCCTGAAATCATAATGCTTTCAATAAATTTTCCTGAAAAATATTTATCTATTTTATTACCCTGGGTTAAAATCCAGATATTTCCATCTATAGCGATTGATTTTGCTCCGACAATTCTTTGATCTTTTAGAGATTCTTCTATTTTGTCTTTTGATTTTTTATAGATTATCCCATTTTCCGAATCTAAGAAATAAAGTTTGTTATTGTAATAGATTAAATCGCTTATTTTAATATTTTCTGAAAGTTTTATCTGTTGATATCCTAATACATCTTTAGACATATCATATTCAGATATGGTGCTTGTTGGAGAAAAGAAAAAAATTGAATTTTCTCCTAATGCAAGCATTTCAAGATTTTGTTCGCTGGTATCTTTCACTGATTTCAGATCTTTTGTGTTTATCCTATAAAATTCAGTGGTATTATTGAACAAGTAGATGGCGCTGTTGGTAGCAGCTATTTTTGTAGGGGAATAGTTTAAATCTCCCATATTGAAAAATGCGGGGATTTTTGGTTCAGGAAGCACTGGCGCATCTGTCTGAGCGACTTGTGTTTGACTTCCTTGATTTTGTGTTGTCTGCTCTTGGGAAACTGTGGCAGTTTGCGTTTTTTCTTTATTGAGTCCGAATTTAAAAGCTAAAAATATACCTCCAGCGATTATCAATGTAAAGAACGCGAATATGGCAATCTTTTTTGATGTGAAATTGAAATTTGGCAGGTCCATATTTGGTTTTTTTATTTTTGGTATTGTTATTTTAGGGAATGAAAAACTAAAATTCGGCCTTTTCGCATCTTTTAGCTGCATTGTTATTAATAGGGCCATTCCTTTGGTTTCTTTCAAATCATCTTTCGAGTTTTTAAATAATTCTGAGAGTTTTTTTTGAGACCAATCATTTTCATTGATTATGTCTTTTAACAATTCGTTGTCAGATATCGAATCATAAAGTTCGGAATTAGCGATAATTAATCTGTCGTCGGGACTTAGTTTCCCCAGCGCAACATTCAGGAAATATGATCCAATTCCATCAGAGCCTTGATATTCAAGATTATCGCTGATGTCATATGTTTCATTATCGCGAATGAGCAGTATTTTTATATTCCCGACCTTAACGAAACTTATTAAATCTTGATTTATATTTATTGCGGCAAAATTGAAATTTCCGAGCCAGTTGACATTTCCTTCCTTGACTAAATTTTTCAAAAACGAATTTGCTTTCACTAAAGATTTCTTGAAAGCTATTTTTGGAGATACATTAGAACTCTTGTAATGTTCTTCTTTGATTATTTCAGCCAAATTTTTTAATAAATCATAGCTCTGAGGAAGGGCATTATCTATTTGACCTGCGATTATGATGCTTCCCAAGGGTTCTTGAGAATTGTCTTCCGGGTCAAAAATGAAACTATCAAAAACATTTTGGCCTTTTTGCTGGCTATTAAAATGAAATTCAAAAACCTTCATATATTTCTATATAATATAATAAGACAAGAGTGCAAAAGTTGCAATGTCTAAGATTGATTTTCTATATTTACAATCATAAAATAGTTGGTTTTTTTAGAATTTTGAAAGTTTCTAAAAAATTGTTAAAATTAGATGATTAGTATTAAAAAAAATTTTATGTCCAAATACATATTCGTATGCGGAGGAGTTATGTCTGGAATTGGAAAAGGCATAACAGCCGCTTCAATTGGAAAAATATTGCAATCAAAAGGATACAGCGTGACGAATATAAAAATAGATCCTTATCTCAACGTAGATGCTGGAACGATGAATCCTATAGAGCATGGTGAGGTTTTTGTGACAGAGGACGGCTTGGAATGCGATCAGGATATAGGAAATTATGAAAGGTTTACCGGCCAAGATATGTTTTCTTACAATTATATGACAGCCGGTCAAGTCTATAAAACGGTAATAGAGAAAGAAAGGAATCTTGAATATGGAGGAAAATGCGTTGAATCTGTGCCCCATATCACTCAAGAGATTATAGATAGAGTAGAAAGAGCTGGAAAAAAGACAAAATCAGATTTTGTTATAACTGAAATTGGGGGTACGGTCGGAGAATTTCAGAATTCTTTATTTTTGGAAGCAGCTAGGATATTAAATTTTAAAAAACCTAAAGAGGTAATTTTTGTTTTAGTGAGTTTTCTTCCAGTCCCAAGAATGTTAGGAGAAATGAAAACAAAACCTACTCAATATGCCGTGAGAGCTTTGAATTCTGTAGGTATCCAGCCTGATTTTATCATAGCAAGAGCAGAATATCCTTTAGATGATTTAAGAAAACAAAAAATAGCGACATTTTGCAATGTTGATGCCGAACATACTATTTCAGCTCCTGATATAAAATCAATTTACAAAGTACCGGTAAATTTTGAAGATGAAGAACTGGGAAATAAAATTTTAAAGTGTTTTGGCATGAGAAGCACTAAAAAGGACATGCATGATTGGAGAAGAATGATAGATGTAATGGAAAATGCTAAACAAGATGTAAAAATCGGTATAGTCGGAAAATATTTTGTTTCGGGGAAATTTACATTATTGGATTCTTATATATCTGTGATAGAAGCAGTAAAACATGCGGCTTGGGCTAATAATCGCAATCCTTCTATACAATGGCTTAATGCTGAAAGTTATGAGGAAGATCCTAAAAATTTAAAAGAATTGGATAATTTTGATGCGATTATAGTACCAGGAGGATTTGGTTTGAGAGGGATAGAAGGCAAGATAAGAGCTATAGAATACTGCAGGAAGAAAAAAATTCCTCTTTTGGGATTATGTCTTGGAATGCAATTAATGACAGTAGAATTCTCAAGGAATGTTTGCGGTTTGAAAGATGCGAATTCAACAGAAATGAACCAAAAAACTCCTCATCCTGTAATACATATAATGCAGGAGCAGGCTGAGAATTTGAAAAAAAAGAATATGGGTGGAAGCATGCGTTTAGGCGCTTATGATTGCAAGATAGAAAAAGGCACGAAAGCTTTTGAATGTTACAAATCAGAAATGATTTCAGAACGTCATAGACATAGATATGAGTTTAATAATGATTATAGAGATCAGCTCGCCAAGAAAGGATTGATTTTTTCAGGAATAAATCCTAAAAGGAATCTCGTAGAAATAATTGAATTAAAAGACCATCCATTTTTCGTTGCTTGCCAATTTCACCCAGAATTCAAATCTGCTCCTGTAGTTGGTCATCCTCTTTTTAATGGATTGATAAAAGCTGGCATATCTAATAAAAAATAAAATAGAAATATATTTTCAAATAAAAAGCCATATTTTTTGCGATAATGGCTTTTTATTTGACATGGCATTATTTTTATGCAATCAATAATGATGAAAGGAGGCTTTTAAAATGTGTCAGAAAAATAATAAAAGCCAAAAAAGAATTGAAGATCTTTTAAAAAAAATTGAAGAATTGTTTGGAATTTTGTCAGCGAATCCAGGTACTGAAAAAATTATTCAGGCAGTAATTGATAATATGAGAACAGCTCTCATTTCTCAATTGAAAATGGCAATTAATCTTGGCAGCAGTATAAAGAAAATAAGATATGAAGATTTAAAAATAATATTGGAAATTTATAAATCAGATTTTGGGATGTATGATTTTGCCGAATTGTATGAAAATGGCAATTCTGATATTAGGAAGGCAGTATTGGATATTTGTCCAAATATCGAGAAATATATAAGTAAGACAGAAGAAAATTCTTTATTTAGTACTAATAATAGCCAAGCACAAAGTATTGGTTAGCTCTTTTTAAAAACCGCTTATAAATAAGCGGTTTTTTTATTGTTCGATAGGGTGTGAATATCTTTTTATTCACAGTTTGACACAGTGGGGGAAAATGGATATTATGAGTTAATGAGTGGGAAATTGTGGAAAAATGTGTGAAAAAAGTCAAAAACTGTGGATAACTTATGTTTATAGGAGAATATCAACACACAATTGATGAAAAGAGAAGAATGTCTATACCTTCCAAATTCAGGAAGGATCTTGGCAATGGAGCGGTTATCACCAAGGGATTAGAGAGCAGTTTGGTAATTTATCCAAAAGAACAATGGAAAGTAATTTCAGAGAAAGTTGGGAATTTACCTTTGAGTCAGAAAGAAGGAAGGGCGATGGCAAGGATTATTTTAGGAGGAGCTTCTGAGGTTGAATTTGATAAAATAGGGAGAATTTTAATACCTGATTATTTAAAGGAGTTTGCTTCCTTGGAAAAGGACGCTGTTATTATTGGAATGTATAACAGAATAGAAATTTGGGATGCAAAAGTCTGGAGCCAATACAAGGCAAAGGTTGAAAAGGAAATGGATGAATCAATCGAGAAATTAAAAGATGTCGGAATATAAAGATCATTATCCGGTGTTATTAGAAGAAACTATAAAGCTGCTAAATCCGGAGAAAGGGAAAATATTTATTGATTGCACATTTGGATTTGGAGGTCATAGCAGGGAAATATTGAAGAAAGGAGCAAAAGTAATTGGCATAGAATGGGATAGCCAAGTGGCAGAAAAAGCAGAAAGGATAGAAGGATTAATATTGGAGAATGATAATTATGCCAATATCGACAAGGTAGCTTTAAAACATAATTTGAAAAATATTGATGGAATCTTGATAGATTTGGGATTATCTTCATGGGATTTAGAAAATTCTTGTAGAGGATTTTCTTTTAAAGAAGAAAATCAGGGACTTGATATGAGATACAGTTTAAATGGAAAAGAAAAGGCGAGTGATATTTTGAATGATTATACCAAAGAAGAATTAGAAGAAATTTTTAAAAATTATGGGGAGTTGAGGTCGGCAAGGAAATTTGCCCAGCAAATATACGAATCAAGGAAAATAAAAAGAATAGAAACTGTTAAAGATTTAAAAGATTCTTTGCCTGATTGCACGAAGAAATGTTTAGCTATGATTTTTCAAGCATTGAGGATTGAGGCTAACAGAGAATTGGAGAATTTAAAAATAGTCATGCCTAAAGCATTTCAGCTTTTAGGAAGGAATGGAAGATTGGCAATCATATCATTTCATTCATTAGAAGATAGGATTGTAAAAAATTATTTCAGGGACTTAAAACAGGAAGGATTGGCAGAAATTTTAACAAAAAAACCATTAGTCGCCTCAAGGGAGGAATTAGAAAAAAATAAGAGGTCTGGTAGCGCAAAATTAAGAGTGATCCAAAAAATTTAAGCATCTAAATATGAAAAAAAGAGCCAGTAGAAAAACATTTTTATCAAAAATAGTCGCAATAGAAACAATATCTTTATTCTTTTTATCAGGAGTATATATTGTTCAAACAAATAAAATTGCTCATTTGAGTTTTTATATTCCAGAATACGAAACGCAAGTTACTAAGCTTAATCAGGAAAATCAGGAAATGGAAATGATAGTTTCTGCTCATAATTCTCAAATGAATGTTGATAACCTAGCGAGCTCTATGAATTTCGAAAAAATCGGAAATATTGAATATATTGATGCAAAAACCGATAAGGTCGCATCTGATAAGAATTAAAATATGCTATGAAAGTTGGATCGTGGAAAAGTATTTTAATATTAGTGTTTTTTTTCTGTATAGGCGCAATTATAACTTGGCGCCTTTTTTCTATTCAGATCTTAAAAGGATCATTATATAAAGTATTGGCGAAAGGCCAGCAGGAGCTTGTCCAAGATGTCTCGGGGAACAGGGGTAAGATTTTTTGCCATGATAAAGACGAACTTTCGCTTTTGGTTTCGAATAGAGCTTTTGCTAAATGCTATGCTGTTCCTGCGGAAATTCAGGATGATAATCAGACCGCTTCATTGGTTTCCCAGATATTGGGTCTTGATATAGAAGAATTGAAAACAGCATTCTCTAATAAGGAAAATTTATATTATCCTTTAAAAGAGAAAATAAGCGACAAAGAAAAAGAGCTCATAGAACAGTCTCAATTAAAAGGGATTTATTTAAAGAATGAAACATACCCTTATTATCCATATAAAGATATTGCTGGAACATTATTAGGTTTTGTAGATAAAGATCAAAACGGAAAATATGGGATTCAGGGGTATTATAATAATACTTTAAGAGGGAAGGAAGAGTTTGTTAAAAAAGAAAAGGGAATATTAGGATATTTTTTTTCTCAGGAAGGCAAGAATATTCAAGGGAGTGATTTAATATTGACTGTTGATATTAATATTCAAAAAAAAGCCGAAGAATTATTAAGAGAAGTTTATGATAATATAGGTTATACAGAGGGGCAGATAATAGTAATGGATCCTAACTCAGGTAAAATAATAGCATTAGCAGATTATCCATCATATGATCCAAATGAATATTCTAAATACAGTCAAAATTTTGAAATATTCCAAAATGGAGCTTTGCAAAAGCTTTATGAGCCGGGTTCTGTTTTTAAAGCCATAACAATGGCAATAGCGCTTAATGAGAAAAAAGTCACTCCAGACACAACTTATCAAGATTCGGGATATCTAAAAATAGATAGATGGACGATTAAAAATTATAATGATAAGGTTTATGGAACTTGCACGATGACTAAAGTTTTGGAAAATTCCATCAATACAGGCGCTGTTTTTGCTGCGAGACAAGTTCCTAAGAATGTATATATAAAATATTTGGAAAATTTTGGTTTTTTTGAAAAAACAGGAGTGGACATAGCCGGAGAGGTAAGTGATAAAATAAGTTCTGATTTACGAGCTGGAAGAGAATCAAGTATCGCAACGGTATCATTTGGTCAAGGGATTAGTATTACGCCTTTGCGTTTAGCTGTTTCTTATTGCGCCTTGGCAAATGGAGGAAAGATATATAAGCCATATATAGTGGAAAAGATTATAAATCCAGATGGGACAATAAAAGAAATTTTACCCCAGGTATTAAGTGAAAATATTATAAATCAGCAAACTTCGGAATTGATAAAAAAAATGCTTAATAGTGTTACGGAAATAGGATTTTCAAAAGCAGCAAGAGTTTCTGGATATTATGTTGCTGGAAAAACAGGAACAGCTCAAATGCCGACCAAGGGAGGCGGTTACACTGATTCTGAAACTTGGCAAACGTTTGCCGGATTTGGTCCAGCTTATGATCCAAAGTTTGTTGCTATCATAAAATTCGACAAGCCAGGAGTGAAAGAAGCATCAATTTCAGCCGCTCCAATATTTTCAAAATTAGCAAAATATATTTTTGATTATTGGCAAATCCCTACTCAGAGAGATGATTAAAAAGGGGCGAGTCAATAAAGATCATGAAATTATTTATCAGTTTATTATATAAAATGAGAAAATTTAGAACCGTATTATTGTCCGGAGATAATTCAAAATTGTGCGCAGAGATACTTTATCAATTGCTTAAAGACGATTTTAATGTAAAAACTTTTTTTTCAACGAATGAATTTTCCAATGCTTTGGATTTTTTGTCAAATGATATTTTGATTTATATTTTTGATTTAGAAAAAGAATATGGAAAAATAGTTGAAATGTTTTCTGGAATCGAATCGCCCATAGTTGTTTTTAATGGGAACAAACAGAAAGAGAAAACTGGCAATGAATTAGAAGTAGAATATTTGATGGAAAATCTTTCCAACAATGCTTTGATATTTTTTAATAATGATAATATTTCTTTGAGTGAAAATGTAAAAAGAGGAGAGAAAATAATTAAAACTTGCTCGATAGAAAACAAAGGGACTATTTATGCAAGCGATATAGTAAATGATGGCCAAGAATTAAATTTCAAGATAAATCATGAAGGCAATACAATACCTTTTTGGATAAAAGGACGATATTCGATTCAAGAAATATATCCAATATTATCAGCAGTTCTAGTAGCTATGAATTTAGGTTTCAATTTAGTTGCGATTTCAGAGAGATTGAGAGAGTATCATAGAGCCGATTGATTTTATTGATTTTTTTAAAAAAAACAATTAAGATTTTTTATCTTTGCTGCTATCGTCTAGTGGCCTAGGACACGCCCCTCTCACGGGCGTAACACGAGTTCGACTCTCGTTAGCAGCGCCATTCTCTTTTTCTCTGAAAAGTTATTAACATCAAAATATCATATAAATTTGTTAAAATATAGCTAATATGGGGATTCCAAAAACCATAAAAGCTATTGCTGTATTGAGCGGAACAATAATCGGGGCTGGAATGTTTGCCTTGCCTTATATTACTTCGCAAACAGGAGTTTGGATAATGTTTGCTTATTTAGTTATTTTCGGAATTATCTCGGCTAAGATTCATCTAATGTTTGGAGATGTAAGTTTTAAAACTCCAGACTATCTTCGTTTCCCGAGCTTTGCAAAAATACATTTAGGATTTTTAGGTCAGAAGATAGCTTATGTGGTTGGAATCTTTGGGTCTATTGGATCATTGCTCGCTTATTTGATAATCGGAGGCGCATTTATGAAAGGATTGTTTAGCCAATGGTTTCCTGCTGAAATGTCTGTTTATGTCGTTATTTTTGGGTTTATAGTGTCTTTTACTATTTTGAAAGGAATAAGTTTTATAGAAAAAATATCTTTTTGGTGTTTAATAATATTTTTTGTTTCTTTATTCGCAATATTTTATTTTGGATATGAAAAAATAAATTTTTCAAATCTTTTTATTCCAATAAGCAATATCAAGTGGTTTTTGCCATATGGAGCAGTTTTATTTTCTTACGGAGGGCTTTCAGTTATTCCTGAAATAGAAGAAATGTTTTTAACTAAGAAGGAGAGGAAAGAAAAGCCGGAGAATATAAAAAAAATTTTTAATACAGTAATATTATTTTCTTTCTTAATAGCTTTCATAATCTATTCATTTTTTATTTTTTTAGTCATTTCAATTTGTGGACAGAATACAACCGAAATGTCGCTTGATTGTTTTATGCCAAAACTTGGTCCTGTGCTTGGATCGTTTGCCTTGGTTTTTGGGTTTGTTGTTATTTTGACTTCTTTTATAACGATAGGGCTCACATTGAAGAAAATTTTTAATTACGATATGAAATTGAGCAAGGGTCTATCATGGGTATTGAGCTCTTTTCTACCTTTAGGTCTTTATTTGTCAGGTTTTCAGAATTTTTTAGGAGTTATTTCTTTCATTGGAGGAGTTTTTATGGGAGCTGAGGGAGTTCTTGTAATGTTGATGCATAAAAAAATAAAGCCGAGAGATAATTCTGTTTATTTTTTTATGATGATTTTTGCGATAGGTGTGATTTATGAAATTGTTAATTTCTTTTCTAAATGGTAAAATATAGAAAATATGATGCCTTTAATAATTTCTGTCCCGATGTTTTTGCTTTCTTGTGCTGCTATGTATATGGCTAGCCAGATACTTGTTCAAGCTTTGGGCAGAATCGCGATTTTTTTAAAATGGAGAGAGTTTATATTAGCTTTTTTCCTAATGGCTTTCGGGGTTAGCATACCTAATTTTTTTGTTGCTGTGATGTCGGCAATAAGAGGCGTTCCGGAGCTTTCCTATGGAGATGTAATTGGAGGAAATATTTTTGATTTATCATTTGCCTTAGGATTAGCTGCAGTATTATCGAAAAAAGGAATTGAAGCTAAAAGCAGAACTGTAAGCACCAGTGTTTTATTTACAATTGCTGCAACAATGCTTCCAATATTATTGGTTTTTGATAAAACACTTTCGAGGCTTGATGGAGTTTTTTTGATAATTGTCTATCTTATTTATTCAGCGTGGCTTTTCTCAGACAAGGACAGATTTACATTAGATCAAAGTTCTAATAGAAAAATAATAAAAAAATCAGAACTGATAAGAGATTTTCTTTTAGCGGTTTTAGGGATATTTATTTTGCTTTTAGGAGCTAAAGGGATAGTTGATTCTTCGATATCTTTTTCGGATAATTTTGCAATACCTTTAGGCATTATAGGAGTATTGATTGTAAGCGTTGGCAATTGTTTACCAGAAACATTCTTTTCGGTACAGGCGGCGAAAAGCAAGCAAGAATGGATGATATTGGGTAATTTGATGGGTGGCGTTGTTGTTTGTACAACATTAGTTATAGGCATTGCGGCAATTATTCATCCTATAAATATTGATGGTTTATCGACATTTGTACTGGCTAGAATATTCTTGGTCATGTCAATAATACTTTTTTATACATGTATTAGGACCGATCAGAAGATAACCAAGAAAGAAGGTGTTTATTTATTGCTTTTATATTTTATTTTTATATTTTTAGAGATAATAATGTATTAAAATTATGGACCAATACAGAGAAATAATTGGAGATCAAAATCAAGATTCAGAAATTCAGAATCAAGAATTAATAAAGCCAGAGATTCCAATCGAAGAAAAGAACAATAATTTAAATAATACGATTCTTGAAAATAGAGAAACTTTAGAAAAGAGTATTGAAAAAGATAAAGACTATTATGAAACTCAGATTCAAGAATTGGAGAAAACAGACTATGCGCCTAGGCCGGAAAATGTTGAAGATTTGAAGACTAAATCCATTGAGGAAGTGATTGAATATTTTAAAGACAGGGATTCTGGAGAATTAAGACCTATGAAATTGACTGATGAAGAAAAAGCAGATAAGAGAGCCATGGAAAGAATTATAGATAAGATTGATGCTCCAGAATATGAAAAACAGGAAGTGGATATGATAGTCGAAGATGTAAAAACTGAAGACTTCAGAAAGCAAGCTGAAAAGATTATAATGATTGCAGAAGATAAGGGTTTTAGAAAGGCTATGAATGCTTTGAAAAAAATTGAAGACCCTTATGTTATCGATTTAGTCCATGATTTATTATCGGTCGGAGGGTTATGGAAAAGATTTAGGGAATAAATTTATTTATGTTTGATTTTGGATTTATAGTTTCATTATTTCTTTTTCTGGGCATTTGGGCTATTTTTTGGTATTTCAGAAAAAGCGGGATTATGAAATGGCAGGATAGTCTTGATAAAACTTTATTTTTAGTGAAGATGCCTAGGTATGAAAAAGATGGCTCTGAAAAAGATAAGAAAGAATTGATAGCCTTGATGGAACAGGTTTATTCTAATTTTTTATATTTAAGATATAAGGATTTAAAACATAGTTTTTTTTCCGATCCTCCTACTGTGTCATTGGAAATTGCCTCTGAGGTAGGGGATGCTGATATTGCTTTCTACATTTCAATATCAAATAGACTAAGTGACGGATTGCAAAAATATATTCAAGGAGTTTATCCTGGAGCTGTAATTGAAAAAGTTGTTAAAGATTATACTATTTTTGAACCAAAATCTTTTATAAGCGCTTCTTTTTTGAAATTAGAAAAAAATGATTTAATGCCTTTGACTACTTATAAAGATTTAGCTGGAGATCCGATTGCTTCAATAACTAATGCAATGAGCAGGATAAAACCAGAAGAAGGCTGTTCTATCCAAATTATTGCCAGACCTACTATTTCAAACATTAGGGAAAGAGGCCAAAGGGAAATTGATAATATTTTGAATCCAAATGGACAATATCAAGGCGGGAACCACGCGAGAAGTTCTTCTACAAGATTAATAGGAGATTTTTTTTCCCTTAAGAGTTCTTCTGAAAGCCAACAAGCTTTTGATCAGAATCAAGGACAATATTATAATCCCAGCACTATTGATTACAATCAGATAGATTTAATAAGAAAAAAAATGTCAAAAGCTCAGTTTGATGTTAATGTCAGAATTATTAGCGTTGCTAAAGACAGGGAAAGATCCGAAGATATTTTGCATAATATTGAAAGCAGTTTTGCTCAATTTTATTCCAATGAAAATAATTTCAAATTCATACCTGTAAGGGCTTTTGAAATGAAAAAATTTTCTTTTGATTATTGTTTTAGAAATTTTAATAGATATCAAACAGTAGTTTTAAATGCAGAAGAATTAGCCAGTATTTATCATTTTCCTTTGGCGCATATTGAAAGCCCTAATTTGCAATGGGTAAAAACTAAAGAAATAGCTCCTCCTCAAAACCTTCCTAAGACAGGACAGATTCTGATAGGCGAATCAATTTATCGTGGCGAAGAACAAGATGTTTATTTTTCCAACGAACAGGATAGGAGAAGGCATTTTTATATTATCGGACAAACTGGTACTGGTAAAACGTCGTTAATGCAAGAGATGATAATCCAAGATATAGCTAATGGAAAAGGAGTTGGGGTGATTGATCCCCATGGAGATTTAATAGAGAATATTTTAGCAAATATTCCGAAATCAAGAGTCGATGATATTGTGTTATTCGAACCTTTTGATACTGAGAATCCGATGGGACTGAATATGCTTGAATGGGAAACTCCCGATCAAAAAGATTTTTTAGTTTCGGAAATGATAATGATTTTTTCAAAGCTTTTTCCTCCGGAAATCATCGGTCCAATGTTCGAACATTATATGAGAAATGCTATGTTAGCGCTTATGGCAGACAGGAATAATCCTGGAACTTTGGTGGAAATATCAAGAATTTTTACTGATCAGGAATTTATGGAAAAACGATTGCAGAGTGTTACAGATCCTTTAGTCAGAAGTTTTTGGTTAAGAGAATGGCGTCAGACAACAGGGCAGACAAAATCAGACATGCTTGGTTATGTTGTTTCCAAAGTTGGCAGATTTATCGAGAATGAAATGATGAGGAATATCATTGGGCAGACGAGATCAGGTTTCAATCTTTCTAAAGTAATGAATGATGGAAAAATATTTTTAGCTAATCTTTCCAAGGGAAGAACTGGAGAGATGAATTCTTCTTTACTCGGATTGATTTTAATTTCAAAAATGCAAATAGCTGCTATGCAGAGAGCAAATATTCCAGAAGCATCAAGAAAAGATTTTTATTTATATATTGATGAATTCCATAATTTTACTACTGAAAATATTGCTACAATATTGTCAGAAGCTAGAAAATACAAACTTAATTTGATATTGGCGCATCAATATGTACCTCAATTGTCAGATCCGATTAAGAACGCTGTTTTTGGAAATGTCGGTACTATCGCGAGCTTTCGAGTCGGGCCTGACGACGCTAAGTTTATAGAGAGCCAATTTGCTCCTGATTTTTCAGCTTACGATCTTTCCAATCTTGATAATTTTTATTTTGCGATGAAAATGATTATAGATGGCCAAGTTTCTTCTCCTTTTAAATTGAAAACTGTTAAGCCAAGAAAGGGAAATGATTCTATAATAAATCCGATAAAGAAAATCTCTAAACTTAAATATGCAAGAAATAAGAGAGAGGTCGAGGCAGAAATAAGTAAAAGATGGAATTTCTAAAAAATGGAAAATAATCCTGAAAAATTTCCAGAATATGTAAATGAAAATACTGAAAAACAGCTCGAGCCTAATCAAGAGAATGTAATTATAGAAAAAAAAGAGGAGGTAGAGCCGATGAGTCAAGAAGAAAAAGACAAGGCTTTAGAGTCCTTAAAATCAGAACTCTCAAAAGAATATGATCATGTTGGGCCTAATGCTGAATGGGGGGCAGATGATGTCGTTGCCGAAAAAGGAATAGTAAAAAAGGAAAGGTCTCATGAAGTTGAGATACAGCCTCGAGAGGAATTTTTAGAACAGTATTTAAAAACTTATATGGACCAGAAATTCCCCAATGAAGTTATAAATGAATCTGGAGATGAAGGAAAAGGGGAATTAGAAAAATTTTCTGATGAAATGATTGAGAAATCATTGAGCGGTCAAGATGTATCTAAATTTTCAAGAGAAGATTTCTTGGAGGAATATTTAGATAAATATTCTAAAAAATTTAAAGAGGAAAAATCAATAAGTCAGGAACAAGAAATAAAAGATTGGGCGGAAAGAATAGAAAATTTGAAGGAGAAATATGGAGAGAACTGGGATAATGAATTAAGGAAGGAAATGGATAATGAGAAATTTAAAAATGAATCTGAACAAACAAGGGAGAAAATAAGGGAATTTGATGAAAAATATTCCGTAAAAATGGAAAGCAGTGATGAGTTAAATGATAGCAAGACAATAAAATCAAAAGATAAAGAAAAGAGGGGTATGAATAGGGTGGCGGAATTTGTTTTAGATGGATTGGGGAGTATTGGTACAAAATTTGTAGAATTTATAATGTTTTTGCCGGCAAGATGGTATGACGCAACAGTATTTTTATATAATTTAGCAGAGGCTATTTTGGATGGGAAAGTCTCTAATTTTTTAGATAAAGAAATCAAGAATAGGATGAACAAAAAGAAGGCCCAAATGGAGAAAGTCTTTTATGGAGGATGAGAAAAAGGCCGGTATTGCCAAATTCTGGAAAAATGGTAGTATTAACATATGACTGATATACTCTTGATATTAGTACTAATAGCACTAATAATTTTGATTGTTTTTAACTATAAGAACAATCAAAAGCCTCAAAGTGAATCAGCAGTGCTTTTACAGCAACAATTGAATAGTTTAAATCAGGTTTTAGACAGCAAATTAAGCGAATCAAACAAGAATATTCAAGAACAGTTTCGTTATAGCGCTAGTGTCATAAAAGATATTACTGCTGAATTAACTACTGTGAAGGAAACCAACAAGCAGATAGCTGGATTTGCCAATCAACTTCAATCTTTAGAGGATATTTTAAAGAATACCAAACAAAGGGGCATCCTTGGAGAGTATTATTTGGAGGAAATTTTAAAGAATGTGCTTCCCCCTAGCAATTTTGTGATGCAGTATAAATTTAAGGATGATAAAATAGTTGATGCTGCGATATTTGTGGAAAAGAATAAGATAATCCCAATAGATTCTAAATTCTCGCTTGAAAATTATAATAAAATTATCGAAGAAAAAGATGAGGCAAAGCGAGAACAACTGGAAAAACTATTCAGACAAGATTTGAAAAATAGGATAGATGAAACTGCGCAATATATCAGGCCGCAAGAGGGAACATTTGATTTTGCTTTTATGTTCATTCCTTCGGAAGCGATATATTATGATTTGTTGATAAACAAAGTCGGTTCCATTAAAAGCAATACAAAAGATTTGATTGAATATGCCATAAGGGAGAAAAGAGTGCATATAGTTTCTCCAACATCTTTTTATGCTTATTTGCAGACTGTTGCTCAAGGGTTCAGATTCTTGAGAATTGAACAATCTACCAAGATAATAATTGCCAATGTTGAAAAGTTAAAGAATCATTTGCAAGCTTATGATGAGCATTTCTCAAGGCTTGGAAATAATTTAGAAACAGCAGTTAATGCTTTCAACCTTGCTCAATCTGATTTTTCAAAAATTGAAAAAGATGTTACAAAAATAACTGGAGCAGCTCCAGATTTTGAAACAAAAAAAATAAATAAGCCATTATCAGAAGAATAATAAACATATGTTTGCAGTAATAAAAACAGGAGGAAAACAATACATTGTTGCTCCGAATCAAAAATTAAGAGTTGAAAAACTTGAGTCAAAAGATGAGAATATCGAATTCTTAGATGTTTTGTTAATTGAAAAAGATGGAAAGATTGAAGTCGGGAACCCGATGATTTCTGAAGCTAAAGTAACGGCTAAAATTACAAAACAAGACAGGGCCAAAAAAGTGACAGTTTTGAAATATAAATCAAAAACAAGATATCAAGTTAAAAAAGGCCATAGGCAACCTTTCACAGAAGTTCAAATAGTTGATATTTTATCAAAATAAAGATTAACTAAAAACTCCCCTGATAAAGGGGAGTTTTTAGTTTTACATTTCTTCATAATTTGCAAATCCAAATCCTTCTTCTTGAATATCTTGAGGTATTTGAGTAATCCTATCAAGATTTCCGAATGATGCTGTTTCTTGAGAGAAGAACAGATCGGCTTTACCGACTGGTCCGTTTCTGTGTTTTGCTATGATAATTTCTGCTTCATTAGTTTCAAAAATTCCTTGTTTATTTTTCTCTCTATAAATGAATAAGACAACATCGGCATCCTGTTCCAAAGATCCTGATTCTCTTAAATCTGAAAGTTTTGGAATAGGAGGTATTCTTTGTTCTACTGCTCTGGAAAGCTGGGAAAGCGCCAGAATTGGGACATTTAATTCTCTTGCTAAAATTTTTAATCCACGGGACATTTCGCTTACTTGTTGAACGATGCTTGCTATTTTATTATTAGAATCCATTAATTGCAGATAATCGATGACAATCAATCCAAGGCCGTGTTCAGCTTGCAAGCGTCTGGCCATAGCTTTCATTTGGATAGGATTAAGCGCTGGAGTATCGTTTATAAAAATTGGAGCTCCAGATAAATTTTCTAAAGCATGCTGTATTTTAGTAATATCGTCTTTTCCTAATTTTCCGGTCCTTAATTTCCAAAGATCAACATGAGCTTGAGCAGCTATAAATCTGTCCACGATCTGCTCGGTAGACATTTCCAATGAAAATATTCCTACAGGTATTTTGCTTTTAACAGCTGCGTTTCTGGCAATATCCAACGCAAGGCTTGTTTTTCCCAAACTCGGTCGGGCAGCAAGAATTATTAAATCCGATTTTTGCAATCCTGAGAGCTTATCATCTAATGCTTTGAATCCAGTAGTTACTCCGCGTATCGATCCGTCGTGTTTGGATATTCTATCAAATCTGTCAAAAGCTTCTCCTAACATTGTATGAATAGGAGTGAATTTTTGTTTTAACGATCCTTGGGCTATTCTGAAAATGCATTTTTCCGCTTCGTCGACTAATTCATCAGTTTCTTTTGCTTCATCATGTCCCATTTCTCCAATCTGGTACGAAGCTTCTATTAAATCTCTTAAGATTTTTTTCTTTTTGACAGTGTCTGCATAATTTTTTACATGTAAGGCATTAGGCACTGAATTTATGAGTTCAGTCAAATAACTTTGGCCTCCTATTTCTTGAAGTTGATCTTTTTCATTCAGAGTATTTGAAACCGAAAGTATATCTATAGGTTCTCCTTTCTCAAATAGTTCCAGCATAGCAGAATATATTTTTTGATGTGATCCTTTATAAAAATCTTCGGCTTTTAAAAAATCGACTACTTTAACTAGAGAATTTCTATCCATCATTAAACAGCCTAACACTGATTGTTCAGCTTCTAAGTTTTGAGGAGGTAATTTGTTTTTGTCTGCCATACACTAATGATAGGGCAAAGTGCCGATTAAAGTCAAAATTGACAAAAAATCGAAGATATTATCAAAAAGATTGATACGAATTGCCTGCGAATATTTTTTTTGACGGTTATTATTTATATTTTTGAAATTTTAAAACTTTCAGTCGTATCTTCTATAAGATATCCTTTCGTTTTGGCTTGATCTCTTAACTTATCAGACATTGCCCAATCTTTTTTAGCCCTATAATCAAGGCGTTGATTTGCTATATCAATAATTTCTTGCGGAATATCATCTTCCTTTATATTATTAAACCCTAAATCAAATATTTTATCTGCTTCTAATAATAAAGCGTATTTAGTAGAATCAGAAATTTCTTTTTTAAGCATATCCCAAATAAAGGCTAAAGCCTGCGGGGTATCTAAATCATTATTAATAATTTCTGTAAATTCTTTTAAATTTGCGTCAAACTCTTTTTGGTCAATTGGTGAGGTATCATTTTTAAGAATTTTAATTTTTGAATACAAAGAGTCTAAGGCATTGTTTGATGCCTCAAGCGATTCCCAGGAAAATGTAATAGTAGATCTATAATGGGTAGTTAAGCACAAATATCTAAAAGATAGTTCGTTTAATCTTTTTTCTTTTATCGTTTCTATTAAAATTATATTGCCTTCTGATTTTGCCATCTTGCCATCTTTTAGTATGAGATGTTCGCCGTGCATCCAAAAATTAGCCAAGTCTTTTCCAGTGGCGGCTTCGCATTGAGCAATTTCATTTGTATGATGGATTAACACATGGTCAATCCCTCCACAATGGATATCGAAAGGAATATTTAAATATTTCATAGACATTACTACACATTCAGTATGCCATCCAGGAAATCCAACCCCCCAAGGCGAATTCCATTCCATTTGTCTCTTTTCGTCTTTTGGAGAAAATTTCCATAAAGCGAAGTCTGCAGGATTTTTTTTCTGCTCAGTCAGCTCGACTCTGGTTCCAGATTTTAATTCCATTTTATTGGGCCAGAGTTTGCCATAAGTTGGAAGTTTGGAAGTATCAAAATAAATTCCATCATCGATTTTGTAAGTAAAGCCTTTTTTTTCTAATTCTAAAATAAAATTAATTTGATCTTGTATTGTATCAGTAGCTTTTACTAAAACATCAGGTTTCAAAATATTTAGTAACGCTATATCTCTTAAAAATGCATTAGTATAAAATTCCGCAATATCCCAAACTGTTTTGCCTTCGCGTTTTGCTCCTTTTTCTAATTTGTCTTCGCCAGTATCAGAGTCTGATGTTAAGTGTCCAACATCTGTAATATTCATGACATGCACAACATTATATCCGTTAAAAATTAAAACGCGTTTTAATATATCTTCAAAAATATATGTACGCAAATTTCCGATGTGCGCAAACCAATAAACAGTTGGTCCGCAAGTATATAATCCTACTTGGTCTTTTTTAATTGGATTGAATTCTTCTATTTTTCTAGTTTTTGTATTGTATAGCTTAAGCATATTTTCTTAAGTTCATCATATAGATTTTTTAAAATAAAAAAAAGAGGTAGATGCCTTTTATAAAAATAAAGAAGAGGGTACGTTTTGTACTCTCTTCTTGTTGGGTTGAATGTGCTATGAAAATAAAATGTGCTATAAATGTCTGGGATATTCGTGTGTATATGTACACAGCTTTTAAGTTCTTCGTTTTTGGCGAAGGACTATCGAGCGAAAGTTAATTGGTAAAGATCTATTTATATTTTATCATGGTCAGTTATTTGGTCAAGCGAGTTTTTCACAGCTTATTTTTTCTTTTAAATAAAAGGCTTCTTGCCCAATAGGATTTGCTTTGTTAAAATTAGTTTGCGGTTTAATTTTGCTTTTAGCTAAGATGATATAAATAAAATAAATCAGCCCTAGTCTAATGGGGCAATAATAAAAATTTTTAAAATATGCAAATAACAAAAAGAGATTATATTTTCGCAGCGATAGTAGCTGAAATAGATGCAATTGTTTTGATGATGATAGCTCCGAGATTTGCTTTGAAGCTTTCAGCATATCCATTACTTGGGCAGATAATTTCGTGGATCTGGTTATTAGCTCCGATATTGGCAGTAGTTGGAATAAAACTTGCCAGTATTATTGCGCAAAAAATTTCTTCGATTTGGCAATTTGCAAAATTTCTTTTAGTGGGAAGTTCCAATGTAATGATAGACATGGGAACAATAGAATTGCTTCAAAGATTTTTTGGAGGTATGGTAGTTAAGCAATTTTATCCGATAATGGTGACAGTTTCGTTTTTAGTTTCTTCAACAAATAGTTTTTTATGGAATAAGTTCTGGTCGTTTGAAAAAAAAGATACTCAAGATAAAGTAGGCGAGGCTGTAAAGTTTTATACAGTCACGATAGTTGGATATCTTTTAAAAGTCGGAATATCTTCTTTTATTGCGAAAGGCGTTGCTCCGATAGCTGGACTTACGCATGAAGCTTGGAATGTAAGCGCGGATTTCTTGGCATCAATAATAGTCTTCATGTGGAATTTCTTGGGATACAAATTTTTAGTTTTCAAAAAATAATTTATGGAGAATTTGAGCTTGTATAGAAAATACAGACCGAAAAGGTTTGATGAGATTGCCGGACAGGAAGAAATAGTTTTTACATTGAGTAACTCGATCAAAAAAAACATGGTTGCGCATGCTTATCTTTTTTGCGGTCCGAGAGGAGTGGGAAAGACGACTGCTGCTAGAGTCTTAGCTAAGGCGGTAAACTGTTTGAATCCGGACGGAGTGGAACCTTGCAATAAATGCGCCAATTGTTTGGCAATAAATAAAGGAAGCGCAGTGGACATAATTGAAATTGATGCTGCGTCAAACAGAGGGATAGACGATATAAGAGAGTTAAGAGAAGGAATAAAATATTCTCCAACAAATTTAAAATATAAAGTTTTAATAATCGATGAATGTCATCAGCTTTCCAAAGATGCAGCTAATGCTTTACTTAAAACTTTAGAAGAACCACCTGGACATGCGATTTTCATATTAGCAACTACTGAAATCCATAAGATGATTCCTACGATAATTTCCAGATGCCAGAGATTTGATTTTAGGAAAGTTTCAGTGACTGATACGCTTAAAAGATTAAAAGAAGTTGCCAAGGCGGAAAAAATAAAAATAGAAGACGATGCTTTAGAACTTATTGCTTCAAATTCACAAGGATCAGTTAGAGATGCTCAAGTCCTTTTGGCGCAGGCAGCGGCTTTTGGAGGGAAGGAAAATATCAAAGCTGAAGATATAAAAAATCTTTTAGGATTGGTTGATGTGAAAGTGCTAGCAGAATTTTTTGGATTTTTAGTTAAAGGGGAAACGAAAAAATCGATTGAATACTTGAATTCGGTTTTTGATAAAGGATATGATCCTCATGAATTTTCCAATGATTTAATAAATTATCTCAGACAAGCATTGCTTTTAAAAATAGATAAATCATTGATAAATCCTTTGATGGCTAATTTGACTAAAGAGGATATAATTCAATTAAATGAAACAATAAAAGAAACAAAAGAAGCTTTTTTGCATAAAGCTTTGAATGTGTTCATGGAGGCGAAAAATGGAATAAAATTTTCTCCAATTCCGCAACTTCCTTTAGAATTGGCAATTATTGAATTGATAGAGTTGCCAAAACAGGAAAAATAGGATATAAAATAATATCATTGCCAGCTAAATGCTGGCATTGTATTGCCGGATCGTCTAATGGTAGGACACCGCCCTTTGGAGGCGATTATCTAGGTTCGAATCCTAGTCCGGCAACAAATATCGCACCGCTTTTTGGCGGTGTGTTTTATTGCCGACATTGACAATAATCACTAAAAATGCTTAAATATAAAAAGCAATTTAAAAGGAGGGTAAATGGATAGCTACAAAAAGAGAATGCTATATATCTGGCTTGTGCCTTTATTGGGCGCAATATCATTAATCAGTTTTGCTGTTTGGTATGCCATAATTGGGCACGAATCAACCTTTGGTTTTTTCCCGACACCAGACAAGCCATCATTTAGCAATGATATGCTATATGGAGGATTGGCATTGATGTATCTGATTCCTGTATTTTTATTTGTTTCATGGTTTGGCGCTGGCGTTATCAATGCCATCAAAAAACTATTTAAGAAGAAAAAAAAATACGAAGATCCGAGCAATTTTGATTTGTTAGAAACAGGTTGGCATAAAGCTATAGTTCTAATAACTTTTGCAGTTGGGTTTTATGCTCTTCCTGCTATAGTTTTTCTTTATGCTCTTGTTAGTATTTTTTTTATTGTATGTACTGGAGAATCTAGTTCTATCTCTGCATCTGATTCGGGTATTAGTAACGGTTACAGTTGTTCTTCTGGATTAACAGGTTTAAACATCTCAAATAATGATTTACAAAAAGCTTATCAATATACTTCTGGTATATTAAAGGGAGTAAAAGATAGGAAACTTGAACTTTCTATCTATCAAAAAGATAGTTTAAGAGAAGCGACAGCTTATCTTAGTCCGTATTCAGAAGAATCAGAGATTGATAGGGCAGTTGATGCAATAGAAAAAGTGGCAAGCGAACTTTATATTAGTAAAGATCCGTATTATAAGGATCGCGGGGAAATTTATATTTCTCCATATCAGGGAAGCGATGAAAGAAACAGAGCAGAATTTGTTTATGGTATCAAAAAAGATATCAAAAGAATTATCAAATAATAATAAATTAAAAACCGTCCACGATATAAATCGGGACGGTTTTTTGATACATAATTTATTTCTTAATCTTATCTAATATTTGGCACGCTTTTACAAAACTGTCGTAATCGTAAATCGAGAAATTGTATACTTTAGAATTTTTTCTTTTAAGTTTGGCGATAAATGTCTTCAATTCTTTTTGATTAAGCAAATCGCTTTTGCTTACCAGGATATATTCTGGCTTTTTTAATAATTCAGGATTGTATTTTTTTAATTCTGATCTGATGGTTGTATAATCTTTAATCGGAGTTTTTGATTCAGCTGATATCAAATGGAACAATATTTTTGTCCTTTCGATATGGCGCAAGAATTTTATTCCGAGCCCTTTCCCTGAAGATGCTCCTTTTATCAATCCTGGAATATCTGCCAAGATAAGATGTTTGTAAACTCCAAGATGAGGCTGAAGAGTAGTAAAGTGATAATTAGCAACTTTGCTCTGGGCGTTTGTCATTTCATTTAACAGGCTTGATTTTCCAACGTTAGGTAAGCCTATTAATCCAATATCAGCTATCATTTTTAATTCCAGTTTTATCTTAAAAGATTGGCCTGGTTTGCCAGGATAAAATTCTTTAGGGCTTCTATTGGTTGATGAAACAAAATAATAATTTCCTTTTCCTCCACGACCTCCTTTTGCCAACATAATAGTTTCCCCAATATGGGTTATTTCTTGATCTGTTTCTTCGTCTAAATTATGAATGACTGTTCCTACTGGCACTTGGATTATAATGTCGTTTCCATTGGCTCCATGGCAATGTCTTGCTTTTCCTTTTTCTCCATTTTGCGCTTGAACAACTTTATTAAATTGGAATTGGCGTAGGGCAGTAAGATCGGAAATTCCCCGGAAGTAAACATTGCCTCCGTTTCCTCCATCGCCTCCGTCAGGCCCTTTTTCTAACTTGTTTTTAATAAAAGACACGGCTCCATCTCCGCCGTTTCCAGCATTTACAGTAATTGTTATTTCATCTATAAGCATATCGATACTATACAATAAAATAAATATTTTTTCAATGGCGGCAAAAATAAAGAAGAGAAGTGGAAAAAGGCATTTCCTTTGATTATTTTTTTTGATAGAATATCATTGTCAATAAAATAATAAATAAAAATTATGCAATGCAATTATCTTGAAGTCCAAAGATTCTTGGAACATAGCAATGTTGATCCATTTTTTTGGGTTTTGTTGGAAATATTGGGGATGATAGCTATGACAGCGTTCTTTGTTACTTTGGCATATTTCTTTGTGACGGGATATCTAAAATACAAGATAGCCAAAAAGATGAATATCAAAGAACCTTGGTTGGCTTGGATACCTGGGCTTGATTCTTTTGCTATCGCTCAGATGGCGGGATTAAAATGGTATTATGGATTTATTTTTTTCTTAGGATTCTCTATGCGTCCTTCATTTTCATCAATATACTTTGCAATTGTTGTATTTTTCTGGTGGAAAATAGCTGAGAAGCTCAAGAAGCCTAATTGGTATGCGATATTGATGGGAATACCTTTGATTAATATTTTTATGTTATGGAAGATGTCTTCTGAAGAAAAAAACGAAGAGAAAAAATAATCTTAAAAAACAGGAGGAATTCCTCCTGTTTTTTAGTATTTCATAATTTTTGATTATTTTGCTATTATATCGGTATATAAAGAAATATTATGGAAAAGCAATTGTTCATACTGCCATTTGATCATAGAAAATCTTTTGTAAAAGATTTACTTGGCTGCGAAAAAAAGCCGGATAAGGAACAATCAAAAAAAATATCTGATTTAAAGCAGATTATTTACGAAGCTTTTTTAAAAACCAGAGCAGGACATTTGGATAAAAACAATTTTGGAATTCTGGTTGATTGGCAATTTGGATCGAAAATAATAAAAGACGCGAAAAAGAATTGCATAACGACATGCGTTCCTGTTGAAAAAAGCGGACAAGATTTATTTGATTTTGAATATGGAAAAAAATTTGGAGAATATATAAAGAAAGCCAATCCTGATTATGTAAAAGTTTTAGTAAGATATAATCCTGAAAATATTCAGGATAATAAAATTCAGCTTAAAAAACTGAAAGATCTCTCTGTTTTTTGTAAAAAGAATAATTTTAAACTTATTTTCGAACTTTTAGTTCCTCCTACAGAAACCGATTTAAAAATATGCAAGAACTACGAGAGATATGATGCGAATGTGAGGCCTCAGAAAACAGCCCAGGCGATAAAAGAAATTGTTAAAGAAGTCGATGTGGCAGTTTGGAAATTGGAAGGCGCTAAAATTGAGCAATGGAAGGGAATAATATCTTGTATTAAAAGGGGGTCGAAGATAATAATTTTGGGTAGAGCCGGATCAAAAACAAAAGTAAAAAAATGGCTTAAAGATGCCATCCAGTTTAAAGAGATAATAGGTTTTGCCGTGGGGAGAACAATATTTTTTGAGTCGCTTAAAAGTTATCTTTCAAAGGAAATTAGTAGGGAAGAAGCCATTGATATAATTGCTAAAGACTTTAATTATTTCATTAAAACCTGGCATATTCAGAGAAATAATTAATATTTTAATTTTTGCCATAACAACTTTTTATAAATAAAAATAAAATTATTTTTATGGAACAAATAATAGGCACTATAAGCATTTGGATAAAAGGAAGGGAAAAAAGTTCTTATGAAATAAATAAAATACTTACTGAAAATTCTTCGATAATCCTTTCCAGAATGGGATATAATATTCAGCCCCAATGTATCTCTGATTGTTTCGCTGTGATCACTTTGGTAGTAAGAGGCAAAAAAGATGAGCTTGAAAGATTAAACAACTTGATAAGAGCGGTAGATAAAGTTGATTCAAAACTCCTTATGCTTTCCGAATAATTTTGGATAAAAAAATCCTCTTCTCAAAAGAAGAGGATTTTTATTTTTAAATTAGCCGTTCTACTGCTACCAGGATATTCTTTTTAGCAAGATCATCTTCCATTTTTTTAGAAATGAAGATTTCTGTATCTTTTGAATTAAAGCGATGGCAAACTTGATTACTTTCAGAACATCTTAAAAATATTGTTCTGCTATTGGAATACCTTCCCTTTTTACAATAATAGGAAATTTCAAAAGCAATTCTGTCAGAAATATTAGGCGTTAAATAATTAGGATTTGCCATTATGATTGTTCCTATTTGTTTTTCTTTTGGAGAAAATCCCAATATTCCCTTGATTAACATCATGCGCCACTTTTTTTTCGCTTGATCATAGTAAAGGAAATGAGTGTCTTTAATTTTTTTCCCAGGTGTGAAAGGGCAGGGCAGTGAAAGTACTTCGATGTCCATTTCTATCCAAGGAGCTTTGTCGATTTCACTCAACGGGATCATCTTTTTTATTTCATCTATACTCCAAGCATTTTCGCCCATTGCTTCGATGATATTTTTGTTATGTTCCCATTTCTTTTCTATATACTTGTTTATTCCTTTTGGCTTTCTGAAATTGTAAAAGTAGAAAATGGCAAGTATTATTATTGCTACAATTAGTATCAAGATTGCTGGTTTGTCAGCTATTTGAAAAAATTCTTGCAATGATTCCATTATTTTGCCTCCTTTTTTGTGCTGATGATATTATTATATTTTTATTTATTATTGTCAATAGGCATGAAAGTTTTCCACTTCCAGGTATTTTAAAATGATTTACTATTAATAGTAATGATTATCAATAAATTTTTAGTTGAAAATTATAGTAGCTGTTTTTAAGAATCCTGTTTCAAAAGGATAAAATATGAAACGAAACACAAAACAAAAACTCGCTGTAATTAATTATTTAAAAAGTGTTAAATGTCATCCTGATGCCCAGATTATTCATCAGAATGTAAAAAAAATAATTCCCAATATCAGTTTAGGCACTATTTATAGGATATTAGGTCAATTAGGTAAAGATGGAAAAATTTTGGAACTGAATTGCCAAGAACAAACTAGATATGATGGAGATATGAGCCAACACGGTCATTTTATCTGCCAAGAATGCGATTGCGTAATCGATGTTTCTGAGATTCCAGATCTCAAAAATTTGGAGATAAAATTCAAAGAAGGGGAAATAAATAATTATAAAATATATTTATATGGAAAATGCAAAAGATGCCAACAATGATTTTCTTTTCTGTCATGATTGCAAAAAGAAAATAGAAGTGAAAGGCGAGGAGATTGTAAATGGAGCAGTACTCATTTATGATGATCGCGGAGACAAAATAAATATCGTTAAATGTTCTGATTGTTGCCAGAAAGATCCAGCTTTGAATAATTTCAGAAAATGCGAGGTTTATTCCAGAGTCGTCGGATATATCAGGCCGATATCGCAATGGAATGAAGGCAAACAGCAGGAGTTTAAAGATAGGGAAAAATATAAGATTAACGAATGTTAAAAATAAAAAACCCGGATTTTTTTCCGGGTTTTTACTTGTTAAAGTTTTATTGTTTTATCCATAAAATCGTTTACTTTGTTCCATTTGCATAGCAGGATGGAAATCCCGACTATGATTGAAATCGTTAAAAGGAAGCCGTATATCGAGAACCAGAAATTACTTGTTTCAATTATCCTTTGCGCGATAAAATCTTGGAATGGAGTACCTGTTATGCTCCATATAATCACAACGATATGCTCAATTTGTTCGATGAAGAGAATCAAGAATCCGGCGAGGACTGTAAAGCACAGAATTATTATGGAATTTAAAATGATGCCGCTTATCTTTTTCTTCGTTTCTTTGTTTAGCAATTTTGATCCCTCTTGAATTCTCTCTCTATCCTGATCATTCTCAAATCTTTTACTAATTCTATGATCCAGGAAAAGAAGAGTATTCTATGAAAAGTTCTTTTCCTTGACTTTACGCACATTTTTGCTCCTTTCTGATTTCATGGGATTTCCGTAAAATTTGCGGCGTTTACATCTTCGTTGAAGCTTCCAGATATTCCATTATTCCCATTGAGTCTTAGCGCTAATACCATTTTTGCTTGTCTCTCCGAAAAGGCATAGACATACTGGACGGATCCATCTGGCAATAAAACCTTGAATTGTTTTTTCTTGGTTTTATCGCTTTTGAATACGGACACTTTGATGACTTTGAATTTATCATCATGGAAATAATTTCTCGTCAGATTTTTCAGGGCCTGCTGCTTGGCTTTTTCCCTATTTATTATTTCTATTGTTTCTTCATATTTAAGGTATTTTCCAAGGCTATCATGCCCGTCTGCTTCATAAATAATTTCCACTTTCCAGCTTTTAACTTGAATTGTTGCAGGCATTTCTGCCTCCTTTCTTATGGATTATTAAATTGACAAAGAACTGTTTTTCTATCCTAATATAATTATAGCATACTATTGACAATATGTCAATAGTATAAAATCCTTTTATCCATAAAATCAGGCGGTAAGCTGCAAAAAATCATTTATTTTTTTGTTGTATATCTAAAAAGATTGATTTTTATTTTTTGATTTATTATCATGTTGTTATTATAAAATATCAAAATAAAAAAATATGTTCGATCAATTAAAAAATATTGCAAAAGTAAAACAAATGCAGGAAGAAATGAAAAAAGAAACTGTCCAAGCTGAAAAGAATGGAGTTTATATAACGATTAATGGGAATTTTGAAATTATAGATATTAAGTTAAATCCAAATTTATCAATTGACGATCAGCAGAAATCAATCATTAAATGTTATGAATCAGCCAAGCAAGAAATCCAAAAAAAGATGGTTTCAAAATTAGGAGGAATGTTTTGATGAATAATTTTTTTGAAAAACAAAAGAAATGGTTGCTTGATGAAAAATATCAAGGCAAGGCAAATGAAGATTTTGACAAAGACTTAAAGAGGCTGGCTTCTGGCGAGCCTCTTGATTATATAATTGGATTTATAATGTTTCTTAATTGTAAAATAGATTTGAGATATAAACCTTTGATACCTAGACCAGAAACTGAATTTTGGGTTAAAGAAGCAATAGAAGAAATGAAAGAATCAGGCAAAAAAAATATCGAAATCCTTGATTTATTTTCCGGATCAGGGTGTATAGGAATCGCTTTGCTCAAAAATATTCCTAATTGTTCCGTTTGTTTTGCAGATATAGATAAAAATTGTCTGGATCAGATTAAATTTAATTTAAAAGAAAATCAGATTGATGAAAACAGATTTAAAATAATCAAAAGCGATGTATTTTCCAATATAGAATCAAAATACGACTATATATTTGCAAATCCTCCTTATATACCAGACGCAAGAAAAATACAAAAATCGGTTTCAAGATATGAGCCGGCTAATGCGCTTTTTGGCGGGACAGATGGGTTGAAATATATTAGAATTATATTAAAGTCATTTGGTAATTTTTTAAAAGAGAAAGGATGCTTATTTTTAGAAATAGATTCTTCTCATAAAAAATTTTTTGAAGAAAAGAAAATAAAAATATTCTTGGATCAATATGCCAGACCAAGATATGTGAAAATAAAATGCTAAATGAAGAGCAAAAAAACGCAGTCATTCACGGACAAGGCCCTTTGCTGATAGTCGCAGGAGCCGGAACTGGAAAGACAACTATTCTTACGCAAAGAATAATCCATTTAATTAATGAAAAAGGATTAAAGCCTGATAATATTTTAGCAGTTACTTTTACCGAAAAAGCTGCTGGAGAAATGGAAGAACGCGTTCTGCTCGGATTGAAGGATATTTATGCTGATTTGTGGATTTCCACTTTTCATTCATTCTGCGAAAGGATTTTACGTCAACATTCTTTTGACATAGGAATATCGGATAATTTTAAAATAATCCAAGAGGCGCAAGCTTGGATGCTTTTCAGGGAAAATATAGAGCTTTTTGATTTTGACTATTACAGGCAAAAACAGGGAAATCCGGTAAGATTTATAAGCGCGTTGCTTAATCATTTTTCAAGATGTAAAGATGAAGGAATTTATCCGAAAGATTATTTAGATTATGCTCAAAATTTAAAATTAGATTTATCTGAATTCAATGATCCAAAGAGCGAAGAATCAAGAATTAATGAAATTGCTAAAGCTTATGGAGTCTATCAAAAGCTTCTCTTAGAAAATAATTATCTTGATTTCGGAGATTTGATAAATTACTGCTATAAGCTTTTCCTGGAAAGACCTAATATTTTAGAGAAATACAGGCAACAATTTGAGTATATCTTGATTGATGAATTTCAAGATACGAATTGGATGCAATACGAATTGATAAAACTTCTGGCTTACCCAAGAAACAATATAACAGTGGCAGCTGACGACGATCAATCGATTTATCGATTTAGAGGAGCTTCAGTTTCTAATGTTCTGCAATTTAGAAAAGATTTTCCCAAAGCGAAAAGCATGGCTGTTAATAGAAATTATAGATCGGGACAAAAAATTTTGGATTTGGCTTATAACTTCATTCAAGGCAATAATCCGGATCGTTTAGAATATCAATCTAAGATAGATAAAAAACTTATTTCTCAGAAAGGCATTGAAGCTGATGTAAAATCATTATCTTTTAGTGATGTGTATAAAGAAACACAGGGCGTGGCCAATAAGATTCTGGAAATAAAAAAAGAAAATGATTTGAAATTCAAAGATTTTTTAATCTTGGTGAGGGCTAATTCTCATGCTCAGCCTTTTTGCGCGGAGTTCGACAGACAAGGAATACCTTATCAATTTTTAGCTTCGCAAGGATTATATTTAAAACCGATAATAATAGACGCGATATCCTATCTCAAAGTTTTGGATAATGTTTATGATGATGCGGCAATGTACAGAGTAGTATCTTGTCCGGCTTTTAATTTGAATAAGAAAGATATAGCAAAAATAGTTTTGTATCAGGAGAAAGGCGCTATCTCCATATATGAAGGATTGAAGCAATTGCCTATGATTTCAGGGCTTGAAAGCGAAACTCCCGATATTGTCGCTAGAATTTTATCTCTTATAGCCAAACATCAAGAGCAGAAGAATATTAACGAAATATTTATCGGATTTCTTCAAGATTCAGGATATCTTGATTATATTTTAAAGAAACAAAAAACTAATTTTTTAGCCGCTAAGGAAGAAATAGATTTAATTCAACAATTTGCCAAAAAAATAAAAGCATTTATGGAAAGCCAAAGCGATCCGAGTCTAAATATTTTTATTAAACAGATAAAAATGGAACTCGATGCTGGTGAAGAAGGATCGCTTGAACCTGATTTGGAGAATTCTTCAGATGCTGTGAAGGTAATGACGATTCATGGGGCAAAAGGATTGGAGTTTGAAAATGTTTTTATTGTAAATATGGTTAGGGATAGGTTTCCTTGCCGTTCGAGATCCCAGGGAATCGCTTTGCCAGACGCCTTAGTAAAAGAAATATTGCCTCAAGGAGATGCTCATCTTCAGGAAGAAAGAAGACTTTTGTATGTTGCTATGACCCGCGCCAAAAAAGGATTATTTTTCACTTGGGCCAGGGATTATGGAGGCAAAAAAACAAAACCACCATCGCAATTTTTAGTTGATCTTGGAATGGAATCAGAAGAGAAAAGTATTCCCATAGATTTTTATGACAATAAATTTCAAGAAGAATTTGATGATGGGTTTCAATATGAAATACCTAAAATTTTTTCTTTTACCCAGTTGGCGGCTTACCAAAAATGCCCATGGCAATACAGATTTGCCCATGTTTTAAAACTCCCAGTTAAAGGAAATGGGGAATCGAGTTTTGGAAAAACAATACATAATGTTTTGCATAAATTCGGAACAATATATGCCAAAGGAGCTCAACAAAAAGATTTATTTGGAGAATCTCAAGAGAAAAAACCGGAATATAAAGATCTTTTAGCAATGTATGAAAAAGAATGGATAGATGAATGGTTTCAGTCAAAACAGGAAAAAGAAAGATACAAAAAAATGGGAATTGGAATCTTGGATATATTTTTTAAAGATTTAGAGAAAACAAAAATATTTGTTAAAGATGGAGAACCTTATCTGGAAAAAGGATTCAAGATAAAAGTCGGAGATTATGATATAAAGGGAAAAATTGACAGAATAAATCAGACAGAGAAAGGAATAGAAATAATGGATTATAAAACTGGAAAATCAAAAGAAGATTTAGATAAGGTAAAGAAACAGCAGTTGATGATTTATAGATTAGCGGCAATAAAAGAATTCGGAATAGAGCCATCCAATTTATGTATTTATTATCTTAGAGATGATGAAAAAGTGGATTATCAACCTAAAGACAAAGAGATTGACTCTTTCAGCCAAGAGATTATTCAAGTAATTGAAAATATAAAGAAGAAAGATTTCTCTCCCAAACCTGGATTTGATTGCCAGTATTGCGATTATAAAGATATTTGCGAATTCAGAGAATAATTTTTTATTTGTTTTTAATTTGCCAAAGTTTTATAATTAATAAGAAAATATGCAAGAGATGATAAAAAGCAAAAATAATGCATTTGCCAATTTCTTGATTTTTTTAGGAGTGGCAATGATAATCGTAACGGTATTTTATAGTTTTTTGATTTTTACAGCCAAGAAGTCTGCGCCTCAAGTTTTTTTAGAGAATATTCCAATAGAAGAAAATTATCAAGATTCAAAAATTAACCAAAATATGAGTATTGATGAGATGCAGAGAAATATTTCTCAAGAATTGAATAAACAGGTAAAATCGGTTTTTTATGAGTTTGCGCCTAAAATGCTAAATCTTGTTTCCTGGTCGATTTTTGCTTGGATAGCGATTGGCGCAGGAGCAAAGATATCGAATATCGGCAGAGAAATGTTATGACAGGCGATATATTCCAATATTCAGAAGAAGGAAGCAATTTTGCAAAGAAAAACGGATATATAGTAAATGGGATATGGCTTCCTAGAGTTACTTCTATTTTAGAAATAGTTGCTAAACCTGGGCTATTGCGTTATTATGCCCAGCATAAAAATTTTATGGCTGCGCAAGAATCTTTAGTAAAGGCCGCATCCAGAGGAAAGAAAATTCATGATGCTTGCGAAAATATTCTTTTGAATAAGAAGAATCTTAAATTCGATGATGATATTAAAGAAACGATGGATAAATTCAGAGAATGGGTTGAAAAGAAAAACATCGAAGTCATTGAAATCGAAACAAGAGTTTTTGATAGAGAAAAATATTTTTTTGCTGGCACGATGGATATTCTTGCTAAAGTCGATAATGAACTCGGCATAATAGATATCAAGACTGGATCAAGCATTTATAATGGATATTCATTGCAGACTGCTGCTTATTTGAATGCTTATAATCAAGGAAGAAAACCGCAACTTCAAGCGCAGAAGCGTTGGATATTAAGACTTGATCAATACGAGAAATGCGTTCATTGCGGAGCTAAATCAAGAGAAAGGGAGGGAGAGAAGAGGATTACAGGAGGAAAGAAATATTGTAAACATGAGTTTCAGCCAAAATCTGCTGATTTGGAATTTAAAGAACAAAAGAATTTTGCGCATGACTTTGAAGCTTTTTTGCATGCTAAAGAGCTTTGGGAATGGGAGAATAAAGGCTCTTTAAGAAGGATAAATAATTATCCTAAAAATTTTTCATTATGAAAATAATTGCTGATTTCCATATTCATTCAAAATATTCCCGCGCTACTTCCAAAGATATAAATTTGGATAATTTAGCAAGAGCAGCAAAACAAAAAGGAATCAATTTGCTTGGGACTGGAGATTTTACTCATCCGGCTTGGTATGCACATTTAAGAGAAAATTTAAAAGAAGCTGAACCAGGGCTTTTTATAAATAAAAATAATGATAATGGGACGAGATTTATTTTGACTTCTGAGATTTCATGCATTTTTAAAAAAAATGATAAAGTCAGAAAAATTCATGTTTTGATTCTTGCTCCTTCGTTTGAAGCTGTGGGAAAAATAAATTCCAAATTGGCTGGATTGGGCAATATTCATTCAGATGGCAGACCAATATTAGGAATGGATGTAAAAGATTTGCTTGATATTGTCTTAGAAGCTTCTCCAGAATGTCTTTTTATTCCTGCCCATTGCTTTACTCCATGGTTTTCTATATTTGGATCAAAATCTGGATTTGATTCGGTCCAAGAGTGTTTTGATGATTATTCGAAATATATTTACGCTCTGGAAACAGGATTGTCTGCAGATCCAGCTATGATTTGGAGAACTGGCGATGGCCAACATTTGACTTTGATTTCAAATTCTGACGCCCATTCTGTAGATAAACTTGGAAGAGAAGCCAATGTCTTTGATTGTCAGATGGATTATTTTGAAATTGCGCAAGCAATCAAAAAAAAGGACAAAGATAAATTTTTATATACTATAGAATTCTTCCCAGAAGAGGGAAAATATCACTACGATGGACATCGCGATTGTCATGTTTGTATGCATCCTATCGAATCTAAAAAAAATGGCGATTTATGCCCTGTTTGTGGAATGCCTTTGGTTATAGGAGTTTTGAACAGAGCTGAGGCTTTGGCTAAAGAGGCCCAAGGTTTTACGCCTCCAGGCGCAATTCCTTATAAAAGCATAATTCCATTGCAGGAAATTATTGCCCATGCTTTGGGAGTTTCTTCGATCTCTAAAAAGGTAAAAATCGAATATCAAAATATGATAAAAAGCTTAGGGTCTGAATTTGATATTCTTCTTGATATTTCGTATGATGATATAAATAATTCCACTAAACAGGAAATAGCTGATGCTATTATGATGGTAAGGCAAGGAAAAGTGGAATGGGACCCTGGATATGATGGAGTTTTTGGAAAAATAAAAATATTAAATAAAAATAAAATAAGCAATCAAATAAAATTATTATGAACCAGTTCTTTTTTCTTATTTTACAATCATTGTATTTTTTTGTTCCGGCGTATTTTGCGAATATGACTCCTCCTATGGCAAAATGGCTGAAAGTTGCTATTGCCTTGGACAAACCGATAGACGGAAATAAAAAATATGGAGATGGCAGACCTGTTTTAGGCAGCCATAAAACATGGAGAGGGCTGGTTTTGGGAATATTCATTGGAGCGATGTTTTATCTTTTGCAAGTGAATCTTTATATGTTCCCATTTTTCAAAAATTTATCTTTATTTGATTATAAAAGCGTTGATTATGCTTTATTTGCATTTTTATTGCCATTTGGAGCGATATTCGGAGATGCATTATTCAGTTTCTTTAAACGCAGACTTGATATGAAACCTGGTCAGAATTGGATGATATTTGATCAAACTGATTATGTGATAGGGGTATTTGCAGTATTGATTCCTTTCCAGACATTGTTTAAAGTTGTACCAAGTAATATATGGATAATGCTTTTCGTGGTAACATTTTTTCTGCATTTGGCAACTAATTTATTGAGTTTTAAGCTTAAAATTAAGGACACTTGGTGGTAGCAAGCGCCATAGTGGCCGATTCGCAAAATAAGAATTTGAAAATATGAAAACAAAGAGAGCGGCGGCTAAAAGAATTAAATCAGGAAAAAAGATAAAAAAAATAAAAGCAAAGAGAAAAATATCCAAAAGACAAAGTTCGGATAATGTTGCAAAGAAATCTGAAACTATAAGGCAGGCTATTAAAAAATCAAAAGATGATTTTGCGGAGAAAAAAGGAAATATAAAAATAAAAATTTTTGGAGTGGGAGGCGGAGGCTGTTCTATAATAAAGCATATTTCAGAAATAATCCCTAGGTCTAATCATATTACTTTTACTGCAGTAAATACTGATCTGCAGAGTTTGGAAGGAATGCCTAAAACTGTAAAAATATTGGTCTTAGGAAGGAATGTTACCAATGGTTTAGGATGTGGAATGAATCCTGATTTAGGTCAGGAAATAGCCCATAATAATAGGGAACTTATTCAGAAAGAAATAGAAAAATCAGATTTTTGTATCATAATTTCTACTTTAGGAGGAGGAACAGGTTCAGGAATGAGCCCTATTTTTGCTCAAGTGATAAAAGCTGTAAAAAAGCCCAGTCTTGGTATTTTTACTTTGCCATTTGAATTTGAAGGAGAAAAAAGAAGGAAGATAGCGACGAATTCTTTTGAGAATATAGAAGCTAATTTAAGCGCCACGATAGTGATTCCAAATGAAAATATTTTCAAAGTTATAGATCCTAAGACTGGCATAAAAGAATCGTTCCATACCATCAATAAAAATTTAGCATATTCATTAAAAGGGCTTTTAGACACTATTTATGAGCCAGGATTGATAAATGTTGATTATGCGGATTTCATGACTACAATGGAAGGGTTTGGAAAATTAGCATATACCAATAGCATAGAAGGAGAAAGAAAAGATTTGGTTAGGATAATGGAAAAGTTGCTTTTAAATCCTTTGGTAAAATATGGAATCAGAGATGGAGCGACTAAGGAGGTTATTGATCCAGAGAGGATTCTTTTCAATATAAGCGGTCCTTCAGATTTAAAAGTTTCAGAAATAAATAAAATAGCAATCGATATATCAGCTCCGAATTTAAAATCAAAAATAATTTTTGGAATATCTTTGAAGGGAAGGAATAATTTAATTAGAACGACTTTATTAATAGTTGGACACAGAAAAGGAAAAGATGGAATAAAGATTAAAAATATGGCAAAGGGGTTAGGGATATTTAATGAAGAACTTCAAGAACAGAAAGATGAAACATCTATTACTGCTGAAAAAGATAAAAAGCAAAAAGAAAAGAAAAAAAAGGTGAAGAAAGAGAAAATTCCTATAGTGGCGGAAAATAAAATTCCAGAGCAAGAAGAAGTGGATATGAAAAAATTCGCGAAAAAGGAAACTGTCAGACGTAATGCTCTTGAATCTAAAAAGGAACAGGAGGAAAAAGTAAAAAAAGAGATTCAAGAAGAAGAGGAAAAATGGGACGTGCCCGCATTTTTAAGAATTAAAAAAGAAAAATAAAATATATAAATAATATATGAAAATTAGAAAAGCGGTTATTCCGGCTGCTGGTTGGGGAACAAGATTCTTACCTTGGACTAAAGCAATGCCAAAAGAAATGCTTCCAATAGTGGATAGGCCAGTTATTCAATTTGTTGTTGAAGAAATTGCTCAGGCGGGTATACAAGATGTTATTTTAGTAACTGGATGGCATAAAAGGGCTATCGAAGATCATTTCGACAGATCAATGGAGCTTGAAAAATTTTTGGAAAAAAATAACAAGCAAAAAGAATGCGATGAAATAAAAAGAATAGCTGGGTTGGCAAATTTTGTATATATCAGGCAGAAAGGAGAAAAATACGGAAATGCAGTTCCTGTTTTATGCGCTGAACCTGCAATTGGCAAAGAACCATTTTTAGTTGTTTGGGGAGATGAATTTATTTATGCCCAGCCTTCCAGAATCCAACAGATGCTTGATGTTTATGAAAAAAACGGTGGAATAGTGATTTCAGCTATGAAGATAGATGATCCAAATGCGCTTACCAGATACGGAGTCGCTGATCTTGTTTCAAGCAATGGCAATGTTTATCAGATAAAAGGTATAGTAGAAAAACCTGAAGTAGGCAAAGCTCCTTCTAATTTAGCTTTACTTGGAGCATATATTCTTCCTCCAGAAGTTTTTGACGCGATAAAAGGCATTGATACTTTTAAAGGAGAATATTATTTGGTTGATGCAATAAGGAAATTGATGGCAGATGGAGTTCCAGCTTATGCTTGCGAAATACAGAATGGAAAATATTATGATACTGGAAACAAGTTTGAATATTTAAAAACTAATGTTGAGTTCGGATTGAAAGATAAAGAATACGGAGAAAAATTTAAAGATTATTTGAAGAATTTAGATATATGATAAAAGATTTGATAGCGCGCGAGATTTTGGATTCTCGCGGTAATCCTACTATTGAATTAGACCTTTTGACAGATAAAGGTATTTTTAGATCTGCGGTTCCATCGGGAGCGTCTACTGGAAAATATGAGGCAGTAGAATTAAGAGATAATGATTTAAAAAGATATTTAGGCAAAGGGGTATTATTGGCTGTTAAAAACGCCAATGAAAAAATTAAACCGCTGCTTATTGGAAAAGATGAAACAAAACAAGAAGAATTGGACAATTTGATGATTTCTGCCGATGGAACTGAGAACAAGGGAAATTTCGGAGCTAATGCTATTTTGGCTGCTTCAATGTCGATTTGCCGTGCTGGAGCTTTTTCAAAAGGTATAAATCTATGCCATTATATTTCTGAAATGTCTAAAAGAAAAATGTCTCTTCCTGTTCCTAGTTTTAATATAATCAATGGAGGAGTGCATGCTGGAAATAGTTTGGCTATTCAAGAATTCATGATATTGCCTGTTGGAGCAAAAGATTTCCCCGATGCTTTGAGAATAGGATCTGAGATATATCATAATTTGAAAAAAGCAATTAAAGAAAAATACGGGCAGGATTCGGTTAATGTTGGAGATGAGGGAGGTTTTGCCCCGAATTTCAAAGATACTTATGAAGCTTTGGACTTGATATCGCAAACAATAGAAAAATTAGGATATAAAGATATTGTGAAATTAGGAATGGATGTGGCTGCTTCGGAATTTTTCGAAAATGGGTTCTATAATCTTGATTTTAAAGGAAAAGGGGATAAAAAAGATCAGCAGCAGATGATTGATTTTTATAAATCATTGATAGAGAAATATGATTTAATCTCAATTGAAGATCCTTTTGATCAGGATGATTTCTCTGGATATGAAAAATTAACATCGTCATCTTCCATTCAGATTGTAGGAGATGATTTGCTCGTCACTAATCCTAAAAGGATAAAAGAAGCAATTGAGAAAAAAACAGCAAATGCTTTACTTTTAAAAATAAATCAAATAGGAACGATTAGCGAATCGATACAGGCTTTGAATCTTGCTAAAAATGCTGGATGGGGAGTAATGGTTTCTCATAGATCGGGAGAAACAGAGGATTCTTTTATTGCTGATTTCGCGGTAGGAACTGGCGCTGGACAGATAAAAAGCGGGGCGCCTTGCAGATCGGAAAGATTGGCAAAATACAATCAATTATTAAGGATTCACGAACAATATGAAGGCAAATTGCCTTATGCTGGGACAGATTTCAAATCAATCTAAAGCTTGCTTTACAAAGCAATTGAAATTTATTAATATTGATTAGGTTAGTATAAAATAATGCGCCTTATGGAATAATTCGCTTTGCTGATACGCGAAACAAAGCATGATTTCACAGGGTAAAAAATAATAAAATAAAAAATATGAAATCAGATTTAAAGATTTTTATTTTCGGACTTATATTCCTGACAGTGATCGGAATGGCGTCTATATATAAAAATAATAAGGGTGGAGGAATATCTTTAGGAGGAGACAAGAAAGAAGAGATTTCGGCCAAAGTAATGGAATATATTAACAAGCAGGTTTTGGAACCTCAGGGAATGCCAGCTGCTGTATTAGGAACAGTCACAGAGGAAAAAGGACTTTATAAAATGGAAATTGAAATTCAAGGACAGAAAGACAAACTTTATGTCACTAAAGATGGAACATATATTTTCCCATCTCCTATTTTTGATTTAACTCCAGAACCAAAAGTTGCAAAAGCTGATGTGAAATTGTTCATTATGAGCCATTGTCCATTTGGATTGCAAGCTGAAAAAATGTACATACCGGTTTATAATTTGTTGAAAGATAAAATCGACATGTCGATAAACTTCGTGAATTACATAATGCACGAGAAAATCGAAATAGATGATAATTTAAAGCAATATTGTATTCAGAAAGAACAGAAAGAAAAATACATGGATTATCTTTCTTGTTTTGTTGAAGCTGGAAAAACAGAAGAATGTTTAGACAAGACAGGAGTAGACAAAGAAAAGCTTGCAGCTTGCGTTGATGCAACAGACAAGGAATTCAAAATTACTGAACAATATAACGACAAAAAAACTTGGTTAAACGAAAAATTTCCAGTTTTCCCGATAGATGAAGAATTAAATAAACAATATAATGTTCAAGGATCTCCGACAGTTGTTATCAACGGCAAGGTTGTGCAATTGCAAGATAGATCTCCCGAAGCATTTAAAAAAGCGATTTGCGATACATTGGAAAAACAGCCTGAAGAATGCAAACAGGCATTATCAACAACAGCAGCTAGCGCGGGATTTGGATCATTGTCAGCAACAGGAACAGCTCCAGCATCTTCGTCAGGAAGTTGCCAATAATCTCTTTGAAAACAAAAAAAGCCTCTTTTATAAGAAAAAGAGGCTTTTTTATTGACTTTTTTTGTAAAGTGTGCTATAATTAATATAGGATATTAAAAATCGAATAAAGCAGAAATGCTAATTCAAGGAGGAATAATGTCAGAAGATAAGAAGCCATTGGCAAAAATCTTTAGCAGCAGTGAAGAAGCGAGTAAATGGATTAAAGAAAATCCTGGAATTAAAATCATAGGGATAAAAACAAGCGGATCGATTGAAATTTATTATGAATCCAAATCCATCGATAACCAGCCCCCCCCTACAGAGTATTATGATCATGTTTGGGGATGTGATCCATGTCCGCGAGGAAAAAAATACCCCTGGGGCGATGAAGATAGACCTGCTGATGGTGCTGATTACGCATATTTTCATTAATTCATCCGCGAAAATTAAAAAAATCTTGCAAAAACGCAAGATTTTTTTAATTAGAAAATTTGTTTTGATTTATTTTTTGCCTTTGTTATAATTATTTAAAAGAAAATAAAATATTTAAACTATGGCAAAAATAGCAATTAATGGATTTGGAAGGATTGGGCGTTTGACTTTCAGGAATATAATTAAAAATATTCCAGAATTAGAAGTTGTAGCCATAAATGATTTGGCGGATAATCATACGCTTATTCATTTATTAAAACATGATTCGTCATATGGAGAATGCGGTTTTGAAATAATAGAAAAGGAAAATAGCATGATTATAAGTGGAAAAGAGATAAAATTGTTATCAGAAAAAGATCCTTTGAAATTGCCATGGAAAGATTTGCAAGTAGATGTAGTTTTAGAATGTACAGGAGCGTTTACTAAATACGATGACGCTCATAAACATATTGAAGCTGGAGCAAAAAGAGTGATATTGTCAGCTCCTTCGAAAACTCCGGATAAAGTTAAGTCTTTTGTAATTGGAGTTAATGATGATCAATTATCAAATTGTAGCGATGATGTTATTGATATGGGATCGTGCACCACTAATTGCTTAGCGCCAGTGGTTAAAATTCTTGAACAGAATTTTGGAATTCAAAAAGGCTTTATGACGACAGTTCATAGTTATACCAATGATCAAAATATTTTAGATTTACCTCATAAAGATTTGAGAAGAGCAAGATCGGCTGGATTAAGTATTATTCCTACTAGTACTGGCGCAGCCAAGACAGTAGGGAAAATTTTTGGCGAGCAAGGGAAATTAGATGGCATATCTATGCGCGTTCCAACCCCAACTGTTTCAGTAGTTGATTTTGTTTGTGTTCTTAATAAAGAAACAAATAAAGAAGAATTAAATAAAATTTTTAAAGATAATGAAATTAAAGGTATTTTTCGCGTGAGCGATGAACCTTTGGTTTCCATGGATTATAAAGGCGATTCATATTCTTCTATTTTAGATAGCGAACTTACTATGGTTAATGGGAACTTAATTAAAATTGTGGCTTGGTATGACAACGACTGGGGGTATAGTTGCAGGTTAGGAGAGTTTTGCCAAAAAGCCGGTAAATAAATAGATAAAAAACCTCTTTCTAAAAGAGGTTTTTTATTATTGACTTTTTGTAAGATATTCATTATAATATATTAAGAACATTTAAAAAATAAATAGCTAAAAACAAAAAAGGAGGGACAATATGCTATAGTTTATCTTATTAGGAGCAATTGTTGTATGTATTATAGCAGTAGTATTTGTTTTTACATTTCCAACAAAAAAAGGAGGAAGGGATGACTGATGTCATTATTTTTTTGGTAATTATCTGTGGAATTTTTTGTTTAATGTTGATTCTGAATAAAATTCTTATAAATTACAGAAATTATAAGAATTTGATAGTATTAGAGGAGCTTGTTCAGATAATAAGAGAAAACGGTCCTTATCCGGGTAATTATGATATCATGCCAGGATTTTTTGACAGATGCCCAGAAGAGATAAAAGAAAAAATAAGAAATATTGAAATCTTTGCTAATACTTGCGAAAATACGATGGCATATCATGATAGGATTGAAAAAAAGTCATTTTTAATTTTAAAAAAGCATGGGAATTCGCTGTAGATAAGATAGATCTTGCAGAAGAATATTATTTAAAATCACTTGATTCAGATCAATGGCATGAAGCATATAATGATTATTACTATTACTTGCTATATATTCATTGTCGCGCTATAGATAATGCATTTTTAATCTATTGCAACAAAAAAAAGAATCAAGATGTTAAGACCTGAGCCAATTTCAAGTTATTAATATAGAAAGAGCGGGAATATGGAGGAAATATTATTTGGAGCGATGATATTGGGATGTGTCTTTATAACAATGTCTTTAATTGGAATAATATATTTTCTTATAAAAAAATTAAGGAGATAAATAGAATTAAGTCTAAAAAACCTTGGAATAATCCAAGGTTTTTTATTTCTTAAAATTATTTTTTTTGGTATAATAAACTGATGATATTAAATTTTAAATCAACATTGGAACTTTTGAAAAAATACAGGATAAATGCTGGAAAGATTGATATCTTTGAAAAACCGAGTGAAGCAGTTGATTTTGCTGTGAAAGCAGGATATCCAGTAGCTTTGAAAGTTTTTGGGGAAAATATTTTACATCGTACAGATATTGGAGGAGTTTCATTAAATATTGATAATGATGGAAAACTTTATACTGAGTTTGCCAGATTATCAAAAATTTCTCCTACAATAATATGCCAAAAGATGATTGATGGAGAAAAAGTGATTGTTGGAATGAAAAGGGATAAGCAATTTGGCCCTGTAATAATGTTTGGATTGGGCGGAATTTTTGTTGAAATATTAAAGGATGTTTCTTTTCGAGTATGCCCTATAAACAAAAAAGAAGCGATTGAAATGATAAAAGAAATAAAGAGCTATCCTATTCTATCAGGCGCTAGAGGCAGGAAGCCAGTAAACATAAAAGCTTTAGCAGAAGCGTTGGTGGCGATTTCAAAATTAGCTTTAGAACATGAAGAAATAAAAGAAATAGATTTGAATCCGATAATAGTCAATCAGAAAGAGGCAGTTGCTATAGATTTTAAATTTTTAATATGAATTTAGACAAGATTTTCAAGCCAAAGACAATAGCTGTAATAGGAGCTTCTCCAGTTGAAAATTCCGTTGGTTTCGGATTGATTAAAAATCTTTCGGTAAAAGGTCATAAGCGAAAAATTTTTTGCGTTAATCCTAATTATCAGATTGTTTATGGATATGAATGTTATAAAACGATTAATCAAATAGAGGAAAAAGTTGATTTGGCGATTATTGCAGTAAAAGCGCAGATAGTTGAAAAGATTGTTGATCAATGTATCGAGAAGCGTGTTGGTGGAGTAATCATAGTGTCTGCTGGCTTTGCAGAATCAGGAAAAGATGGAAAAATATTGCAAGATCAAATAGCCAAGAAATTGAAAGAAAATCATATTCCATTGATTGGACCGAATTGTCTTGGGATTCTAAATCCTTTGCAAGATTTAAACGCATCTTTTGCGCCAGCAATGCCAAAGAAAGGCCAGATTGCATTTGTTTCTCAATCAGGGGCGCTTATTGATTCAGTGATTGATTTGGCTCTAACAGAAAATTTCGGTTTTTCAAAGATAATATCATTGGGGAATATGGCTGATCTTGATTTGATAGATTTTTTGGAATATCTGATAAAAGACAAAGATACAAAAGTGATAACTTTATATATTGAATCGATAAGAGATGGAAAAAAATTTTTAAATGCCGCCAAAAAATCAAGAAAACCTATCATTGTAATTAAAGCTGGAAAAACATCGCTTTCTAAAGAAGCGGTGAGCACCCATACTGGATCATTAGCTGGAGATTATGAAGTTTATAAAACTGCTTTCAAACAGGCAGAAGTTATCGAAACTGATTCGATTATAGAAATGTTTGATATAGCTAAGGCGATTTCTTGGCAGCCAGCTATTAAGAACGGAGTCGCTATCGTTACTAATGGAGGAGGAGTTGGTATTCTGACTGTGGATTATTGTTTTGAAAGCGGGATAAAACTCCCAGCTCTCAAGGAAATGACCATAAAAAAGATTGATAAAAAAATGCATCCTGCCTGGTCTAAAAGAAATCCTATAGATGTTTTGGGAGACGCAGATCCATCAAGATACCAGACTGCGCTTAATGAAATTTTGAAGCAACATGATGTTTATGGAGTGATTGTGATACAAACTTTGCAAATGATGACTAACCCTCTCGAGAATGCCAAAGTCATTATTGATGCAAAAGAAAAGTTTCCTAACAAGGCTATAATTTGCAGTTTTGTTGGAGGCCATTTGATACAAAATTCAATCGATTTGCTCGAAGAAAATAACATTCCTAACTACACAGATCCGAGAAGGGCTGTGATAGCTATGAATTCTTTAATAAGAATATGCAAGAAAAAAAGTATATTTTTTGGATTAAGGACTTAAGGAAAAAAGACGTTCCTTTGGTCGGAGGCAAAAATGCTTCAATGGGGGAAATGTATTCCCAATTAACTGAGAAAGGTGTCAAAATACCTAATGCTTTTGCGCTTACTGCTGATGCATATAGATATTATTTGGATTATAACAAGATAACTGATTATGTTAAGAAAGTTTTTTCTGATTTTAATGCTAAGGATATAAAAAAATTGCAGTCTGAAGGCAAAAAAATAAGAAATAAAATATTATCTGGAAAATTTCCCAAAGATTTAGAGAATGAAATTTTAGAAAATTATAAAATATTGTCTGAAGAATATAAGCAGAAGGAAGCTGATGTTGCAGTAAGATCGTCTGCTACTGCTGAAGATCTGCCTGATGCCAGTTTTGCTGGGCAACATGAAACTTTTTTGAATGTAAGAGGAAAAAATGAGCTTTTGAAAGCAGTAAAAAATTGTTTAGCGTCACTTTTCAATGATAGGGCTATAGCATACAGAGAAGAAAAAGGATTTGATCAATTATCTGTAGCTCTTTCAGTTTTAGTCCAAAAAATGGTACGTTCTGATAAAGGTTGCTCTGGAGTCATGTTTACGCTTGATACAGAAACAGGTTTTAGGAATATTGTTTTAATCAGCGGAATATATGGGATTGGAGAGATGATTGTAAAAGGTCTTATTACTCCAGATACTTTTCATGTTTTCAAACCTGGATTAAAAGAAGGAAAAAAAGCTATTATTTTGAAAAATATCGGCAGAAAGGACAGAAAATATGTTTATAATTCAAATCAGGGATTGAAAGAGGAGAAAGTAAATACACAAGATTGGCAGAGATATTGCATAAACGATGATCAAATAATCCAATTGGCAAAATGGGCAGTTCTTATCGAAGAACATTATCAATGCCCGCAAGATTTGGAATGGGCTTTAGATGGTATTACTAATGAATTATTTATTGTGCAATCAAGACCGGAAACTGTGCACGCTCAAGATGATAATAGAATATATAAAGAATATAAAATAAAAGAACAAGGAGAAATTTTAACTACTGGAATCGCTGTCGGGAGCAAGATAGGTCAAGGTAGCGTCCATATTATAAACGATGTAAAAGATATCTCGAAATTCAAACAAGGAGAAGTATTAGTTACAAGAATGACAGATCCTGATTGGGTTCCTGTTATGAGGATTGCTTCAGCGATTATAACTGATGAAGGAGGAACGACTTCGCATGCTGCTATAGTTTCTAGGGAGCTGGGAGTTCCTTGCATAGTCGGAACTAAAAACGGGTCAGTTGTTTTAAAAAATGAAAAACAGGTAACAATTGATTGCTCTGGAGCAAAAATTGGAAAAGTTTATAAAGGAATGATAAATTTCGAAATAAAAGAATATAATCTTAGTCATATTCCAGAATTGCCGATAAAAATAATGTTAAATATAGGAGATCCAGAGAGCGCTTATAAATATTGGAGTTTGCCGGTTAATGGCGTTGGTTTGGCAAGACAAGAATTTATTATTGCTGAAAAAATAAAAGCCCATCCCTTAGCTTTATATAATTATGATTCGATAAAAGATCCTTTATTGAAAAAGCAGATTGATGAACTTACTGCTGGATACAGTGATAAGAAAGAATATTATGTCAATGAATTGGCTGAGGGCATTTCGCAGATTGCGGCAGCTTTTTATCCCAAAGAAACAATTGTAAGACTTTCTGATTTTAAGACTAATGAATATGAAACATTGCTTGGAGGAAAAGATTTTGAGCCTAAGGAAGAAAATCCAATGATTGGTTGGAGAGGAGCCTCACGTTATTATGATGAAAAATATAAACCGGCTTTTGTAATGGAATGTCAAGCACTAAAACTGGCAAGAGATATTTATGGTTTGAAGAATATTTCTATATTAATACCTTTCTGTCGCACCCCCGAGGAAGCTAAGAAAGTTATTGATTTGATGGAAGAAAATGGATTAAAACGAGGTTCTGACTTAAAAATCTATATAATGTGCGAAATACCATCAAATGTTCTCCAAGCAGAGGAATTTTTGGCAATATGCGATGGTTTTTCAATAGGTTCCAATGACTTAACTCAATGCGCCCTTGGTCTGGATAGGGATAATGCCCACATTGCCCATATTTCAAATGAATATAATCCTTCTGTATTTAAATTGATAAAGGAAGCAGTTAATCAGTGTAATAAATTAGGAAAATATTCAGGAATTTGCGGAGATGCTCCATCTACTATTCCTGGGTATGTTGATTTTCTCATAGAAAGTAAAATTAGTTCCATGTCGCTTACTCCGGATGCTGTTATAAAAACTTTGCTTAAATTCAGCCAAAATAAATAAAAAAATATGTTTGATATAATAATATTCGGATCGGGTACGAGAGATCGATATATGATACTTGATCCGAAAAATAAGAAAAATGGGGAAGAGATAACATTTTCCTATGGAAGCAAAATCGATACTCAGGAAATAAAAAGCTTCACTGGAGGCGGTGGGACTAATGTTGCTTGCGCTTTAAGTAAAATAGGATTTAAAACATCTTGGTGGGGAATGATAGGCAATGATCAAGAAGGAAAAGATATAATTGATGATATTAAAAAATTCGGAGTTAATAAGAATTTTGTTAAAATTTCTAAAGATAAAGGCAGTAATCAGTCAGTAATTTTGATGTATCCGGGTTCAGAAAGAACTATACTCACTTATCGAGGAGCATCAAATGATTTTAGTTTACAGGACATAAATTTCTCAAAACTTAAATCTAAATGGATTTATATAGCGCCATTTGGCGGAAAATCTTTAGAAATTTTTGAGCCTGTTTTGAAGCATGCCCAAAAGAATGGAATAAAAACAATGGTTAACCCTGGATCTTCCCAGATTGAGTATATAAAAAATGGAAAAATCGATATTCTTGGATTGATAGATATTATAAGTATCAATGAAGAGGAGGGGGCGCAGTTATCAGGAGAAAACAAAGACGATATCCAAGGGATAATTAAGAAAATAGCTCCTTTCATAAAGAATATCTTGATCGTCACAAAGGGAGAAAAAGGTTGTTATGTTTATGAAAAACAAAATAATAAGCTTTATACTGCAGGGGTAATAAAAACAAATATTGTTGATATGACAGGAGCAGGTGATTCTTTTAATTCTGGATTCTTGGCAGGATATATTAAGAAAGATATTGTCTATGGGATTCAGCTTGGAAGCGCTGAATCGTCATACAATATAAGTAATTGGGGCGCTAAATTCAATTTACTTTCTAATAATGACGATTGGGAGAAAATTGATGTTAAAATAGAGGATTTTAATGTTTTGATTTGACAAATTAGTTATTTATAAGCAATAATTAAGTGTTGTTTGATAAATTAAAAAAATAAAAAAATTATGAAATTAAGCATAAATCCAAACGAATGCGTAAGTTGCGGAGCGTGCGCAGGAAATTATCCGGAATATTTTGAAATAAAAGAAGATGGGAAAGCTCATTTGATAAATCCGGAAGGAGTAGAATCAGATGGAAGGGAATACCAGACAATTGATGATAATGATCCCGTTAAAGAGGCTGTTTCAGGGTGCCCTGTCGGAACTATTAAAGCAGAATAATATACTTTGATTATTATAAAAAAGAGGCTGTTTTAACACAGTCTCTTTTTTTGATTTTTTTGCAAAATATTGTTAAACTATAAACAATTAAATATGCTTGATAAGAACTACCAATTCGACCAAATTGAGGCTGATTTGTATAAATTTTGGCAAAAAAATAGCTATTTTAAGCCCAATATATCTGGTCCAGCTTATTGCATAACAATCCCGCCTCCTAATGTTACAGGAAGGCTTCATATGGGGCATGCTTTGAATTCTACTATCCAAGATCTTTTAATCAGATATAAGAGGATGCAAGGATATTCTACTCTTTGGGTCCCTGGAGTAGACCATGGTGGAATATCAACTCATAGCATGGTTGAAAAAGAGTTGGCGAAAGAAGGGCTCACTCGTTTTAAAATAGGCAGAGAAGAATTTGAGAAAAGAGTATGGGATTGGAAAAATAAATACGGTGATTTGATTTTTGAACAGTTAAAACAAATAGGTGTTAGCTGCGATTGGGATAGATCGAGATTTACAATGGATCAAGGATACACTGACGCAGTTTATGAATCTTTTTTGCATTATTATAATAAAGGATGGATTTATCAAGGAAGAAGGACTGTTAATTGGTGTATAAAATGTCAAACCAGTATTTCTGATCTGGAGATACAGTGGCAAGAAGAAAAAGGGAATCTTTGGCATATAAAATATTTTATAAAAGACAGCGATAAATTTTTGACAGTCGCTACTACAAGGCCTGAGACGATGTTTGGAGACACAGCATTAGCTGTTAATCCAAAAGATAAGAGATATTCTGATTTAATAGGGAAAAAAGCAATATTGCCAATTGTTAAAAAAGAAATACCTATTATTGCTGATGATTTTGCAGATATGGAATTTGGAACAGGAGTAGTTAAGATAACTCCTGCTCATGATTTAAATGATTATCAAGTAGGAGTAAGAAATAATTTGGAAATAGTTGAAGTTATCGACCAGTATGGAAAAATGAATCAAAATTCTCCAGATGGCTATCATGGATTGAAAGTATCAGATGCTAGAGAAAAAGTGTTGCAAGAATTAGAAAAAGAAAATCTTTTAGTGAAAACAGAAGCTTATTCTCATCAGGTTCCTTATTGCTCTAGATGTAACAAGATGGTTGAGAACATTCCATCAGAACAATGGTTCTTAAAGATGGATGAATTGGCCAAGCAGGCGAGAGATGCAGTTTTATCTGATAAAGTGAAATTTAATCCAGAATCATGGGAAAAGACATATTTTTCTTGGCTTGATAATGTCAGAGATTGGTGCATATCACGCCAATTATGGTGGGGACACAGAATGCCAGTGTATAAAGATAAAACAGGAGAAATTTATGTCGGGAAGAATCCTCCGCAAGGTTTTGAACAGATACCTGATGTTTTTGACACTTGGTTTTCTTCTGCTTTATGGCCTTTTGCAGTGTTGGGATGGCCTGATAAACAAAGTCCTGATTTGAAAAAATTTTATCCAACGAATGTATTATCTACGGCTAGGGATATTATAAATTTATGGGTAGCCAGAATGATTTTTTCATCTTCTGAATTATTAGGAGAAATACCATTTCATAATGTTATAATTCATCCAACTATTTTAGCAAAAGATGGTAGAAGGATGTCTAAATCTTTAGGTACGGGAATTGATCCAATAGATTTAATAACTAAATATGGCGCTGATGCAACAAGAATGGGTTTGATTTGGCAGGCAACCGAATTGCAAGATGTTAGATTTTCTGAAGATCCGATTATCGCTGGAAAGAAATTTGCAAATAAAATTTGGAATGCTTCAAGATTCGCGATGATTGATATCTCAGAAGGATCTATGATCGATATCGAAGAGTTTTCTCCAGCGACGCAAGAAGATGATATTATTTTAGAAAAATTAAAGAAGATTACTGAAAGCACTACGCAAGATATAGAAGATTTTAGATTCGCCAAAGCAATTAGAGATGTTTATGAATTTTTTTGGCATGATTTTTGCGATGTTTATATAGAAAAAGCAAAAAATCAGAAAAGCGAAAATACAACAAAAATTTTAATGCATGTTTTATTGTCATCATTAAAATTATTACATCCATTTATGCCTTTTGTCACAGAGGCAATTTTTCAAAAGCTTCCTATAAAAAATAAAGAAAAGGCTTTGATAATATCATCTTGGCCAAAAATATGAAAAAAAGATTATTAACAGGGGATAGGCCTTCGGGCTTATTGCATTTAGGTCATTATTTTGGTTCTCTTGCCAATAGGATAAAATTTCAAAATGAATATGATTGTTATTTTATTATTGCTGATCATGAATATCTGACTGATCATGTTTATGAAACTGATGATTTTCAAAAAAATATCGAAAATTTAGTTTTAGATTATTTATCTGTTGGTATTGATCCGGACAAATCGACAATATTCATCGAATCCCAGATTCCAGAAATTGCAGAACTAAATTTGATATTCTCGATGATGGTTAAGATGCCCAGGGTGCAGAGGAATCCAACTATAAAAGAAGAAATTCAACAAAGAGGTTTAAATGAGGTCAGCTTTGGTTTTATAGGATGGCCGATAATTCAGGCAGCAGATATTTTATCAATGCGCGGAGAAGTTGTTCCAGTTGGTGAAGATCAATTGCCACATATTGAACAAACAAGAGAAATTGCCAGAACTTTTAATTCAAAATTTAAAGAAACATTTAAAGAGCCAGAAGCAATAATTCCAAAAGGGGTAATGGCAAGACTGCCTGGGCTTGATGGAAGAAAAATGTCAAAAAGCTTGAATAATGCTATTTTCTTGTCAGACGATGCGCAAACTGTTGAAAAGAAAATAATGAAAGCTATAACAGATCCCAATAAGATAAAAAAAGACGATAAAGGGAATCCAGAAATTTGCAATATTTATAAATATTTTCAGGTTTTTGATCAGTTTAACAATACTGATATTGCAAAGACAGTCGCTAATGAATGTAAGAAAGGAGAAAGGGGTTGCGTTGAATGCAAAAAACAGATGGCTGGAATAATCAATGAATTTTTAGATCCTATCAGAGAAAAACGAGAAGAAATGGAAAATCAAAAAGGAATTATTAGCAGTATCTTGGAAGAAGGAAGAGAAAAAGCGGGAAAAGAAGCTCGCGAAACATTAGCTATGGTTAAAGATGCAATGAAAATAAATTATAAATTTTAATATGGAGCGTACAACCAATATAGAAACAATAAATAAAATTGGCCAAGTTGTTAAAGTTGCAGGTTGGATAAATTCGAGGCGTGATCATGGAAAAATTTGTTTTTTAGACTTACGCGATAGAACTGGAATGTTGCAAGTATTTTGTTCTGGAGAATTGATAGATAAAGATATTAGAGAAGAAGCTGTTATTGAGATAACAGGTACAATTCAAAAAAGACCGGATAAATTAGTAAATAATGAAATGGCTACAGGATCTGTCGAGTTACAGGCAGAAGAACTTAAGGTTTTGGAAAAATCAGAAATTCTTCCTTTTGAAATAAAAAATATGAATGTAAGCCTACCAACTCTTTTTGATTGGAGGCCGATATCTTTGAGAAATGATGAAGTATCTAATATTTTTAAAACGCAAGAGGATTTAATAAATGGTTTTAGAGAAACTTTAAAATCAATGGATTTTACAGAATTTCAATCTCCAGCGATAGTAGGAACTGCTCCTGAAGGAGGATCAGAAGTCTTTCATGTAGATTATTACGATTATGATGCTTATTTGGCTCAAAGCCCCCAAGTTTATAAACAAATTTTAGTTGGAGTTTATGAAAGAGTTTTTACAGTTGCCAAAGCTTATAGAGCTGAACCTAGCGTCACTTCAAGACATTTAAGCGAATATATAAGCTTGGACGCTGAAATGGGTTTCATAGATTCATGGGAAGATATCATGGATGTTTGCGAGAAAACAGTTAAGGGCATGCTGGAGAATGTAAAAGATAATCATCTAAAAATTTTTGGAGCGCAGAAGCCAGATTTATCTATTAAGATTCCGAGAATAAAATTAAGGGAAGCTCAAGAAATTATAAATATTGATAAAGGAGAGCCTGATTTATCTCCAGAAGGCGAAAGAAAAATTTGCCAATGGGCGAAAGAAAAATATAATTCTGATTTTATATTCATAACTCATTTTCCTACTAAAAAGAGGCCATTTTATACATATCCAGACCCTCAAGATGCAGAATATACTCAAAGTTTTGATTTATTATTCAAAGGATTAGAAATTGTCACAGGAGGAAGGAGAATAAATAATTATCAGCAATTAGTAGAGAATATAAACAAATGGGGCAATTCAGAAAGAAATTTTGAATTTTATCTCCAAGCCTTTAAATACGGAATGCCGCCGGAAGGAGGATTCGCAATAGGAACTGAAAGAATAACAAAACAGCTTTTAGGCATTGAGAATGTCGCTCAGACAAGCCTTTTCCCAAGAGATATGGAAAGAATCGACCAGAGGCTTAATTTGATTCAGGAAAGAAAAAATAAAAAACAATGACGATGGACCCAATAACATTTCAAGCAATAAAGGTTTTGACAATAGGATCACTATCTTTTTTGCTTTCTTTTATTTTCGCTCCTAAATTGATAGATATATTATGTCAGAATAAATGTTGGAGAAAAAAAGTCAGAGAGAAATCGATTGATGGAAGAGATTTGGAATATTATAACAAACTTCATTGCGAAAATGAGATAAATATCCCAAGAATGGGAGGAATACTTTTTTGGTTCACTCCATTATTAATCGCTGTTATTTTTACTTTTTATTCTGATTTTAATTTCGTGGACAGGGGAGAAACATATCTTGCTTTTTTTGCATTGATTGTCGGAGCGATATTAGGTTTAGTCGATGATGTTTTGCAAATAATAGAAAAAGGAAAATATATAGCAGGAGGATTGAGTTTGAGATGGAGGCTGGTAATTTTTGCTCTTATGGGCGCTGTCGGAGGATGGTGGATTTATTTCAAATTAGGAATTCATACTATTTATGTTCCACTTATTGGCAATGTAGCATTAGGAATCTTATATATACCATTTTTTATATTAGTTATGATGGCAACTTATAGCGGCGGAGTCATTGATGGGTTGGATGGATTAGCTGCAGGATCTTTTGTATATATGTTTGGCGCTTATGCTTTCATAGCTTTTCTTCTTGGAAAATTCAATTTAGCAGCTTTTGCTTTGGCGATAGTTGGTTCTTTATTAGCATTTCTATGGTTTAATATTCCTCCTGCTAAATTTTATATGGGAGAAACCGGGACAATGGCATTGTGCGCTTCATTAGTTGTTGTCGCTTTCCTTTCTAATTCAATAATGGTGCTTCCGATAATTGGCTTCTTGCTGGTTATAGAATCAGGATCGGTTATTCTGCAACTTTTATCTAAGAAAATAAGAGGAAAGAAAATTTTTCTCTCGAGCCCGATACATCATCATTTTGAAGCTAAAGGTTGGCCTCCTTATACTGTTACAATGAGATTTTGGATAATTGGAGCCATTTCGGCAATATTGGGGGTTATAATTAGAATGTTGGGATGAAATACAAAGAATTGAGAAAAAAATATAGTAAATTCATATTCGATTCTTATTCGTACAAGAAAGAAGCCGGAAATTTTATAATGGATTTTAAATTCAAATCTGGAAATGATATTGAATTTAATCATAGGATTAAGATACCTTTGCCTTCTGATTTTAAAGATACCGATTATGCTAATTTTGTTTTTAATATAGGTATGATTGAGATGATAAGTTATTGGAAGGCGACTTGTTCTCCGGTGATAGAAATAAGAGCTGGAAAGCTAAACAATGACCAACTAAAATTTTGGAAAGATCTTATAACAAATGGAATGGGTCAATATTTCTACGAAAATAAGATTAATTTTAAAGCAAAAGATTTTTTGAAAATTATTTCTTATGGAGATAAAATCCATGAAAAAATTGATTTAAATTTGAAAGAATTGCCATTGGTGGGAATAGGAGGTGGGAAAGATTCAGTCGTGACGTTAGAATTATTAAAAGATCTTAGTCCAATTTGCTTTGCTTTCAGTACATCACCTTCATTGAACGTGATTAGAGAATCCGGGCAAAAATCGATTATTTTGGAAAGGATAATTGATCCAAAATTATTAGAGCTCAACAAGAAAGGATTTTTAAATGGACATACTCCATTTTCAGCCTTCATAGCTTTTTTAGGAATTGCGATAGCTGCTATTTATCAGATGAAATATGTTGTTATTTCAAATGAAAGAAGCGCCAGCGAAGGGAATACTTTTTATTTAGGAAAAGAAATAAATCACCAATATTCCAAGAGTTTGGATTTTGAAAATAAATTCAGGAAATATTACAAAAAATATATTTCAAAAGATATAGAATATTTTAGTTTTTTAAGGCCATGGCACGAAATTCAGATAGCTAAAAAATTTTCGGAATTAAAACAATATCATGGAAAATTTTTGAGTTGCAATATCGGCCAAGCTGACAAAAGCTACAAATGGTGCGGAAAATGCCCTAAATGCCTTTTTGTTTTTATGATGCTTTATCCTTTTATGGAAAAAGATGAATTAGTAAAAATATTCAAAAAGAATTTATTTGAAGATGAAGAATTATTACCGATATTCAAAGGATTGATAGGACTATCAAAAATTAAGCCTTTTGAGTGTGTTGGAACAAGAAAAGAAGCGATAGCTTCGATGATTATGTCTCTGAATAAAGATAAAAATGATCTTCCTTATCTTTTGAGATATTTTAAAAGATCCATACCTAAAGTTAGTTTGCAAAAAGCCGAAAAAATGCTTGATGATTTTTATCCGAAACATAATATACCTGATAAATTAATAAAATATTTGAAATGAAAATCCAAGATTTAAAAGACAAGAAGATATTGATATTAGGATATGGAAGGGAAGGGAAAGATGCTTTAGATTTCATTTTGAAACTTTTTCCTGAACAAGAAATAGGAGTGGCTGATAAAAATGAAGAAATAAAAATTAAAGATAAGAGAGTTAAGCTTCATTTGGGGAAAGATTATTTGAAATCTGTGAAAGATTATGATGTAGTGATAAAATCTCCAGGAATAAATTATTTTGATTCTGATAAAATAATATCGAGCACTGAAATTTTTTTTGATAATTTTAAAGGCAAGATAATAGGAATAACCGGAACGAAAGGAAAGTCCAGCACTTCATCTTTGACTTATCTATTGTTAAAGAATGCAGGTTATAATGTTTGTCTATTGGGCAATATAGGAACAGCTGCATTAAAAAAAACTATTACCTCTAAAGAAACTGATTGGTGCGTCTATGAACTTTCTTCTCATCAGCTTTTTAACGCGAGAATTAGACCTTATATAGCAGTTATTTTAAATATATATCCTGAACATTTGGATTATTATAAAAATTTTACACAATATCAAAATGCTAAAAAAAATATAACTAAATATCAGAAGTCGGAAGATTATTTGATAACTAATTTAGATATAAAAACTAAGGCTAAATTAATAAATTTTAAAAGTATTAATAACGACAAGATACATCCTGATAATTTAGGAGTAGTTTGCGCTGTTGCTAAGATACTGAGCATAAGTGATCAGATTCTCCAGAAGACTTTTAATTCTTATCAAGGATTAGAGCATAGACTGGAATTTGTTGGTAATGTTAAAGGTATAAAATTTTATAATGATTCATTGGCAACAATTCCTCAAGCTACAGAATACGCAATTAACACAATAGGACCTAATTTAGATACTATTATCTTAGGAGGTTTTGATAGGGGGATAGATTATTCTGGTTTAGCAAAAAAAGTTTTAGAAACTGAAAATATCAGAACTATAATTTTTTTTCATGGATCGGGTGATAGAATATTGAAAGAGATGGAGAAACTCAAAAAGGAATTACCGAAGATTTTTTTTGCTAAAAATATGAAGGAGGCCGTTGATTTATGCTTCAAAAACGCTAAAAATACCTGTCTATTATCTTGCGCTTCTCCAAGTTTTGGAATGTTTAAAGATTATAAAGATAGAGGGGATCAATTTAAAAAATATATAAACAATTATAAATGAAATCGTCATCGATTAATTATAATATATTGGTCGCAATATCTATTCTGCTGGTCTTGGGAGTTCTTTGCATAGCTGATGTATCGGCGCCTTTTTCTCAGAAAGTATATGGAAATACTTATTCTATTTTTTTGAAACATTTAGCGTCTGTTCTTGTTGGTTTATTTGGCGGCTTTTTGGCATTTAAAGTTCCCATTGATTTTTTTAAGAAAAATGCAGAATATATAACTTTAGCTACAGTAATATTGATGCTTATTGTTTTTATTCCTGGAATCGGAATAAAAGCTGGTGGAGCGAGTCGTTGGATAAATTTAGGTTTTACTTCTATCCAGCCTTCAGAATTTTTTAAACTGGCTTTTATAATTTTTTTAGCTAAAAAATTGACCACTAATAGGATAAGGAGCTATGGAGATTTTATTAGAATTTTTTTTGTTTTTTTCCTTTTGATTATTCCAATACTTGTCCAAAAGGATATGAGCACATTAATGGTTCTTTCAGCAATTTTTCTGGTAATGTATTTTTTGTCAGATGCTCCTTGGCAACATTCTTTTTTGATGGTATTAATAGGAATTATCGGAATTTTTATTTTAATTAAATTTGAGCCATATAGGTTGCAGAGAGTTGAATTATTTTTGAATCCTGATTTAGATCCAATGGGTGCTGGATGGCAGCAGAAACAGTCGCTTATCTCTATAGGATCAGGAGGTATTACTGGTTTGGGACTTGGTTTGAGTAAACAAAAAATGGGTTTTTTGCCACAACCTATGACTGACTCGATATTTGCTATAGTCTGCGAGCAACTTGGATTCATTGGCGCTATAGCTATATTGTTTTTATATCTATATTTCATGTTGCAGGGATTCAATATTGCTAAAAAATCAAGAAGCGAATTCATGAGGCTTGTTTCTTTTGGGATAGTTATTTGGATAATTGGTCAAGCTTTTGTTAATATTAGTTCAGCGATAGGATTGTTTCCGATTACAGGTTTGCCTTTGCCTTTTGTAAGTATGGGCGGGTCTTCATTGATTGCTGGATTAACAGCGGTCGGATTATTATTAAACATTTCAAAGCAAATATGAAAATTATTTTCACAGGCGGAGGTTCTGGCGGTCATATAATACCGATAATTGCTGTTGCGCGAGAATTGAAAAAGATAGTTCCGAATACAAGATTTACTGATAAGAAGGGAAGGATAAAAGAAAAGACATTAAGAATGTATTATATCGGACCGAGAGATAAATTTTATGATAAAGAACTTAAAAAAGAGGGAATAAAAGTTTATTCTATTTTTTCAGGGAAAATAAGAAGATATTTGAACCCAATATCTATATTCCAAAATTTTTTTGATTTATTTTTCTTTATACCACTTGGTCTTATCCAATCTTTTTTTCTTTTGCTTTTTATTAGGCCAAGATGTGTTTTTTCAAAAGGCGGATATGGATCATTTCCCGTAGTTTTTAATTCTTGGATATTCCGCAGAAAGATATTTCTCCATGAATCAGATGTTGTAAGTGGAATGACAAATAAAATATTGAGCAAATTTTGTCAGACTGTTTTTACAGCATTTAAAGAAACTCAAGATAGGGGAGAATTTGCCAATAAAGGAGTTTTTATCGGAAATCCTGTTAGATATTCGATAATTAGAAAAGATAAGATTTCTGGTTGCCAATACTTTGGATTTAATCAAAGCATAAAAACAATATTATTTTTAGGTGGATCTCAGGGGGCGCAATATATAAATGATATTGTTTTGGAAATTTTAGAAAAAATGCTTTCAATGTATCAAGTGATACATCAATGCGGAAGTGTAAATGAGAAAAAAGTCAAAAGGGAAGCTGATGTTATTTTAAAAGAAGAGAATAGGAATCGTTACAAGCTTTATGGATATCTAAATGAAGGGGAATTGCAAAATGCTTATTCATCTGCTGATTTGATTATAAGCAGAGCAGGCGCTGGAAATATTTTTGAAATTGCGGCAAATTATATGCCAAGTATAATTATTCCTCTTCCTGATTCGGCTCAGGACCATCAATGTAAGAATGCTTATACATATGAAAAATACGGAGCTTGCGTTGTGATTGAACAGTCAAATTGCTCTCCGCATATTCTTTTGGAAAATATGAGACAGATACTGCAAAATTCAGAAGAGTACGTAAAAATGCAGCAAGGAGCTAAAGATTTTTCAACTCCTTTGGCAGCTCAGAATATAGCAAAATATTTGAGGGATTCCTTGATAACGAATTTTTGATTTTTAATATTTTTTTTATTAAGATAAAAAACATGGAAAAAGAACAGATTCAAAAAATTAGAACAAGATTTGCTCCGTCTCCGACAGGCTTCTTGCATATTGGAAGTGTTAGAACTTGCTTATTCAATTATTTATTTACTAAAAAAAATAACGGAACTTTTATTTTAAGAATAGAAGATACTGATGAAGCAAGATCTGATAAGAAATATGAAGCTGATTTGATAGAAGGTTTGCATTGGCTCGGACTTGATTGGGATGAAGGACCGGGGAAAGGGGATGATTATCTTTATTATCAAAGCAATAGAAAAGAAATTTACAAAGAGATGATAAAGAAATTGATTGATGAAGGAAAAGCTTATTATTGTTTTTGCACTAAAGAAGAACTTGAAGGAAAAAAAGATTTTGCGGAAAGCAAAGGGAAACAATATTTATATGATAGGAAATGTTTGAGTCTGAATCAGCAAGAAATAGAAAAGAATCTCCAAGAAAATATTCCTTATGTGATTAGATTGAAGAATCCTGGGAAAATCATTGAATTTCAAGATTTAATTTTAGGAAAAATAAAATTTGATACTGCGCTATTCGGAGATTTTGTGATTGCTACGGAGATAGACAAGCCATTATATAATCTTGCTGCTGTAATTGACGATAATGACATGAAAATTACTCATGTAATTAGAGGAGAAGACCATGTGCCTAATACTCCAAAGCAGATATTGATGCAAGAAGCTTTTGGCTTTAAAAGCCCTAAATTCGCCCATATTCCGCTTATTTTAGGATCAGATCATACCAAATTGTCTAAGAGGCATAATGTCCAGGCAATAAGAGAATATAGAGAGTCTGGATATTTAAATGATGCTTTAATAAATTTTATATCTTTCCTTGGCTGGAATCCTGGGACAGAACAGGAAATTTTTTCTCTTCCCGAGTTAGAGAATATTTTTTCTTTAGAAAGATGCCAGAAAAGTGGAGCGATATTCAATGTCGTAAAACTTGATTGGTATAATGGAATATATATAAGAAATAAAAAAATAGAAGATTTATTTAATTTGTGTTTACCTTATTTAATTAGATCTGGCTTGATTGAAGAGAGAAGTGGAAAATATGTCTCGAAGATGAATAATGAGGAATTAAGTAAAGAATTTATTAGCAACACTATTTCTATTTATCAAGAAAGATTATCTAAGCTTTCTGAAATATCAGATTTAACATCTTATTTTTATGTTGATATTCCTGAATATGATAAAAAAATTCTTATCTGGAAAGAAATGACTCAAGATGATTTAAGAATATCGCTTGACAAATTATATGAAATATTGTCAAAAATTGAAGATACCGAATGGAATAGGGGAAAGATACAAGAAATATTGGAAAATGAATTTCAGGCTAATGGCAGTGTAATAAAAAAAAGAGGTTATCTGCTTTGGCCTTTGAGAGTAGCTTTATCAGGGAAAGAAGCTTCTGCCGGACCTTTTGAAATAGCTGAAATCTTAGGAAAGGAAAAAACTTTGAAAAGAATCAAAAATGCAAAAAATAAAATTTTATGATAGATAAAATTAGAAATAAAATTTTATTTTTTGCAACTTGTGCATTTTGTTTAATATGTTTGAATTTTGCCAACGCTCAAATTATACCGATTGATATGGAAAAAGTTTCCAATCAAGGATCAGAGTATATTCAACAAGGTATAAAAACAAGCGTAGAGATATTAAAAGATTTTCAAAAGGTAATATATAACTTCTATAATACAAAAATCGCTCCTAAGGCCAGTTTTTGGGCAAGAGATATCCAAGCCAGGTTTAAAGCGGGAATTATGTCGGCTTTTGCGGAGAAATTATCTGAATTGAGATCAAAAGCAGTAGAGAAGTTTTACAGCTTTGAAATTATTAAAAAAATATTAGAATTCTTTAACGAAAAACAATCTATTAGCGCGGCAGGGTATTGAAAAGATAGCTTGTTTGGCATATTATAAGGATATCTATAAAGGTTCGCATAATTTAACTTAAGCGAATATATGGAAGGGGCTCCTTCCTGGTATATATGGAAAATTCAAAAAAACCACTTCCCCAGCATATAAATGATTTTTTGGATTATTTAGAGATTGAGAAAGGATTATCATCAAAAACTCAGGAAAATTATTCCCGCTTCTTGAAAAAATTTTTAGATTGGTTGAAAAAAAATAATCTGCAAGATCTATTACCTCACCAACTTACTGCTGATCATGTTTGGAAGTACCGAGTCTACCTCTCCCGTCAAAATGACCATGCCGGCTCCCCTCTTAAAAAATCAACTCAAAATTACTATTTAATCGCTTTAAGATCTTTGTTAAATTATTTTTCAAAACGCGATATAAATTCTTTGCCGTCTGATAAGATAGAATTATCAAGGCAAAAAGATGAAAAACCAGTGAGATTTTTGACCTTAGAACAGCTTAAGAAGCTCTTGGACATGCCAGATGTCAAAACTATTCAAGGATTGCGTGATCGCGCAATATTGGAAACTTTTTTTTCAACTGGAATGCGTATTTCAGAATTAGTTTCGCTTAATCGAGAACAAATTAAACCAGTTGTTGGAAAAAATGATTTTGAATTAGCGATTGTCGGAAAAGGCCAGAAAACGCGCACAGTTTATTTTTCCTCTCGAGCATTGGAATGGATAAAAAAATATCTGGATTCTCGCAAAGATGAATTTAAACCTTTATTTATAAATTACCGTACAAAAAAAGGTTCTGACAGGCGTTTAACTCCACGATATATAGAAAAAGTAATGAAATATTATATTATTAAAGCCGGTTTGCCATTGAATACTACTCCGCATGTATTGCGTCATACATTTGCCACAGATCTCCTTTCTCAAGGTGTTGATATAAGAATTTTGCAGGAATTTTTAGGGCATAAATCTATTACTGCTACGCAGATTTATACTCATGTTACATCTAAAAAACTTCGTGATATTCATCAGCAATTCCATAGTTTAAATTAAAAAAACCTCAAATATTTGAGGTTTTTTTAATTTGTTTATATCTCCAATGGTTCTATAGCCATTATTTTAGAGCCGGAATAATTATTATTCTCTGCCAATATTCTTTTGCGGAATATATCACTATTCAATTTTTTTGGATCAGCGATATCTATATCGCAAAGTAATGCTTCTCTTGATTTTCCTTTTATCTTAAATTCGGCGATCAGGAGTATAACTTTGAATCTTTTTCTATAAAATGAAGAAGTATTTTGAATCGGAATTTTTGTAATCTTTTTTAGCTTTCCATATTCGGAAACGCCTGGATTATTTGACATTTTTTCTTCTAATTCTTCTAATGTCTCGGGCATTGGTTTTGGGCAAAAATTTCTAATATAGAAATTTTGACCTATCATTTCTTCGATAGACAAGACCTGATCTTTTTTTATGCAATAAACATAATTAATAATTGTAGTAATGAATTTTGTTTGAATTGTATTATTCCTATCCGCGCCTAAATTAATTGCAAAACAAGGCGTAGAACAGTAAGGATCTTTTTTCTCAGGAAATTTTTTTATCCAAATAAGCTCTGATATATCATTAATTTCTGGAACGATTGCGGTCCATTTTTTCAGAGGTTCTTTCATTTTTTCTCCTTTCAGATAATTAATCTTGAAAAAATTTTTCCGAAAAAGGATCGTGGCATCCTTTTTCGGATTTTGGAGTTTTTTTGGGATCATCGCATGGTATTGTGGTTATTTATTGCAGAGTATTTATTTTGGCAGCAAATAGCCACGTTAACTGCCATAGTGATTTTTCAGATTATTTGCCTGCGCTCTCTTTCCAGATACACATATAAAGTAATAATGCAAAGGAAACTATTGAATAAAGCAGTATTATTATCCAGCTATTTTGGATAGTAATTTGCGATTCGATAAAATTCATTTTTTCCTCCTTTTTGTTTTTTAAGGTTCTTATATTAATTATAGCATATAATATATTTTTAGTCAAATTAAAAAAGAGGTTGCCCTCTTTTTTAACTATAAGATTTTATCCTCCCAATCGTCTTTCTCGTTTACTATATTCTTTGATGCATTTTGCAAAATCTAACTCATTGAAATCAGGCCAATATTTTTTCAAGAATATATATTGGCTGTTGGCAGTATCCCACATTAAAAATCCGTCTGAATTGTGAGGCTCCCCTCCTGTTCTGATTAAGAGATCGACAGCAGGAAGATTTTTAGTTAAAAGATTTTCTTTTATTGTTTGATTAGTTATATTTTTAATCCCCTTTTCTGCAATTTTTTCTATGCAATCAGACATATCTTTTATACCGCTATAAGCCAAGAAAAAATTAACAATTATTTTATCATTTTTTTCTGTTGCCTTGATGCATTTTTCTATTGAATCGGTAGTGTCTTTAGGGAAATATTTTTTCCATTCTCCTATTGCATTTATTTTAATTTTATTGTCTTTTACAAATTTGCTTTTTGAGAGTTTTTCAAATTCAGTTCTAAAAATTTTCATCAAAAAATCCACTTCTTTTTTATCGCGCTTCAATATATTATCTATCGATGCTCCCCAAAAAGAAACGCAAGAGATATCGTTTTTTACAGCCCATTCCATTATTCTTTGCAATGCTCTTAAGCCATGCCAATGGCCCATCCAAGGTTTTAAGC
>JAGOPM010000012.1 GCA_017991975.1 Candidatus Parcubacteria bacterium | reverse complement strand
ATTTCGCTGAATGTAAAACTTGGCGGAGGCGGGAGGATTCACTCCCAAATTCTACTGAATTTGGCAGTACCTTGCTTCGAATCCTTATTTCCCAATTCCGGCCACTTAATAATTGTGCCGTCGCACAATTATTAAATTTGGCGGAGGCGGGAGGATTCGAACCTCCGATTCGGTTTTAAAGCGAATAGCGGTTTTCGAAACCGCCCCGTTCATCCTCTCTGGCACGCCTCCTTTTGCTAAAATAAAGGGAAATCATTGTCGCGAGTCCATTCTTTTGGAATTAGAAATGAGAAATAATTCCCTATGTAATATGTCGCTTTCTTTATTATTTTCCCTTTCAATATTTTTATTTCAAAAAAATTTTTTATTTCCCTATTATATTTTTCAAAATCTGGAAAATTTTTGATTAGAATGTCTGCGGCAGTAAGCCCCCATATCACTCCTCCTCCACTCCACGGTTTTGTCATTCCGGCCGAATCTCCACAAAAAACAACTTTATTATTATTCGAAACAACTAATCCTTGAGGAATAATAGCATATTCTATATCTCTCTTTTCAAACTCCAATCCTTGATCCTTTAAAAATTGATAAAAATCATTTCCTAACTCGTTTGGATGCCCCATAACTCCATATTCAATCTTGTCGCGATGAGGTATCGCCCAAAAAAATCCATCTTTTTTTGACCATGTGTTAATGTCTTTCAATCCTTTTTTATTATCTAAAAAAATTCTGCCTCCCAAAAAAATATCTGGTTTCTCTGATTTTAAAATCGTTCTTATGATTGAAGTCGCTCCATCACAGGCGATTATCTTATCAAAACCACTCGGCAATTCTTGAATAAAATTATTAAAGAAAATTTTTACTCCTTTTTCTTTTAATTTCGATACTAATCTTTCATTTATCAAATCCCTCTCAATCAGATAATGTTTAGGGGAAAAAATCAATTTACATGTTTTGCTTCCAAAATTAACAAAGCAATAATTAAATTCATCTTTTATAAAATCAGGATTATAATCTATGAATTTCCATATCCTTTCCGATATTAATCCAGAACAAATTTTTTTACTTGTATCTGATTTCTTTTCAAAAATACTTACATAATGACCTTGTTCTGACAATTTATCGGCAATATAAAGCCCTATCGTTCCAGCTCCTATAATTGCTACTTTCAAAGGCTTTTCCATATTTCTAAATTTAATAAAGTGGACTCGAGGGGATTCGAACCCCTGACCCCCTCCATGCCATGGAGGTGCTCTACCAACTAAGCCACGAGCCCATAGATGTGCTCCCAGCAGGAATCGAACCTGCATCTAGGGCTTAGGAGTCCCTTGTTCTATCCATTGAACTATGAGAGCGGAAAACAAGCATAAATAAGCCCCAAATATTGGGAACAAATCTATTAAAGTTCTATAATATTGATAATATAATTTAACACTTTTTTTCTCTGTTGGCAACTGCAAAATTATGGTAAAATAAAGAAAAATATATGAATAAATCTTGTATAACTTCAGTGGCTAAAAAAGTCTGCCCTGCTGCAATAACTATTGTCGTATCAAAGGATTTACCAAAAATTTCTGGATTCTTTGCTATGCCTATGGGAGGAGAAGATATAATGATGCCTTCTTTTGAAGGACAAAAAGAAAAGACGAAAATCGGAGGAGGATCTGGTTTTTTAATCACTAAAGATGGATATATTGTAACATGCAATCATGTTGTAGCTGATCCAGATTCTGAATACACAGTGTTGCTTGATCCAGAAAAAAAATATACCGCAAAAGTAATAGCCAGAGATCCAATGGTTGATTTAGCAATATTAAAAATAGAAGGATATAACTTTCCTTTTATCAAAATGCACCCCGATTCCAGAAAAATTGAATTAGGCGAACAAGTATTGGCAGTAGGCAATCCATTAGGAGAATTCGATGATACAATATCGCTTGGAATAGTCTCAGGATTAAGCAGAAGAATAACCGCATATGGAGGCAATGCTGGAGCAACAAGCTTGCACGGGCTCATTCAAACAGATGCAGCTATAAATCCTGGGAATTCCGGAGGACCTTTAGTTGATATGAAAGGTACGGCCATAGGAGTAAATAGCGCCATGGTCTCTGGAGCACAGAATCTTGGATTTGCAATACCAATAAATTATGTAAAAGAAATATTTGAAGAAGTAATAAAATACGGAAAGATAAAAAGACCATTCTTGGGCATAAGATACTTTGTTTTAAATCCAGAAATAGCAAAAAGAAATAAAATCAATGTAGATCATGGAGCATTAATTGTTAGAGAAAGACTGGGAGAACCAGCTGTTCTCAAAGATTCCCCTGCCGGAAAAGCTGGATTAAAAGAATTTGATATAGTTTTAAAATGTAATGGAATCGATATCACTGAAAAAAATACTTTAAATGACATACTCCAAAATCATAAAATAGGAGATCAACTTGCTTTTACAGTTTTGCGAGACGAAAAAGAAATAATCATACCTATCCAATTAGAAGAAAAAAAAGAAGAATAAATTTAAAAGAGATAATTGATCTCAGACCCTTTTTCGTTTTTTATCCCGATATAACAAATAAAGCGCTTTTAGCGCTTTATTTTAAATGGGGTGACTAACGGGCAATCGAACATCGCTTTATTCCTCGGCAAAGCTCGGAATTCGCTCTCTAAAAACCTCTCGGTTTTTAGTATTTTCCTACACGGGGAAATACCCAATTTCCCCGACCCCCTTTCTGGTTCGAATCCCGATATAATAAATAAAGCGCTAAAAGCGCTTTATTTTAAATGGGGTGACTAACGGGATTCGAACCCGTACTGAGAGTTCCACAGACTCTCGTGCTAACCATTACACCATAGCCACCATATAATAAATAATGTTAAACCCGCAATCCGAATCCTCTGCCATCTGGAGGATACGGCGAGACAAATCAGGAATACGAATATTGAAATCCCCAGCAGGGCCGCTTCGCGGCATACAAGATAGTTCTAAACTCACTGCGTTCGTTAAAAACATCTAATAAATCGAAGGCGCTATCGCGCTTCTCCTTTGTGCCGTAGGCACATAATCATATTATTCGCCTTCAGGCGATTAATATGATTATTAGTACCCCCAGCAGGAATCGAACCTGCATCATCAGCTTAGAAGGCTAATGTTCTATCCATTGAACTATGGGGGCAAATGAATTATTTGCAACTTTCAGGAATATTAAAGAAAAAGATATTTTTCTTGCATTAAAAAACGCTTTTGTTGAAGCTAAAATATTATACCCAAAAAAGACAAAAAATCAATCCTTTATAGCTTCCTGAGAATTAGATTGATTCTGAGCCTTAATATCATCTGATCCTGACACAGGGAAAAAAGGATTTTCTAAATCGATAGTAACATCTTCCAAAAAAGCATTTTTCCGTTTAATTGCAAGTTCCTTAAACTTATCAAATTCCTGTTGATTCAATAATATGCTTTTAACAGAAATTTCATCTTGCGCGCTTTTTATTTTATTATTGATTGAATAAAAATAAAATCCTTGAATAGCCACTACGAATAATATTACTACAATGACAAGCCAAAAATAATTATCAAGCAAGAATTTAAAAAAATTTCCAACTTTTGTTTTAAAAGAATTAATATCAAAATTTAGGGGTTGCATAAACTTTTATAGAAAAATTAGATAAAACTCCTTGATCCTTATTCTTGCTAATCTTAAAATCAAGAATATCGACTAAATAAGGATAATTCTCTATTTTATTCAAAAATTTATAAGAATCATTATAGCTTCCTGATGTTTCTAAGCTTATTATTATATATGGATTCTGTCCTTCTTTTATTTTTTCTTTAGAAAAATTATCTCCCGAATAATTTATTTTGCATTCAAGTCCGTTTTTTTCCGCCAAATCATACAAGGAATTGATAAAATTCTTATATTCATTGATATCTAAAAACATCTTTTTTGCACTGTTTTCTCCAAAATCATCCTTATATTTCTCCTTTTCTTCCTGCAATTCTTTAGTCTGGGTCTTAGCTACTTCTATTGTTCTAATCTCGCCTATCTTATCAGATATATCTCCGACTATCCTGTTAATAGCCTTTATTTTAGGAACACCAAAACCTAAAATCAATATCATGATAATCCCTGACAGGCAAATAAGGAAAATAATCTTTTGATTTTTTGTATTAGCTATCATAGATTATTTTGTTGATAGAGAAAAATTAATAGTAAAATCTATATCTCTCCTTTTCGTTAAAGCATCTAATGGCAAATCGATCTTTGCAGAGAAATCCTTTTCTAAATTATTTTTAAAAGAAACAATCGAATCATTATCTGGAGCATATCCCACTATCGAAACATCAAAATTATTTTCCTTCTTTTTAAAAGAAAAATATTTTAGATTCATCCCCGGAGACATATCCGCGACTATTTTTCCAAACCATGGGGATATCTTGGATTGATTCGACATAATCTGATTAGCCAAGACAGTTTCTTTATTTAGAATATCTATTTCTTTTCTTATTTGATCTATCTGAGAAGAATCTGATTTCACTGCTTCAAGCATATTTGCATTATAAGATTGCACCGATTGAAAATAAAATTCTAAAAGGAAAAGTCCTATTACAGCTATCAAGCATATCAAAAATAAAACTGTTTCAAAAGACAGGAAAAAATTCCATATTTTTTGGTTTTTCAGTCTTTTTTTATATTCTTCTGGCAGTAAATTTACCATATTAAATTTCAAATTTTATCCCTCTTAAAGCTAATCCTAAAGCTACACTATATGCTTGCGATTCTTGAAAACTTATATAAGGAATCTCTTTTACTGGCTGCGGAAGGATATTTATCCAAGGATTGCCGATTTCTGTTTCTATGCCAAGAGCTGAGCTAATTTTTTCCTTGATAGAAAAAAGATTTGCCCCGCCACCGCTTATTATCACTCTTTTTATTCCCTCCTTAGGAGAATACGGCTTCTCATTATAAAAATTAATATAACCTCTAATTTGGCTTGCCAGGTCTATTATAAAATCATTAATCGCTATTTCTATTCTCTTATCATATTTGGCTTTTTCATTTTGATTTCTAATTTTTAACTGTTCTGCTTCTTTGAAACTTACTCCAATCTCTTGGGCAATATTTTGCGTCAAATTATTAGCGCTCAAATTAATCGTAGCTGAAAAATTAACTGCATCTTTATAAAAAACTAAAATATTAGTTCTCCGAGCGCCCATATCTAAAATCAAAATTGGGGCATCAGAAAAATTTCCAGGAATTAAACTTCTTGAAATGGCTTGAGTTTTTGGCTCAAAAACTATAGGCTCCAGTCCAGCTTTTTCCAAACATAAAGCATAAGAGTCGGCTGTCTCTTTAGCCACTGCTGCCAAAAGCAAATATTTTTTGCTTTCTGAATCCACTAACCCGCAATCTATATAGACATCATTTATTGGAATCGGTATATATTTCTCTGCTTCAAACTTGGCTGCTTCATTTAACGAACAAGCGCTTATATCAGGGGTTTCTATAACCCTCAAAAAAGTTTTTTCTTCTGGTAACGCTAAAGCAACATACTTTGAAGTTATTTTTTTTCCTTTAACTGTTGGAAGCGCGTTTTTAATTAATTCTGATAGCAGATCAATATTTTTTATCTGACCATCAACAATTATATCTTTTGGAACATTAAAAGAACCATAAGATTCCAAACGGAAAAATTTCCCGTTCTTAGAAAGCTTGGCTATCTTAAAAGATGTATCAGAAATATCTATACCAAAAATATTTTGTTGAAAATTAAAAAAACTCATCTTATTTTTTCTTCTAAAAAATTCCTTATCTATATTCTATTGCAATTCTTCCCAAGAAACAATCTTTAAATCTGGGGAAATGTAAGGAAGCAATGGAGGAGGATTCGTTGCAAGTTTTTGATCAAAGTAATTTGTACGATTCTCATATCCAGAACAATAACCCCATTCACACATCCATTTTGTCCCAACCCTTTTCTGAGAAACTATTGATCCATAAATAAGAAGATCGTTCCTATAGCACCACGGCTGATAGGATTCCCATTTCTTGCCATTCTTTTTTGCTTGAGGATAATAGTTTCTCCCAAAAAATCCTGTTTGTGCTACAAAGACTCCTCTGACAACCATTTTATCAGTATATCCAGACCTATTGCATAAAGGATTGTAACTCGTATCACCATCTCCTCCTGGAGAACAAAGTGGAATCAAAATATCTTTTTCTGCCAATAAAGCAAAACTATCAGACCCATCTAAAGTCGTATAATCTAAATTCCAATTGATAATAGCGCTTGTTTGCGCGTTATCATCAATAAGATTAGCTGTGGCCAATGTTTTCCTCCCTTTTATAGTACCCTCAACCCAAATATTATCTTCAGCAAAAATCAACCCGCAAGAATCGCTTGTAGTTACATTTGTTTTATAAGTATATTCATCTTTTATTATTTCCGGTTTCCACTTAAAATTTTCTCCATCTGATGAATTGACTTCTTTTAATTCTGTGATTATTTTGACATCAAATGTTCCGTCTTCTTTGAAAATAAAATGATATCCATCAGCATTTTCATCAATATTTATTGAAGGTTCATAATATCTCCCATTACTATTGGCTAAATTCTTTATTTTTAAAAAATTAGAAGTTATGCCATCGAAATTAAAAGGCAAAACAGGATACTTCCATAAATCAGACCCTCCTCCACTTCCAAATACGCCAGGACATCGGCAAGCATCTCCTTCATGAGTACATTCAGGATCGCAATTAGGCGGATCGCATCCGAAAGATTTAGTGCAAAGCCATGTTCCCACTCCAGAACTTACAATAGAATTTCCAGTGCCATCAATCCTTATTCCATTATTTGAGTGATATTTACCATAAATAGATCTGTCGTCGCCAACCCAGACGCTTTCATTAACTAAATATGCAAATTCTGCAACAGTAGTGGCTGCAAATTTAGCTAAAATAACTCTTTTTATTTTTGGTCTCTTATCGGTATATCCTATTGCTTTTGCATAAGCTCCTAAAATCTGCCCGCAAATTGATTTTCCCTTAGTGCATAATGAAAATTTCCCCAATGCATTTCCGTTTGTATCTTTGTATTCATGCTCATAAGGTCCACACCAATCAAGAGAACCGCAAACCGAAAGGGTCTGAGAACTTGTACACCAATTATTACCATCTTGGATAATTGTTTGAGTGGTAGTAGAATTTTGATTTATATACCATTTATAATAATTTATTCCTGCTTCGGCTATATGCAGCGATTCTTCAGAAGCCATTCTTTCAACTGAAGTCTTTTGTTGCAACAAAACAAACCCGACTATACCCCCAAGCATTATTAAAACAGCAAAAGAAAATCCTAAAACCCATACTGCTATGACTCCTTTTTGTTTTAAATTTTTCATATATTGCTTTTCAAATTTCTCAATTGGACATTAGATTTAAGCTCATAGTTGCTAATTCTTCCCGGATTAGTATTAATTATGATATCAACTTGCATCATTTCAGTATCTTTTCTTCTTATTGGCGTAGTAAGAAGCTCATTCCCATCTTTGTCGAAATATTTAAAAACAGATGGACCATTTATGATATCCGAAGCCTCTATTATCTTAACAATGGATCCATTCACATAATCAGCTGGTGGACCAACTATCGGTTTTACTATTGATTTTATAAATTTATTACCTTCTATATAATAATTTATTAATTCGATATTATCATCACTATCAACATCAGAATAAAAAGAAAAAGCATAATCAGTTGTTGTAGCAAGTATATAGGCTCCATCTTGAGCAGTGCTTGCTTCTCTAATTTCACGCACCATAGTCGCAATAGCTTTTTCTGCTTTCATCACATTTTGAGCTTGAGCAAGTATAAATCCATATGTCTTATAAAATCCAACAATCCACAAGCTTATTGAAATTGATATGATAGAAAAAATAGCTATCACAACTATAGTTTCAACCAAGCTCATTGCTTTTTGAGATCCTCTGGATTTCATTTTATTTGCTTAAATTGACTGTTTTTTGATTATGTCCAGATATGTTTATTGTCTCAGTAGAAGTGACATAATCCTGCGCCGAAACTTCTAAAGTATATTGTTCTGGAGATAAAGGAAGGAATTGAACTTTTCCATAAACATCGCTTATTTGAGATTGATCGCTCCAAGAATTATAAACCCTAACATTAGCTCCAAAAATAGGATTAGAATTAGATATATCCTTTACTGTCACAATCAAAGAATTTTGCGATTTAAAACCCATAATTATTGTGCTTGTCCCTCCCCCCTCTATGCTTATAGGCATCTTATTCGGATAAGAAACAAAAAGGTCTATCGAAAGTCCTGATCTGGAAAAATCAGAAAATGCATAATTATCTCTCTGGACCCCTGAAATTTTTTTATATCCAGAAGAATCTGTTTGGGAAGTAGTAGAAAATTTATAAATCAAATTTTCGGAAGAATCTAATCCGACTGTTTTTATCCCATGTATTTTGAAAGAAACATTAGATAACCCTGTTCCAAAAGGGCTTAAAAGATTCTGAGCCGATCCTTGATCTCCTGTAAAATAATGAAAACCTAAATCAAGCGTTCCCGAATCACCTTGATTGTCAGATCTCGTCGAAAAATCTGATGCTAATCCATAAGAAGAAGCTGTCTGAGATCCACTATCTATACAAGGACTATTTTCTTGTTGTCCTGCCGCAATTTGAGATAAATGAAAATCTCCTCCTGAATAATTTATAAATTTAGGATCAGAATTGATACTTGTGTCATCTTTATTTATCCCTTTATAATTCTCAGAATTATTATAGATATCATTATATTGCTCAGTTGTGCTTGTTGAATTATTAACATTTATCCCCGCTAAATTACCAGAAATTATATTATTATTTAAACTGTTACGTGAAGATGAATCAATCAAAACTCCATCGCTTGTATTAGCATGAATAGTATTTGACAAAATGCTTGAATCAGAACAAGAATCAGTCATTTTAATCCCGAAATTATTGGAGTATATCAAATTATTTTTTAAAATATTATTAGATGAATTTTCGCATAAAAAGCCTTCTTGAGAATTTGAATAAATTTTATTATTCGCAAAAACTCCCTGACTATTGCTTGAAATTTTAATCCCTACTCCTTGATTTGAATATATTGAATTGTTACTTGCATCTATACCAGCCGTTGCCGAAGCGACAAATCCACTTCCAGAATTGGAATAAATAGAATTAAATTTAAAAGCAATATTATTACAAGAAAAAGACAAAAAACCATAATTGCCATTTTGAGAGATATTATTGCCCAATATATCCAAGCCATTAGAATTCTGGCAATAAATTCCATATCCATTCGACAAAATATCACTATCTCTTATTTTTATATTGCTTGAATCTCTGATATCAATTGCTTTCAAAGAGTTTGATTCAATAATATTATTTATCAGATTTATATTGCCAGAATTTGATATATATATGCCCGATTCAGTAAAATTTTTTATTTTAAAACCATAAATTGTTATAAAATTTCGCCCTGACATTTCTATCCCATAAGTGCTAGTCGCCGACAATATTACATCTCCATAATTTCCAGTATATTTCCCATCGAAATCAGCAAAAAGAGTTATATCGCTTCCACTAATTCCCGAAGATTGGAAGATAAGATTTTCATTATAGGTCCCAGCTCCGACAAATATCATATCTCCAGCTTCGGCCTTGCTTAATGCTTTAGAAATAGTCAAAAAAGAAAAATCAGGAGATAATCCATTATTGCTATCATCACCATTTTTCTTCACATAATAAATATCGTCTGAAACAACCTGCTTAGTATCTAAAATTAAATCTGAAACCTTGTCTATAATAAAACTTATCTCTGTTGTCTGTCCTTCAAATATACTTGGATTTGATTTATTAGGCATTGCGATTACTTGACCGCTTGGAAGATAAGTTTCTCCTACAGCATAAGTTCTTTCAGAAGAGTAACCATCTTTTGATACATTAATTTGGTAATCGTCAGATGCTTCTGGCAAAACAAAAGCATAAGAACCGCTTTCTGGAGTGGCTTCCCATTCTTGATTTTCAGAAATCCTTTTTATTTTAATTAAAGGAGACGAAACGCTTTGAGCCAGAGAATCAAAAACATCGACTAAAAGTATCCCCCCTTTTTCCTGACATTCCTGTTCTTTGCTTGAAGGAGAAATAATAGTTTCATTCTTCACTATTCCAGGAAATCTTCCACCCCAAGATACTTGCACATAAATCATTTTATAATCATTAGGACAGTCATCTATAGGACATAATCCATTAGGACATTCTCCATAAGCATTATCCGGGCATTGCATTCCCTCTTCTAATCCAACGCCATCTTTACAATTGATCCCGTAAATAATATCAGTTTTAACAGTAAAAGAAACTGATCCGCTATCATCAATTTCTTCTTTTTTTATACTTCCCAGCGGGTATCCGTTTTCAGCGCCTATTTGAGAATAAGGCATGTTTTTTATCTGCTCGATCCTTTTGTTAGCTAAAGCTATAGCTGAACTTCTCAACTTAGATTCATTACTAACTTGCACTGCTAATTGATAAGCACCGATAATTCCTAAAAAAGCGATTGCCATTAAAGTAATCCCGATAAGTACATCAATTAGACCCATTGCCTTATTGTAATGGTATTTCATCATTGTATTGCTCCAAACATTGAATAGATTGGAGAAAACATAGCAACAGCGAAAAACGCCACCGCGCCTCCAACTATAAGCATCAAGACAGGTTCAATGACCGTAGAGATATTTTCTGCCGATCTTACCACTTCTTCTTGATAAAAATCAGCTAATTTTTTAAGTATGTCTGATGTTTCCCCTGTTTCTTCTCCTATGTTTATCATCTGAACGACCGTCAGAGAATAAATATCTTTATATTTCATCAAGATATCAGAAAGTTTTGATCCTTTTTGTATTTCTTTGGCCGATTCCATTAACGACTCTTTGAAAAATATGTTATTAGTTGTTTTAGAAATAATTTCCAATGATTTAACTATCGGCAAGCCGCTTGAAAGCAATGTACTTAGAGTCCCAATTATATTAGCCACATTGCTTTTCTTTACAATTTGGCCAACAACCGGAATTCTCATTATCATAGAATCGAAAAATTTCTTGCCACTTTTTGTTTTATTAATCGCTTTTATAGAAAAAAATAACAATATAGCGCCTCCAAAAAATTCTGCTAAAAAGATAGGAGATGAAAGTGTATTTCCGAGATTTAAAATAATTTTAGTACTTTTTGGCAAATCTACATTCAAAGAATCAAAAGTAGCTTTAAGCTTTGGCACGACAAAAATAATAATCAACATTCCTATCAAAAGCATTGCGCAAATAATGACACTTGGGTACATCATTGCTCCTTTTATCTTTGATTTGAGATTGTGCTCTTTTTCCATTTGAAATGCCAAATCTTTCAAGACTTTATCCAGATTTCCGCTTTCTTCTCCTAATGCAATCATATTGCAATAAAGATCAGAAAAAATCTTTTTATGTTTTGACAATGCATCTGAAAATTTATCCCCTTTAACTATGCTCTCTGAAATTTTTTCTAACGATTCTCCAAAAAATTTATTTTTTGTTTGTTGAGAAAGAATATCTAAAGCTTTCGGGACAGATAATCCCGAAGCAACCATAACTTGTAAATTCCTAGTAAACATTAATTTATCAACCAACGATACCCTTTTTAAAAATGGTAAATTTAAGCTTATGCCAATTTTTCCTCCTTGAGGTTTTGCAATAATCAATTCTAACCCTTGTTTTTCAAGCATCTGGCGAAGCTCAAAAACATCCTTAGAAGACAGCAATCCTGTCTGGATCTTTCCATCCTGCTTCTTAGCGGTATAGGAATATTTTGGCATCTTTTAAAAAATTATTTGTCTTTTGATTCCGATTCGTAAATCTGATAAATCTTATTTTCAAGATTCTTTATTTTTTCCTGCAAGATTTCATTCCCGGGATTTAAATCAAGAACCCTTTTATAATATTTCAGAGCATTAGGAATATCTTGAGAATCCTCGTAGATAACACCTACAAAATACAATGAATTGGATTCATTAGGCAGAGCATTTATGATTCCATTAAAAATCTGTAAAGCTAATTTTTTGTCTCCCATCTTATATGCTAATTTTCCTGTCTGGAAAATAATATCCAAATTATTTGGATATTTGGAAGAGCTTTCAACCGCATATAAAAACGCATCTTTAGTTCTGGATGCCAAATCAAGAATATTTATCTTCTGCAATACCAATATGATATCGCCTCCGGCCTTAAGCCCCTGGTCAATGCTTTCTAATGCTTTGTCATAATCTTTCTGACCAACATATACTTGACTTTCAGTAAGATAAATATAAGGATTTTTAGGATCAAGCTCTTTAGCTGATTTTATGGCTTCTATTGTTTTTTTAGACATCTCCTGATTATCACCCAAAGAATTCAAAGCAACAGATATTTGGTTATAAAGACTTCCAGCAGATTGCCAGACTAAAGACCTATTCGAAGCTATTTTGATCGCTTTTTGAGATACTTCTAAAATTCTATTAAGCCTCTTGATAATCTCTCCTCTTTCCGAAATCTTTTGGTTTGCCAAATCATAAGCAAAAGCAGACCAATAATCAGATGCCAATGTCACATAATAATGATAAACATTAGGATTCAATGATATCGATTTTTCGATAAGAGATATTTTTTGGTAAACATCTTTTTGACCTTGAGCTTTGGCAAAATTGTAATCAGCTATCCAAAATCTTGTTCCAAGATACCAAAAAGAAACTATTATTATCGCGGAAACTATCATTAAGCTATTCGCCAATAATCCTGATTCTGGACTTTGGAATTCAATTTCCTTTCTTATGATATAATTCTCTCTGTTGCTCTTAGCCATTGCTAAAAATAGCCAAAAATAAAAAATCAATATTATATTTTGATACAAAAAAATCTGAGAAATAAAAAGCAAAGCTACGGGAATAAAACTCGAAAAATATTCTTTTTCTTTTTCGCCATTCCTTAAATTTTTCATCCAAAGCAATAAAGGCAAAGCAAATATTTCAATATAAATTAAAAATGAAAAAAATCCCGTAGTTGCCAAAATTTCTGCAAGATAACTACCTGTCTTATAAGAATCCCTATTAGCAGGACTGGTTTTATATTTCGCGTAATCATAAGAATAGGTTCCTATTCCTGATCCGAAAAGAACAGATGTTATCGATTCCGTGGCCCCTTTCCAGCCTATCTTCCAATTCTCTAAAGCGCCAATGTTTTGTTCTTTAGGAACAGATGGCATGCCCGGAGTTTTTAATTTCGCCACTAAAGAATTACCGGCAGGAATCGCCATAAGTAAAGAAAAAATCAAAACAATTATAGGAACAAGCAAAAAATTGATATTCGATGAAAAAACTTTATTCTTTATGGCGAAAAAAACAAAAAGCAGAAGCGTGAAAACAATAACAGTCCACGAAACATTCTGGTTTAAAATAAACAAAGCCAAAATAAGCATCAAAAACAATATCGCTCCCTTTAACTCGAATTTAGCATTTTTGGCAATCTGAGAAATCAATACGCATAATACTAAAGAAAAATAAATTGAGAGAACCGCCAAAGAATCGCTCCCTACCCCAAGAGCAGCGCGCGACAGGATGTCTGGCAAAAATTTTAATTTTGCAAAAATATTAAATATGGAGAAAAAGAATAAAAGACAAGATGTAAATCCTGACAAAAGAAATAAATTGATGATTCTCTTTTTTTCCAATTCAAAATCTTCTCCGTTTTTAACTAAAAAATAAATCACAATCATTGAAAAAAGCGCCAATAATCCATTCCCTGACCGCTGATAAGCGCCATAAAAAGAGCTGATCGGATCAATTGAAAATAAGACAGAGAAAAACACAAACGCCAAAAAAAGTAAAACAAAAAAATCTTGGAGTTCCAATGAAATTGAAAAAGATTTTTGTAAAAATATCTTTTTAAAAAGAAATAAAATGCCAGCTAAGCTCGATAAAAATGCCAACAGATAAAATTTGTTGAATTCAAACCATTCAAAACTGCCTGTTAAAAAAAACAAAGGCATCAAGAATACCAAAGCATAAATTGATATCCTTATTATTTTATCCAAAATTCTTTCTTTAATAACCATATAATTTTATTTATTGACTTGGCAGAGCTTGCGATTCTAAAACAGGCTCTTCTGGCAAAGCAACTGGTTCAGAAACAATAGATTCAGGATTTTTGACAGGCTGGCTCTCTGGCTCTGGAGGTAAAGATCCGCTTGTTGAATTAATCGATGAAGCATCTGGTTCCAAAGGCAATTGGGAAACAACTGAGCTTGTGGCAGAATTGCTTTCCTGGGTGCTTGTCGTTTGAGAAGCAGTAGAACTTGCATCTGCAGGATCGCTTACCTGACTTGGAATGTTAGATCCTGTCGATTCTTGCAAAACATCGCTACAAGCGCCTATTTCTTCATGGCGAACTCCATTTTCATACCAGATACAATGCAATTCTTGGGTAGTCTTATCTATTAATTCTATCTGCTCAGTTATTAATTTCTTAGCTTTAACTGTTTTCGCTTCAAAATATCCATCTTGATTTAAAACTATTCCAATTTCAGAAAGTTTGTTTTGAATATCCTGCAAAGTGAGCTGATATTGCGTGATCACTTCCCCTATCTGATTTTGAGCAATTATTAAATCGTTTCCTATAAACTGAGGATCGACAAACATTATTATTTTGTTTTTCCCTGAGTCAAAATCGCTTTGAGAAAAATCTTCAAGCGCAATTCCTAAAACTTTTCCAGCTTTAGTTGCTTTCATGGCAATTCCTGGAATATCAGAACTTGTTAAATAATCTCCAGCTTTTATTTCTCCATTATTCAAATTTATTTTAACTGGAATTCTTCCTGCAAGGGCAACATTAGCTCCGTTGGTTTCAATCAATCCTCCAAGAATAATACCAGGCTGGGTTGAAATAACCCCCATAGCGCTTGTTTGATATTCTTTGTCTGATTTTACAATATGTTCTTTATTAAATACATCAACTGCAACAACATCTCCTGATTCGATACTTTCATCTTTTGTGAAAAATTTTTCAGCAAGGTCTGGATTAGCGTCAGCTATTATTCCTGTATAAATTATATCGCCTGTAACTAATAATAATCTCGTAATGCTGACTCCATTATTAAATATGCCTAATCCAGCAAAAGTTGTATCACCTTCAAAATAAGCGTCAATCGTATTTAAAGAATAAGTTGGTCTGGAGCTTGTGCCAATTCCCACTTCCAATAATGGCGTAATTTCTAATCCTTTATTTGCTGTCATAGTATCGCCCGCGACTATTCTAAACATGTCTTCAGAATAATCATATCCGATATTAAATTTTGCAACTGGCATGCCCAATCCGGCAGAAAGCCTAATTCTAGGATCATAACTGCTTGCGTTTTCTCCGGAGCTAATTGTTAAAATAGGATTAGTGGTTGAAGAAAATATTTCTAAGCTTGATGTCGGAGTCGATGTGCCAATACCCATTCTGTCATTTGTATCATCCCAAACAAAAGTTTTCTCGCCTCCAAAAGATCCCGAATTATTGTATTGAACATATGAATCCGATCCTGCAGGCTCCCCTGTTCCACCAGTTCCTATGCAATTCGTCCATGATCCTGCTTGATAACATTTAAATTTTCCATCAGTTGAATCGTAATACATCGATCCGTTTACTGCTAAAGGAACAGTTGTGGTTGGAGCTAAAAGCAATCCTCCGTCAATCGAAAAATTGCTTGCTGGCGTGCTTGTGCCGACTCCAACATTGCCGTTTGAAGCAATGGTAAAAATTTCTTTTCCGCTTTCCGCATTGTTTAAAAATTGCACTCTTCCGTCCTTTGCCTGCGAAATTACCCAAGTGCTTGTGCCAAGATAAATATTTGAAATCCAGGCATTATTCCAGCGAGTTGTTGAAGCGCCTAAATTATAAGTTAAAGTGGCATCTGGCACTATATCGCGCAAAGTGGAAGTTCCATAAACTTGAAATGTGGTGCTGGGCGTACTTGTGCCGATACCTAATCTGCCATTTGTATTATCCCAGACAAAACTTGATGTCGAAGTTAGTGTATTTGAATCAGACCAATACGCGATCTGAGTTGATGTGCCTGAGCCATCGAGTGTTGATGCAGTAGCAATACAATCCACCCATG
>JAGOPM010000034.1 GCA_017991975.1 Candidatus Parcubacteria bacterium | reverse complement strand
TTTAAAGCCGTTTCCGATGTAAAAACAATAGATATCAAGAAATCAGGCTTAGCAAGCGCTGGATCAAATTGTTCCGACGAAGATATCTGTCATGAAATAATCAAAATGGACCAAGATGGATTAATTTTAAGAATCAAATATCCGAGCAAAAATAATGTTTCTAAAGTCGGGATAGAATGTAGGAGGGAAAAAGGCGATATAGAAGAAAAATTTTTTGAAGATAATTCATTAGATAAAATAAAAAATAAGACCATAACTTTTAAAAAGAAATATCAAACTGATTATTATTGCCAGCCTTATGTTGTGTCTTCTGGGTTTATGGGATTAAAATTCGCTGATTGGGGAAAAGAATTTCTTTTTCCTACTTTTCCGAGCGCGAAAACTCTTCCTTTAGATTATGATAATACAAATAAAATATTGAGAATTTCAGGATCCGCTAAACCTGGAAGCCAGAGTTATTATTATTGGTTTGTGATCCAAGATCAAAAAACAAAAGATTTATACTGTATAACAGGAGAAGTGTTACCTAGCAGTAGAGAAACAGCAACATTTAATCTTGCCACTAATAAAAATGTTACAGTGAACCATTGCAATGCTGATTTTACTCCAAATATAAACTCTAATAGAATATTTCAATTTTCACCTAATGTTAATTATAAAATAGCTTTTTTGATAAAAGGATCTCAAGATAAAAAAATTGCCGGAAAAGATGCTCAAAATTTTTTTCCTTTCATGATCTCGGGAAAGCTTCCTACACCTAATCCGATAAGCATAGAAAAAAATAATCAAAAAGGATTAATAAGAATATCGAGTTATATCAATAGAAATGAAACAGTAATGAGGCAATGGTTTTTGATAAGAGAGGCCAACTCAGGTTTGAAATACAGGATTCTTGATGACAATATAAAAACTATTGAATCTGATTCAGAGCAAAAAACAATTTATTATGTTGATTTAAGATTTGGGAAAATAAGAACGCAGGAACTGCAATCGGGGAAAAATGTTGATTTTGTTTTTTCGATAAATAAAAAATATTATGTAAGTTTTTGTCTTGAAAATGATATAGGAAAGAATTGTTCTGAAAAAATAGAACCAATAGACACTTCTGGAATGCAAAAAACAATTTATGGAGGAGAATCTAAATATGGAGAAGCATGCACTCATGAATCTTTTGCCAGCAATATTCCTTTAGCCGATGCAATGAAACTGGTTGAAAAAGTAGGGGCGGATATGGGAATAAGAAAGGAATTCCTTTTATCAATTTTAATACAAGAGTCTAATCTTGGAGAAGGAATGGGAGGTTGTCTTTATCATTCTGATACTGGAAAATATTGCAATGCCAGGAGTCAAAGAGATTACGAAATATTTAAAAAATTGTGTCAGGATTTAGGTCTTGATTGGAGAAAAATAGAAGTTTCCTGTGGAGGATCAGGAACTGGGGGAGCTATGGGATTTGCTCAATTTATGCCAAAAGAATGGATTACTCGATCGGGAAAAATAAGCAGTAAGACCTTGCATAATCCTGCTAGTCCATGGAACTCTTGTGATGCTACTGTTGCTGCGGCTTTTTATTTGAAAGAAAAAGGGGCAAAAGCTAATGGTAGCGGAGAGAGGAGCGCCGCAATTGCTTATAACGGCTGGGCATGGTATGGCGATCAGGTTGTTAGAAGGACTGATTGCATAAAAAAATATTGGAATAATCCATCTGCGATAAATAAATATTGCAGATAAAATAATGCAGTTTTTTTCTTTTGATTTTTTTATTTTTTTTCTGGTAGTTTTTTTCTTTAATTGGTTTTTGAAGAAATGGCCTCTATTTTGGAGGCTGTTTTTGCTTTTTGTCAGTTATCTATTTTATTCTTTCTGGAGTGTTAATTTTACATTGATATTAGTTGCCATAACAGCTTTTAATTTTGTTTCAGGAGAGATTATTTGGAGAACAGACAAGAAATGGATACTTTGGTTGACTATTTTTATAAATATTTCAGTCCTTGGAATTTATAAATATTATGATTTTTTCCGGGTTTCTGCGGAAAATTTTTTAGGTTTTTTTGGAATACATGCGAATATTTTTTTCTTTTCCGTAATTTTTCCAGTAGGATTATCTTTTTATATCTTAAGAGCGATATCATACAATATTGATATTTTTAGAAGAGATTTAAGACCGTCTTATTCTTTTTTAGATTTTTCTATTTATATGGCTTTTTTCCCTCAACTTCTTTCTGGACCAATATCCCGTCCTAAATTTTTTTTAGATCAATTGGAAAATGGCGGAGCAAAAAAAATAAATGATTTCCATAATTATTGCGCTCAGCTTCTTTCTGGATTATTCAAAAAATTGGTTGTTTCCAGTTATCTGAGTATTGAAATAGTTGATAAGGTTTTTTCGGTTCCGCAAAATTATAATTCTTTTATGGCTATTGCTGCTGTTTATGCTTATGCAATTGTCATTTATTGCGATTTTTCAGGATATTCTGATATGGCAACAGGAATAGCCGGACTCTTGGGGTTTAAATCACCTTTGAATTTTGATCATCCTTATCGAGCGCAAAATATCCAGGATTTCTGGAGAAAATGGCATATAAGTTTATCATCATGGTTTAGAGATTATTTATATATTCCTTTAGGTGGAATGAAGGTTCCTAATTGGCATTTATATCTTAATATTATGATTGTAATGATTGTTTCAGGATTATGGCATGGAGCCAGCTTTACATTTTTATTTTGGGGATTTTTGCATGGTATTGCTTCAATTATTTATCGCGCGAGACAGATTAAAATTGAATCTATAGCGAAAATCGAGTTAGTAAATAGGAAAGTTATAGCTAAATCTCGTAAAATTTTTGCAAGGGTTGGTTCTTGGCTACTGACTTTTAATTTCATTTGTTTTGCTTGGATATTTTTTAAAGCAGAGAGTGTTAGCATAGGTTTGGACCTTGTTAGAAAAATTTTGGAATTTGATTTTTCGGGAACATTAGAATGGAAATGGGCCTATTTTGTTTTTATTTGTATTTTGTTTTTCTTTATAGGAAGCGGGATAAGGGATAAATTTTTGTTTATCCAGAAAAAACTCCCATTTTTTTGGCAAATACTTATTGGCGCCGGATTATTTATTCTAATAATCATTCTTGCTCCTGATGTCGTGCCGCCTTTTATTTATTTTGGATTTTAAAATGAAAGATAAAAAAAACAATCAAGATTTTGGTCCGATTAAATCATTCATATTCCTGATAGCTGTATTTTTAATCGTTTCTTTCTGTTGCGCTAAGAAAATATCTTATTGGGAACAGGCTTCAGCCAAGAATTATTTTTCAGAGATTTCAATTAATTATTTGAATTTCATAAAATCTAAAACAGAGCAAAAAAATCAAGATTTAATAAAAATTCCAAATACTGGTGAGATTGAAACAGAATATGAATCGCAAATAGGGCAGATAATTGATCCTTTAGAAAAAAAAGGCTTTGTTGAAGATAAAATAAAACCTCCTTATAAA